>CALFNB010000515.1 GCA_937902425.1 uncultured Acetobacteraceae bacterium | reverse complement strand
CTGCCCGCCGCCGGATTTCGGCGCGCGAAGGCGGAGATCACCGGCTGGGACGGCTACGCGTCCACACCGCTGCGCGATTTGCCGCTGCCCGG
Source organism: uncultured Acetobacteraceae bacterium (assembly GCA_937902425.1). GTDB lineage: Bacteria > Pseudomonadota > Alphaproteobacteria > Acetobacterales > Acetobacteraceae > Rhodopila. The sequence goes on along the minus strand of CALFNB010000515.1, from coordinate 4,356 downwards.
AACGATCCGGCTGAAAGACGAGTCAGCCCGTTTCGGTCTCGGCAGCTTCAAGGCTCTGGGCTCCGCCTATGCCGTCGTCAACCTGCTGGCCACTGAACTGGCCCGGCGAGGCGTCGCGCCGTCCGCCTGTTCCGCCGATCTCTCCGACGGCCGCTTCGCCGAGGCCACGCGCGACATCACCATCACCTCCGCCACCGACGGCAACCACGGCCGCGCCGTCGCCTGGGCCGCCTCCCGGTTCCATTGTCGATGTGTGATCTATATCCACACGACCGTCAGCGCCGGCCGGGAAGCCGCCATCGCCGGGTTCGGGGCCGAGGTTCGGCGAGTGCCCGGAACCTACGACGACGCGGTCCGCGCCTGCGCCCGAGACGCGCGGGCGCATGGCTGGTTCGTCGTCTCCGACACGTCGTGGCCCGGCTACACCGAGGTGCCGCGCGACATCATGCAAGGCTACCGCCTGATGGCGGATGAGGCGGCGGACCAATGGATCGGGCCACCGCCAACCCACGTGTTCATCCAGGGCGGCGTCGGCGGAGCGGCGGCCGCGGTGGCGGTCCAGATGCGGGCACGCTGGGGAACCGATCCGGCGCTGATCGTTGTCGAGCCAGACCGCGCCGCCTGTCTGCTGGCCAGTGCCCAGGCCGGGCGGCTCACCACGGTCACCGGCGATCTCGACACCATCATGGCCGGCCTCGCATGCGGCGAACCGAGCCTGTTGGCCTGGAGGGAACTGGACCGCGCGGCGATGGCGTTCATGTCGATCCCCGATGAAGCGGCGATCGACACCATGCAACTATTGGCCGCGTCCGGCATTGTCGCTGGAGAGTCCGGTGTGGCCGGTCTCGCCGGTTACCTTCAGGCCGCGGCGGATCTGGGGGCGAGAGCGGCGATCGGGCTTGGCCCGGACAGCGGTGTTCTGGCGTTCAGCACGGAAGGAGCGACGGACGAGGCGCTGTATGCCTCGCTGGTTCACGGCGCGGATCGGTGAAGCGGCTTCACGCCGGCCACCACTCCGTCTGACCAACCGCCCCTGGCACCGCCCCGTGGCACCGCCCCGTGGCACCGCATGGGCTGGCCGAGGATACGCCGGCGACGAACCAGGAGTGTGAGATGCGAGTCAGGTGGCCAGTCGTCGCGGTGTTGATGGGACTTGGGGCCGGGTATCTCTTGTATCCCTATGCCACGCTGTATCGGCTCGATACCGCGGTGCGCCAGTCGGACGCCGCGACGTTACGGTCGCTGGTGGATTGGTACGCGGTGCGGGAAGGCCTGAAGGAAGACATCTGCGACGAACTGCTCGACGAGCCGGAGACGGCACGGCCAGGTAACGAACTGGCGCCGTTCGGGGCGGGGTTCGTGCGAGGGATGACCGGTAACGCGGTCGATCGTACCGTTACCCCGGAAATGCTGGTGTCGATGACCCGCCCCGCTGATGACACGCGACATGCGGTTATCGCCGCGGATGCCCCGGTGGATGGCCCGGTGGATGCCCAATTGGACGCCCACGTGGGTGCCCCGATGGATGGCCCCATGGATGGCCCGGTGAGCGACCCCGTCAGAGCGCCCGGGAATGTCGCCGGGAATGTCGCCTGGAATGTCCCGGGGAATGTCACACGGAATGCCCCAGGGAATGTCCCACGTAATGCCCCGGGGAGTGCCTCAGGGAATGCTCATGTGGAATGGGCGTTTTTCAGCGGTCCCACGGAATTTCTGGTCCTCGTGCGGAGCGATGCCGCGGCCGAGCCAATCCGCGTGGAGATGGCGTTGCAAGGGCTGCGTTGGAAAGTGCGGAGGGTCCGGCTGCCGCTCGCGCTGCTGGAACGCGCCGGTTCCGGCACATGACATCAGGTTGCGGTCAGGTCCGCGGTTTCGGCGGCTCGGTGGGTCCGCCGGCCTTCTTCCAGGCACCAAAACCGCCTTCGATGTGCGCGACGTCTTCCAGTCCCATCTCCTTGGCCGTCTTCGCGGCGAGCGCGGACCGCCAGCCGCCGGCGCAAAAGAAGATGAATCGCTTGTCCTCGGCGAAGATCGGCTTGTGATAGGGGCTTTCCGGGTCGATCCAGAACTCCAGCATGCCGCGGGTGCAGGCGAAGGCGGCGGACATTTTGCCCTCGCGGTCGAGTTCGCGCGGGTCGCGCAGGTCGACGAAGACGACGTTGTCGCGGCCGTGTTCGGCGATGGCTTGCTCTGGGGTCAGGGTTTCGATCACCGCGTTGGCTTCGTCGAGCAGTTGTTTGTAGCCCTTCTTGATCTGCATCCCGTGCGTCTCCTGTTTGTCAGGGCAATGGCGGCCCGCGCGTTCGGGGGCTAACCTGGCACAAGGTTCGGTGTCGGTCGAACAGCCCCCGGGTGGCGGGAGATCGTTCCGAAGGTGACTGTCCGCATGCGATGATATAACAACACACCAGGGGTGGGCCGGCCCGTTCCCCTACCGCCTTCGCATGATGCCCTTGATCAGCAACAGGAGCAGAAGGACGTCAGGCATCCTTTTTCCTCCAGGTGAGATGCCGGCGGGGACATTCCCGCCGGCGTTTCAGTTTTCAGGCTGAAGTGTGAATTCAGTGTTCACCGCGGCGCGAGGCCCAGCAGGTGAGGCGTGGGGTGTTATTCCGTGCGCGGCACCGCATGTGCGATTCGCGCCTTCAGAGCCTCAATGAACGTCAGTCAGATTTTCTCGAACAAGGCATATGGCAGAAGGCCGTACGCCACGCTGCTCGCGTCGCCCAGGGTAGACGGAACCAGGTCGGGATCGGGCCAGGCAAAGCGATTGACCTCTGTCATCACCACCCATGACTGCGCGTCGTCCAGTCCCGGTCGGCGCTTCGTGGCATGAGGAAGTTCGATCCCCAGCCGCGGATCCACCGGCGGGGAATGGGTGATCGGCGGCACGGTCACCACCGTCTCACCTGCGTCTCCGGCGGTCGTGAGAACGATCGCGCAAGGCCGGTCCTTGACGCCTTCCTCCTGGCCGCGCGCATGCTCACTGGCCCAAAGGTAGCTGTACCGAACGACGCGGCCAGGAACGGGCGTGGGAAACGCCACGCTCCGACCAGGTCAACTCGCTGTCAAAATCTTTCGTCGCGTCCGGCGCACGCGTGGCTTCCAGCGCGGCGATGTCGTCGGAGCCAAAGTCCTCCAGTCGCAGCACCTGCCGATCGCGGCGCTTGAGGCGTTGGTACTCGTCCACGGAGATCAGCACGGTGCGCTCGCGGCCGTTACGGGTCACGGCGATCGCCTGGGTCAGCGCGAGATCCTGATAGCGGCCGATATTCCGTTGGAATTCGGCGGCGGACACTTTGATCACCGCGGCGCTCCAAAAATCCATATTCTGCATAAATCGCATGGGATGCATGAATGATCAAGGAACCCACGCGCTTTCTTTCCGACGATGTTCGAGGGGTGGGGGGTAACCGCCGACGGAAGCCTCCTCGTCCGCTTCCGCCTCGCCCGAGACCTCTGACTGCAACCCCACCCTTGCTTTTCGTCCCCAAAACCCCTACCTAACCCATTCGCCCCATTCCCCAGACCGGAGGTTGAGCGCCATGGCGCGCGTCACCGTCGAAGATTGCGTCCAAAAAGTTCCCAACCGCTTTGAGCTCGTGCTGCTCGCCTCCCAGCGTGCCCGCAACCTGGCCCGCGGCGAGGAACTCACCGTCGACCGCGACAACGACAAGAACCCCGTCGTCGCGCTGCGCGAAATCGCCGAGGAAACCATCGAACTCGGCCGCATCGAGCAGGACCTGATCCGCGCCCTCTCGCGTGCCCCCGAGCCGGAGCCGGCGGACGAGGAAGTGCTGGACCTCATTCCGACCGACCAGAACATCTTCGGCCTGCAGGACGTCAGCGCCGACGAGGAAGCCTCGACCCTGGAAGAAGAAATCGAGACCCTGTCCCCCGAGGACATGGAAGCGGCCATCGAGGCGGAACTCGGCGACCGGGAAGGCCGCTAACCCGGTGGCGCACAAAAAATGACGGCCGCGCGAAAATGACGATCGGGCATGGCGACGGCGAGGCGAACCGGCCCGCCCGGCCCATGCCCGCTCGCGCTCCCGAAGGACTGACCACCCCAACAGCCGACGCCACGCCCGCGCGGCCGGCGATGATCCGGCAGTTCGAACTCACCGAGAAGATCCACGCCTATGACGCCAAGGCCGACACGCGGCTGATCGACGCCGCCTACGTCATGGCCATGCAGGCGCACGGCACGCAACGCCGCGACAACGGCGATCCGTATTTCAGCCATCCCGTCGCGGTGGCCGACATCCTGGCGGGCTATCGGCTCGACACCGCCTCCATCGCCACCGGCCTGCTGCACGACGTGATCGAGAACACTCCGGTCAAACTGCCGGAGAT
>CALFNB010000514.1 GCA_937902425.1 uncultured Acetobacteraceae bacterium | reverse complement strand
AACGACGAACGAAATCGTATCGACATGTCCGATCGGCTTGATTCCGTCGTCCTCGTCAAACTCGGCGGCGACGGCTTCAACACTGTTTTCCCACATTAGCGCCCGAGTCGTGGATTTCCTGCGCCACCTGGGGCGATCCTGATACTTTTCCTTCACGTTGGCCCACGATCTCTCAATGCACGTACGGATGCGCAAATCGCGCCCATCCTTTGCGAGAACCTGTCGCACGGTGGCCTCGTCAGGAATCGGCATCAGCGGGCACTCCCTGGATTGCTACTTCCTCGCACAGCGTATTCCGGAAATCAACACCGAATTATGCGTGTTTTTATGCGTCTGGCTTCCCCCATCCCTTCTCCTGAAAGGGCCCGAGGTCGGTCCCCGGAGGCGCAAACCAGCCGCCGGCACGGTATTGGGCGCCCAGTCTCATGGCCAATTCCTTGTTACCGAACGGAATGTTGAGCCGGGTTCCATCGCCAGTACCGTTGGAATGTCCATCGCTCCTGTCGCCGCCGGCTTCCTTTGCCGATGTCCGCGCGCCGCCATGGTTAGCCGGGACGACAACGGCGGGGCGCCGCTCGCGTCGCACCAGAGGCTCTTTTGTACTCGAGGTCGAGGCAGTTGGTTTCGCCCGATTGTTCGTGGGGGAAAGGCGCGCTGCCGCGCTTTTGCTCGCGGGAACAGCTGGCGGCGCCATTCGGGTGCCTGCCCTGGTCCGCCGCCTGGGGGGAGTGGCCGCATCGGCATCATCAGGCGGCGTCGCCCCCCTTGTGCGGGCGGACGCTCTCCCGGTCTTGCCGCGGCCCCGGGCCACTGGACCTGCCCGCGCGGCAATTACCGGCAATGGCGGATCGTCCCCCGCAGTCCGCTCCTGAAGTCGGCCGATGATGCGGGAGGCCTGCCTGCACACCGCATCGATCGCCTCTTCCGCGCGGCGCCGACCATAGAGCACCTCGTCCAGCAGGAACTCCAACTTCGCGGTCACCGCCGGATCCACCAACGCCGGGTCGGCTTTACCGAGGACGTCGAACAATGCGAGGCCCCGGTCCGTCGGCACGATATGCTTCCCGCTGACGACCAGGAACTCCTGGCGCTTGAGACCCTGGATTACCTCAGCACGCGTGGCAGGCGTGCCAATGCCTTTGGCTTCCTTCAACCGCTCGCGGTGCTCCGGGTTCTCGACGAAGCGCCAGGCGTTCGCCATGGCCTCGATCAAAGTCCCCTCATTGTAGCGGGGTGGTGGCTTGGTTTCCTTCCTCTCCACCTTCGAGTGGCTCAGGCTGGCCGACTCGCCATTTCTCAGAGCGGGCAGCGTCTGGCTGTCTTCATCGTCCTCACGTTCTCCGTCCTCGCCGAACGCGGCCCGCCACCCAATCCCGATCGGTTGACGGCCGACGGCGCGGAATACGTGGTCGTGCACATCCAGCAGCGCCGTCGTCTGACGGTAACGATAATCCGGCATCAGCGCGCCCAGGTAGGATCGGGCGATGATCATGAACAGCCGCCGTTCGTCGGCTGACAGCCTGGGCCAGATGGCGCGCAGATCGCCGGCCGTGTTCACGTTCGGGATAATGGCGTGGTGGGACACGCCCTCCAGCCCCTTGTCCCAGAAGTGCCCCTGTTTTCCCCGCCGGATGACCGGTTGAGGCGGCATCGGCAGCGAGCCGAACATCTTTCCCCCGGTCAGCGCCGCGACGATCTTCGGCACATCCGGGATCAGGTTTTCGGGCAGGTATCGCGACTCGGCCCTCGGGTAAGTGATGAGCTTCTTGCCCTCCCCATCGTAAAGCTCCTGGGCGACCTCGAGCGTGCGGGCGGCGGACCAGCCGAAGCGAGAGCCGCAGAGTTTCTGCAGCGTGGGCAGGTCGTGCAGCCGTGGCGGCGCCTGCCGCTTCTCCTCTACCTTGACGGCAAGTGGGCCGGTAAAGTCGTCAGCGCGCGCCGCGATCGCCGCCGCATCCTCTGGTTTGAGGATTTTCTCCGGCGGGGCATGCCGCATCAGGAAGGTACCACTGGCGACGCGCGCGACCGCCACCACCTCAAAATACGTTTGCGGCCGGAACGCCCGGATTTCCAGTTCCCGCCTGCAGACGATCGCCAGGGTCGGCGTCTTCACACGGCCGACGCCGATCACCGCGCGCTGGCCACGGCCCAGAAGCACGGTGGCGCTGCGGGTGAGCGACAGGTTGTAAATCTGGTCAGATTGCTGCCGCGCCACCGCCGCCGCGTGAAGGTTCTGATACGCGGCGTTCGGTTTCGCGGCGGCGAAGGCGTCGCGGATCGTCTTTGGATCCTGGGCGGTGAACATGACCCGCATGACCTCGCCCCGGAAACGGCAATGCTCGAGGATTTCCTGACCGATCAACTGTCCCTCGCGGTCGCAGTCGGTCGCCAGCCAGACACGGCGCGCCGAACGGAGGGCGGCGCGGATCGCCTTGAGCTTGCTGGCCTTATTTCCGCCGCTTGCCGGTTTGGTCCCGTAAAGCCCGTCCGGACGCAGCAAAACCGCGGACCAGCGCTTCCAGTCGGGGTTCACCTCCTCCGGCTCAAGCAGCGTGATCAGATGCCCTTCGGCCGGCAGGATCGCGCCATACCGGTTGCCAAGCGCGGCACGGACGTCTCTGGCCTGACTGCTCTTCTCGGTGATGACGATATCGGTCGACATGAGGCGGTGTCTTGTTCAGCCGGGGGGACACCGGCGCGAATCCGGATGACCGGAACTGTGCGGTATGCGGGTGCTTCGGTTCAAGATGTGACAGAGGCGGCGGTGCTCCGTTCGCCCGTTCTTCTAATTTAGCCACTGTGCGTTACAGCGGACGACAACGGCACCGATGCCGTGTCGGACCTTGTCGATGGTCTGCCGGATGGGGCCGGATTCACCGCGGTTGTCGTGGCGAGCCACTCATTCAACTTCGACCAGCGGCGCCGGCCAGACGCATTGCGCACGGCGATCGCGACCGCTTTCGTCTGTCCAACCAGAACCACGA
>CALFNB010000513.1 GCA_937902425.1 uncultured Acetobacteraceae bacterium | reverse complement strand
GGAAACGGGGGCGGATCATGGGGGGACGAGAATCGACCCCCAGGGGATTCGCAAGGGGGATTTTCCGGATTTTCGTCGAGTCGGGGTATATCAGTTTATCCAGACGGTGAAGTCTCCAGTCGGTCAAATAATCGACTTCGGTGCTAACGAGAATTTAACGGAGGGATAACGCGGTTGTACCTTAGCGTTCGCGTAGACTCAGCGATAAGATATCTCGAATACGCATCATAGTAAATATTTGGCATCCGCACGCTACCGGTTGATCCCGCGTACCGCCTCCACCACCGCCTTCGTCACCTCTTTGGTCGTCGCCGTCCCGCCCAGATCAGGCGACAGAATCCCGGCGGCGCAGACCTGCTCCACCGCCCGCATCAGCAAATCGGCGGCCGGTTTCTCGCCCAGATGCTCCAGCATCATCGCGGCGGTCCAGAAACTGGCGACAGGGTTGGCGATGCCTTTGCCGGTGATGTCGAACGCCGAGCCATGGATCGGCTCGAACATCGACGGGCTCCGCCGTTCCGGATCCAGATTGCCGGTCGGCGCGATGCCCAATGAGCCCGCCAGCGCGGCGGCGAGGTCGGACAGAATATCCGCGTGCAGATTGGTCGCCACCACGGTGTCGATCGTCCTGGGTTTGAGGACCATGCGCATGGTCATGGCGTCCACCAGTTCCTTGTCCCAGGTCACGTCCTTGTAGTCGTGCGACACCAGACCTGCGATCTCGTCCCAGAACACCATGCCGTGGCGTTGCGCGTTGGACTTCGTCACGATGGTCAGATGCTTGCGTGCGCGAGAGCGGGCGATATCGAACGCGACACGCATGATCCGCTCAACGCCGCGGCGGGTGAAGATCGCGACTTCGGTGGCGACTTCCTCGGGCAGGCCGCGATGGGTGCGCCCGCCCTGTCCGGAATACTCGCCTTCCGAGTTCTCCCGCACGATTACCCAGTCGAGATCCCCGGGACCTACATTGCGCAACGGCGAGGTCACGCCGGGCAGGATTCGCGTCGGCCGCACGTTGGCGTATTGGTCGAGACCCTGGCAGATCTGTAGCCGCAGGCCCCACAACGAGATATGGTCCGGAATGTTCGGATCACCTACCGCGCCGAAGTAAATCGCGTCGGCCGTGCGCAGCCACGCCAGCCCGTCCGGCGGCATGAACACGCCATGCTTGCGATACCAGTTCGACCCCCAATCGTAATGGTCGATCACCAGCTTGAACCCGCCATCACGAGACGCGACGGCATCGAGCACCTCCAGGCCCGCACTGATCACTTCGGGGCCGATGCCGTCGGCGGGAACCGAGGCGATGCGGTATTGCTTGGCCATGGTGCTGAGATCCTGGTCTGAGCGGGTGGCCTCGTTCATACACCATGGACCGCTGGCGTGAAGTCCGTCAGGCTCGCGCCCACCCTGACATCGAGGTTCGTCCATGCCGTTTGAATTTGGCCCCGAGGTGAAGCTTGACCGGCCTGCCTTCGTCGATCCTACCGCGCGCATCTTCGGCCGCGTGAGCGCAGGTGAGGGCAGCAGTTTCTGGCCGTACTGCGTGATCCGGGCCGAGGGCGCCGCGGTCCGTATCGGACGGTGGTGCAACATCCAGGACACCGCCGTGATCCATGTCGGTGGCGGCAAGGGCACCGTGATCGGCGATTATTGCTCGATCGCGCACCGTGCCGTGGTGCACGGCGCCGAGATTGGCGACGACTGCCTGGTCGGTATTGGCGCGGTCGTGATGGATGGCGCGAAAGTAGGCCGCCGCTGCGTCATTGGCGCGATGGCGCTGGTGCCGCCCGGTACCGAGGTGCCGGAGGGCTCGGTTGTCATGGGTGTGCCCGGCAAGGTCGTTGCCACACGTGACAACTTCGCCCAGACGCGGCGGAACGCGCTGGTCTATCACCGGAACGCGATGGCTTACGCCCAGGGACGGCATGATGGGTGGCGCGGCGAGGATTTTTCGAAATGGCGGGAGGATATCAACAGGCGCCTCGCGGCCGGGGAGGAGGTCGGACTCCCGAGCTGAGTGGTTCATCCGGCGGGGCGCGCCAGGCCCTCTACAGCGGGATCGCCAGCAGCGTATCGATTTTGTCGCTGTCCAGCACGACGATCCGCTCGCTGAACCGATACGGTGTCGTCGAAATATCGATCCGGTCCAGGTAACGGCCCGTGGCGAACAGCGTCGTGACACCGTCGTGCATGATTCGCGCCACGATGAAATGCGAATGGACCACCGCCACCTGGCCCGTCACTTCCTTGAGACGAATTGGCCCAATCACATGGCGGTAGCGGTGCGGCTCGAACAAGTTGGCGCGTCGAATGGAGAACACCCGGTCGAGCAACATCCCGCGCGTCGCCGCGTACATCACGCCTTGCCGCATGCCCGCTTCGTGGTTTGACCGGCTGATTACCAAATAGCGGCAGGGATCGGCGAACAGGTCCGGCCATTCCTCCAACCGGTCCTCATCGATCCGTTCGGCATACTCGCCGATCAGTTCTTGAACGCCGAGGCGGAGCGCGAGGTCGTCCATGTCAGTCGCCCATCAACCCGCGATAATGCTTCCAGAAACCGCGGATCGCCGCCTCACTGGCTCGGAAAGGTTGCGATTCCGCCTCGTGCCCGCCCATCATGACGAGGCCCGCGCCGTCGTCGTTGTAATGCAGCGCGCGCTGCACGAACCCGCCGATGCACCCATCCTCCATCGCGATATACCCCGCTGGGCCGATCAGATTCCCCTGACGCAGCCTGCGTTCGGTCATCGCCTCGTCATCCGTGTCGAAGCCGAGATGGATCCATTCGAGTTCGGTCTTGTCGACACCGCGGGGCCGGATCACTCGCACCGCGATGGTGTTGCGCACCTGCTGCAACACCATGCCGGGGAAGACAGTCAAAATTTGAACTGATACGCCATCGCCATATTCGTCCACCGACTCGACGACGGAGTTGTCCTGCAACCGGAATTCACTCTCCGAGCGCAGGCCCGCGTTCTTGTACTCCGTGTCCTCGGCGGCATAATCGAGTTTGGCGAAGCTGTAATGATTGCCGCCGTCCTGGTTGATATAAATCCCGCCCGGCATCGTCAGCCGATTGATCCGGAACGTCGTCAGGAACAAGTGCAGGATGGATGCGTGGTAGGTATCCTTCACGTTCTCGAAATAAAGTTTCCAGTTGTTCGGCATCACCTGCGTGTTGCGGCCGAGCACATGCGGCGTGCGGTTCATGACGCGCAGCAGGCCGCGGGTGACGTCGGCGCCGAGCCAGGTTTCCAGATCGGGCGTCGCGTCGCTGAATGTGCCAAACACGAGACCACCCAGTTCGGCGGTGCGCAGTTGTTGCAACCGGTGTTCTTCCTTGCGGAATTCCGGCGGCATGCCGCCCTGGCGCCGCACCCCATGCTCGAACGCCACGCCGGTCAACTGGCCGGCGAGGTCGTAGATCCAGCCGTGATAAATGCAGCCGAATTCCTTGACGTTGCCCTGGCGCTCCAGGCACAGCAGGTTGCCGCGATGGGCGCAGCGATTGACGAAGGCGTTGATCGCGCCGGCCGCGTCGCGGACCACGATCACCGCGGTTTCGCCGATGGTCGTCGCGACGTAATCGCCGGGTTTGGCGAGTTCAACCGTCAGGCAAAGATAGTTCCAGGTGGGGCCTTTGAACAGGCGCTCCTGCTCGCGGTGGTACTGGCCCTGGTCGGTATAGACCCGGAACGGAATTTCGCTGATGCCGTTGGACGGCCAGGGCACGCCGTGTTCAGCGGTTTGAGCGGCTTGAGACATGCGCACCCTCCTTCAGCGGCGGCATGGCGCACCCATCAGGGCGATGCCTGGCCGGCCCGCGCGTCGCGGTTCCGGGAGATTACGCCGATTCCGGGAACCGGGGAAGCGCTGGCCTCAAGCGCCTCGCCGGACGGAATGGGTGCCACGACCCAGCCGCGGAGGCCGGGCCATTCACCGCCCATTCATCTTTGTCGCGCAATCCTGCCCGGAGGAAAAGGGCGGCTTCGTGCACATCACATGGCGGGATGACAAGGAGTGGCGAAATATCCGCAAGCACGGGCTGGACTTCTCCTCGGCGGAGCGGGTCCTCGTCGATCCAGTATCCAACACAATGCCGGATCGGGTTGTTGACGGAGAGGAGCGATGGCACACCATCGGCGCGGCGGTACTGGGCGGCGCGTTCAAAATTGTGGTAGTCGTCCATTCCTACCCGGACCCGGATGACGAAACCTGGATCCATGTAATTCGCCCGCGAGAGGCAACGGCTCATGAGCGAAGACAATACGAAATATCACGTTTCTGACGGCCGCGCGCTAACTCCGGCCGAAATCGGCCGCCTGGACGAGATTGAAGCCCGGCTTGGCCATGATGAAGACAGATCGGAAATCTCCGACGCCGCCTGGGCCACAGCCAGGCGGGGCAAACACGCGAAACCGAAGCAGGAGGCGATTTCCGTCCAACTGGACGCGGACGTGCTGGCTTGGCTGCGCCGCAAGGGACCCGGCTACCAAACGGAAATCAGCCGCATCCTGCGCGAGCGTATGCTGCAAGAGGCGTAACGCGGTGATTGGATGGCCGCGAACGGCCACGTGCTCTCCTTACCGCCCCAGCGTCGGCATCACGAACTCAGCCCCTTTCCGCGCCCCGCCGGTCCAGCGCTGCGTCACCGCCTTGTACTTCGTGTAGAACCGCACGCCCTCCATGCCATAAACGTGATGATCGCCGAACAGCGAGTGCTTCCATCCGCCAAACGAATGGAACGACATTGGCACCGGGATCGGCACATTGATCCCCACCATCCCGATCTGAATCTGACTGGTGAAGTCCCTCGCGGTGGCTCCATCGTTGGTGAACAGCGCGACGCCGTTGCCGTACTCGTGCGCGTTGATCATGCGCGTGGCCGTCGCGACATCGGGCGCGCGCACGACGGACAGGACCGGTCCGAAAATCTCGTCCTTATATATCCGCATATCCGTCGTCACGTTGTCGAACAGACTGCCGCCGATGAAAAACCCGTTCTCGTAGCCTTGCAGCTTCAACCCGCGGCCATCGACGACCAACGACGCCCCTTCCTTGACGCCCAAATCGATGTATCCGGAGACTTTCGCGAGATGCTCGCGGGTGATCAGCGGCCCCATCTCCGCCTCGGGATCGACGCCAGGCGCGATCTTCAACGCCCGCACTCTGGGCGCCAGTTTCGACACCAGTGCATCGCCGGCGGAGCCGACCGCCACCGCCACCGATACCGCCATGCACCGCTCGCCCGCGGCGCCGTAGGCCGAGCCCATCAGCGCGTCCACCGCGTCGTCCAGGTCGGCGTCCGGCATCACCACCAGGTGGTTCTTCGCCCCGCCCAGAGCCTGCACGCGCTTGCCGAACGACGTTCCGCCCTTGTAGATCGTTTCGGCGATGGCGGTCGAACCGACGAAGCTGATCGCCGCGATATCGGGATGCGCCAGGATCGCCTCCACTGCCTCCCGCGCGCCCTGGATCACGGTGAATACACCGTCCGGCAGCCCGGCTTCCTTCAGCAGCGCGGCGAGTTTCAGCGACACCGAGGGATCTTTCTCCGACGGTTTCAGGATGAAACAATTCCCGCAGGCGAGCGCCACCGGCAGCATCCACAGCGGCACCATCAACGGGAAGTTGAACGGCGTGATGCCGGCGACAACGCCCAGAGGCTGCCGGATCGACCATGCATCGATGCCGGTGCCGACCATTTCAGTATATTCGCCCTTCAGCAAATGCGGAATGCCACAGGCGAATTCGACCACTTCCATGCCGCGCTGCACCTCGCCATCCGCGTCGGACAGCACCTTACCGTGCTCCTCGGTGATGATCGCGGAGAGTTCCTTGCGGTCGCGCTCCAGCAGATCCCTGAGTTTGAACATCACCCGGGCGCGGCGGAGCGGCGGGGTGGCGGCCCATGCGGGCCAGGCGGCGGTAGCGGAGGCGACGGCGGCGCTGACTTCCGCGCCGCTGGCGAGGGCGACGCGCGCGGTCACCTCTCCGGCCGCCGGGTTATGAACGTCGCCGAATTTGCCGCTGGTGCCGGCGGACGGTTTGCCGCCGATGAAATGTCCGATTTCGCGCATGGTCCGATCCTCCAAGGTCTTCTCGGAGGCCGGACTTAAGCTGAAACGCGCCTGACTGGTAGGGGGCGGAACGCAGCTCCGTCACCCGAGGAAATCCCGCAACACGCGCGCGACCCAGTCGGGCCGGTCGGTCACGGCATTCGCGGCCGCGCCGGGCGCGAAGGCGAGCCGGCCGTATGGGATGGAGCGGGCGAGGAAATCCGCGCCCTCACGCATGGCGACATCCGCGCCGTCCGCGCAAAGGACCAGGGTCGGGGCATGGATTTCTTCGGCGAAATCCATCAGGTCGGCCCTCGCCATCGCGGCATGGGCGAGCCCGTGACCCGGCATGGTCGACAACTCGTCTCGCATGCCTTCACTCAGAGCCGGCGACGTATCGCACAGGACCAACCTGTTGACGCGTTCCGGCCATGTCGCGGCGAAATGTTGCGCGACCATGCCGCCAAGCGAACTACCCACGATACTCGCGCGCAAGATGCCGGACCCGGTCAGCACGGCGGCGAGTTGCTCGGACAGGTCGTCGATCTCATAGGAACTGTCCGGCGACACCGTCTCGCCATGGCCGGGAAGATCGTAGGACAGCAGTTCGAACCGGTCGGCCAACGCAGCGACCCCGTCCCACATGTGGCGGGTCAGACCGATCCCGTGCAACAGGACAACCGGGGGTCCGGAACCGGCGCGATACAGGCGGATCGTCGTGGGATCGAGCAATGGCATCGTGTTGACTTCCAGGTTGCTGGTCACTGGGGTGAGGTAACAATACGTCAGAGGGCGGTCATGCGATCCGATTTTACCACCTATGGTAGAAAATCATTGCGCCCGTCTCGCCCAGGAGGTAATCTTGAATGATGTTCGTTGATACGCCGAGAAACAGAAACGCCTGTGTTACGCTGGTCCGCTTAGCCAGCAAACAGCGAAATTCCGCGGCGGAACCATGCCCGATACACTGATCCAACCCTTAAGCCTGACGAACCCGTCGGTCGGATCGTGCGAACTCACGATCCTGATGCCTTGCCTGAATGAGGCGGAGACGCTCGCGATCTGCATCGCCAAGGCTGTTTCATATTTGGAACGCTCGGGTGTCCACGGTGAGGTGTTGATCGCCGATAACGGCAGCACGGATGGCTCGCAGGCGATTGCCCTCGCCGCTGGAGCCCGGGTCGTGGCGATCGCCGGCAAAGGCTACGGCTGCGCGCTTCTCGGCGGCATCCACGCGGCTCGCGGGCGGTACGTCATCATGGGCGATTCCGACGACAGTTATGATTTCAGCGACCTGGACGTGTTCGTCGACAAGCTGCGGGACGGTCACGCTCTGGTCATGGGCAACCGGTTCAAGGGCGGCATCAAACCTGGCGCCATGCCTCCGTTGCATCGTTACCTGGGCAATCCGGTGCTGACGACGGTCGGCCGGATCTTCTTCCGCAGCCCGTGCGGAGATTTTCATTGCGGCCTCCGCGGTTTCGATCGCGAGGCGATCCTTGGCCTCGACCTGCAAGCTCCGGGAATGGAATTCGCGAGCGAGATGGTGGTCAAAGCAACCATCCACAACCTGAAAATCGCCGAGGTGCCAACGACTCTGTCGCCTGACGGCCGCACTCGCCCACCGCATCTGCGAAGCTGGCGCGACGGCTGGCGGCATCTGCGATTCTTGCTGCTGTTCAGCCCGCGTTGGCTGTTTCTGTATCCCGGTATCGGTTTGATGGTCTCCGGCGCGCTGATGATGGCATGGCTGCTGCCGGCACCGCGAACGGTCGGCGGAGTGACGTTGGGCATTCACACACTGTTTTACGCGTCACTCGGCGTGGTCGTCGGGTTTCATTCGGCGTTGTTCTACATTTTCGCGCGGCTTTACGGCATGCGGGAAGGCCTCGCCCCGCCGGATCCGCGATTTTTGCGAATGACCAGGGTGCTGACATTGGAGGCTGGATTACTCGCCGGATTGGCTCTGCTGTTGCTGGGTCTCACGTTGGCCGTGCTCGCGGTGTCGGCATGGACGGAGACCGCGTTTGGCGCTCTGCGACCGGAGTTCGCGATGCGCCTCGTGATCCCATCCGGAACCTGCATCCTGTTGGCGTTCCAGACCGCGTACGGCGCGTTTTTTCTGAGTGTGCTGGAAATTCGATCCGGCAAGCGGACCAACCAGATTTAGCCGGCGACGCGCCGCTCCAGCGCATGAAGGCAGATCGCCTCAAACTGGGCCGCGACGTTCTTCCATGCGAAACGTTCTTGCATCAGGTGCCGCGCCGCCCCGGCGATGCGGTGCCGGAACGCGGCGTCATCCAGCAAAGACAAAATCCCGTGGCAGAATGCCTCGGCGCTGTCCGCTCGCAGGAAATGTTCTCCATCCGTGACATCCAGCCCTTCGATCCCAAGTGATGTCGAGACAACCGGTCGTCCCATGGCCATCGCCTCGAACGCCTTGATGCGGGTGCCGCTGCCGACCCAGAGCGGGATCACATAGACGTGGCTCTGGGCCACGTACGGGCGGATGTCGTCGACGAAGCCGGTCAAGGTCACGTTCAGTCCGCGCTCCTTGATCTTGTCGGACAGCGACGTGGGTGGGTTGCGACCGATGATCACCGCGTTGATGCGCGGGCGGGCGGCGATCAATGCTGGCCAAGCCTCGTCGAGCAGAAAATGGATGCCTTCCACGTTGGCGGGCCAACTCATCGTGGCGGCGAACACCAGGGTGCCGCCATCCGCGCCAGGATCGGCGGCGAGATCGGGTGACGTGGCGGCAAAAAAATCGAGGTCGACGCCGGTATCGATCTCCTCTACCCGCGCCAACCCGTAGCGCTTCGCCAGCACAGCCGCGTCGCGCTTCGAAACCGCGATCACAGTATCGAAACGGCGCAGTGTGTCACCCTCGAAACGGATCATTTTGCGGCTCTGATCAGCCCAGACCAGGCGCCAGAGACCTTTGGCCCGCGCGGCATGGCGTTCGAATATCTCAGCCTCGACGTTATGCGTGAACATCACCGAGGCCGCGTCGATCCGATCTGGCACCAGAACGCCCGCGTGAGGAAAGTCGACGACCACGACGTCTGGTTTGTCCATCAGTGCCTGGCCGATACGGACGCTGCCCGCCTTCGACCGGTCGGTGGCCACCGCGACCGGGACCGCACTCGCCAGGGACAGGACGCGTTCGACCCTGGTTGCCGCGTGTTCGGGCCAGGAGAGGAAGCGGTCGCATGCGGCATCCAGGTCAACCTCGAAGCGGTTCACACTCGGTGGCGCGGGGGACGCCAGGATCACCTCGAACGCCCCGCCTTTCAGCCCGCGCAGGATGTTCCCCGTCCGAATTTTCCCGCCCTGGTCCATCGGAAACAGGAAGCGCGGGCTCACGAACAGCAGGCGTGGCCGTCCCGCCGCCGCCGCATTCACCAGCACAGTCCTTCATAGGTGATGTCGGGGTGCGCCCGCAGCGCGTCCATACCGACGAGGTCGATGACGATATGACCGGCGAGGCCCGCCAGTAACGCGGGCCGGTCCTCTGGCGCGACATGGCCGATCACCGCGATGCGGCTCGTGAACAGCGCGGCTTCCGGACTGCTCACCATCAGGCGTTCGAGATGCGGGATTTCCCTTTCGATGTAGGTCCGGTTCGCGCCCATCAGCCGGGCCACCTGAACGAACCGGTCATAGATCCGGAGATCGTAGCCGCGGCCGATCAACCGCTCCGCGAGTCGCACGAAGGGGGACTCGCGAAGATCGTCGGTGCCTTGCTTGAATGCCAGGCCGAACAAGCTGATCGGTAATCGGCCGTGGCGCGTGATCGCATCGAACGCGCGATCGATGATGGTCTGATTGGACGGCAACAGTTGCTTCAGAAATGGCGCGGACAGATTGCGCGCGTCGGCCAGCGACAGGAAGCTGCGGACGTCCTTGGGCAGGCACGAACCGCCAAAGGCGAAGCCCGGCTTCAAATAGGCCGAGGAGACATTCAACACCTTGTCTTCGCACAACAGCCGGAACGCCTCGCGCGCATCGACGCCGTAAGACGCGAGGATCGCCCCGGCTTCATTCGCGAACGCCAGTTTGACGGCGTGATAGACATTGGAGATGTGCTTGACACTTTCCGCCACACGCCAGGGTGCGACGTGGAACGGTGCGGCGATGGGCGAGTAGACCTCGCGCAGCACGTCGGCGTTGTCTCCCTCCGGCGCGCCGACCAGAGTGAAGGGCGGGGACCGAAAGTCGCGTACCGAGGAGCCTTCGCGCAGGAATTCCGGGTTGCTGTAGTAACGGAGTTGGTGGCCCAGTACGCGACCGGACTCGCGTTCCAGCAGCGGGATCACTCGGTCCTCGGCGGTGCCCGGTGGCACGGTGGAGCGCATCACCACCGCATGCGGCCCCGTCTTTCCCCGGATCGCACGGCCGATCGCGGCCACCACCGCATCCACGGCGCCCAGAGCAACACTTCCGTCGGCTGAAGACGGCGTCCCGACCGAGATAAAGGACACGTCGGTCCGTGAGACCGCATCGACGACGTCGTCCGTGGCGGTGAGTTTGCCCCGATGAACGGCGTCGGCGATCAGCGTGTCGATCATTTCCTCGACGATCGGGGACCGCCCGGCCGCGAGCATCGCGACTTTCTCCGCCGCCACATCGACGCCGATGACCTCGTGGCCAAGTTCGGCGAGGCAGCCGCATGAAACGACGCCGACATAGCCGATCCCAAACACCGAAATGCGCATCTTCAACCGTCCTCAGGTGCCGTCCACCATGTCTGAGCCTCACACCCTTTCCGTTACCGGGAGGTGTAAGGGGGCCTTAACGGACGGCGGGCGGTGCGTCACGTTTTTTGGATGGCGCGCCGTGCGCGGGAACCGGCGGGGTCAGCATCCGCCGGTTCCGTGGGCCGCCCGTCAGCCGTTCACCTTGGCCATCAGCGCGCCGATGGCGTCGATCTCGGGCAGGATCTTTTCAGCGGGCTCGGAGTCCAGATTGAATACCACTCGTTCGACGCCCAGGTCCTGGTAGCGCTTCATGAGGTCGGGGTCCTTGCGGGGGAACCAGACCGTGATCGCGATGGAAGCCGGGTCGCGTCCGGCCTCGGTCGCCATCTTGCGGAACTCCGGGAACATGTCGGCGATTTCCTTGTAGCCGCCGCGCGCGGCCTGAGGGATCCAGCCGTCGCCGTAACGGATCGCCCGGCGGGCGGAATATGGGAACGCGCCGCCGACGATGACCGGCGGATGCGGCTTTTGCACTGGCTTCGGCCAGGTCATCATCGGGTCGAAATTGACGAACTCGCCGTGGTATTCGGGCTTGGACCTGGTCCAGATTTCCTTCATGGCCTCGACATTCTCGCGCGCCCGCTTGTGGCGTGATTTGAACTCAGTGCCGTGGTTCTCCATCTCGTCCTGGTTCCAGCCATTGCCGATGCCAAACAGGAATCGCCCGCCGGATACGTTGTCGATCGAGGCCACCAGCTTCGCGGTTTGGATCGGATCGCGCTGCTGCACGAGACACACGCCGGTGCCGACCTTGAGCGTCTTCGTCGCCATCGCCGCCGCGGTCAGCGTCACGAACGGGTCCATGCAGTCGTAGTATTTCTTCGGCAGATCGCCGCCGCCAGGGAAGGGGGTCTTGCGGCTGACTGGTATGTGGGAGTGCTCGGGCGCCCAGACCGACTCGAACCCGCGCTGCTCCAGCGCCTGGCCGAGGTCTCCTGGGCCCATCGAGTAATCGGTGAAGAACATCGAAACACCGAATTTCAGCATGAGTACCTCCTGGGTTTGGTGGACCGGATGATGCACGGTTTGGCGGGCCGTC
>CALFNB010000512.1 GCA_937902425.1 uncultured Acetobacteraceae bacterium | reverse complement strand
CAATACCGTGACATTATGGCTTTTGTGGATATAGCTGCTCATGCCCCATCATAAGCGCGCAGCAAGCTGCGGGGAATATATCCCGAAAGGGATTCACCAATCAGGAGCCGAGGTAAAGTGCCAGGCTCAATTGCACAGGCGCCTACAGCGTTCTCGGGGCGTTGTGTTTTCTGAAGCAAATGACCGAAACCGCTTCGATCAGACCTCGATGAGCCGATGGTGCATAATCCAAGAATAGTGAAACAATATCAGGCCATTGATCAGGTTGTGCGATCCCGTTGCGTGAATCTGTTTCATTATTGGACCACGAGTCCCCGGTGCGCGCGGGTCCCATGATCCCATCCGGCGACCGGCGAGGGCTACGCGTCGCCGGAGACGATGGTTCAATCCCACCACAAAATCCGGCCTCGAACTCATAACCGCTTGACGCGGCATTTACGTTAGTTATATTAACACACGAAACCACACCCACCCCAAGGCGCTTCGTCCATGGACACCCAGCCGATCTTCGACCCCAACGACCTCCTCGCCCACGTCGTCGGCGACACCGCCAATGCCGTCTCCGAGCGCGCCAGCGAACCCCAGCACCGGCAACACGCCCGCCGCGAGACCGCCGCCAACACGATCATGTCCTTCAAGCCACAAGACCCCGTCGAGGCCATGCTCGCCGGCCATTGTGTGATGTTCCATGAGATGATCGTCGACAGCGTCCACGAAACGCTACGCGGCGAGGCCGCGGCAACGCGCCCCGCCACGCGCAACAGCATCGTCGCCATGGACAAGGCGTTCGGCAACAATCTCGCCCGTCTGGAGCGGTACCGGACCAGCCACGCACCGGCGGAAGCCCAACCAGTGGACGCTCGCGCCGAGACGGAGATCGCCGACCGCGTGCGCCGGCATCAGTCGCGACCTGCCTCGGCTCAGACACGATCCGCGCCGGACGCCGGGACCATCCTGCGCTACCCGTCGCCGGAGGCAATCACCGCCAGCCACGCAAGCCCCGAAGCGGCGGCCGCTCTCGACACGGCTGACTCCGGAGGGTTCGCCCATGTCGTGCGAAGCGAAGGCCAGGCCGAGGCGTGGCTAACGGCGGCCCCCGTCGGTCTCGCCGGACCAACCCAACTGCCAGGCCCGAGAGCGGATGGCGCCAATGGCGACGGCTTACGCCATGCCGGCAATCGGCAGGCCCGGCGTCACCCCAACCCGTAACGCACCAGCAACCACAGCTTCCGCCATGCCGGCAGGCTGACCCGCACGGCCGGGTCGCGCCAGCCGCTCTGTTCCAGACAACCAAGGATCGCGGCGTACGTTTCACCCATCAGTCGCGCCGGCTTCATCGCCCTCGGATCGCACTTCGCCATGTGCACCCGCGCATCGTCGAAATGCCGGCGCGCATCCGCCGCCAGCCTCGCGCACACCATCGGCAACGCCGGGGAAGCCAATGCCGCGGCGGGATCGCGCGGCACGCCGGCCTGATCCAGATACTCGGCCGGCAAGTAAAGCCGTCCGCGGTCGGCGTCCTCCTTGATATCCCGAAGTATATTGGTCAGTTGCAGGGCGCGGCCCAGGGAATACGCGACCTTGTCGGCCTCGCCCGAACTGTCGCCGAAGGCGCGCACCGACAGGCGCCCCACGGCGGCCGCGACCCGGTCGCAATACAGGTCCAATGTCGCCAGATCCGGTGCCACGATGACCGTTTCGGCGTCCATCCGCATGCCGTCGATGACGGCGGCGAAATCCTCCTCGCGCAGCCGGAATTGTTCGACCGCGGCAACCAGCGCTCTGGTGACCGGGCCGTCGGCCTCGCCCCGGTACAGGCCCGCCACGTGCTCTCGCCAGGCCGCCAGGCCGTGCAGCTTTTCCGGCAGCGGGCCGGCTTCATCGGCGATGTCGTCGACGATGCGGCAAAACGCGTAGATTGCGTACATCGCGTGCCGGCGGTCTGGCGGCAGCACGCGCATTCCCCGGTAAAATGAAGTGCCCGCGTTCCGGACCAACCGCTCGACTTCGTCCAGATCCGCCTGCGACACACCCATCGGCGTCCCTACCGCCACACGAGCGCTCCCAGCGCGCGCAGCAGACTGAGTGTGCCATCCGTCTTCGTCAGCTTCACCCGATGTGCCAGCGGATCGGTCCTGGCGAGCCGTTTCGCCAGGCGCATGGAAAGCCGGCAAATGAGCATGGTCTCCGCCCGCAATCGCCGGCTTCGCACCAGATAGGGCAGTTCTTCGGCGACCAGGTTCAGGCGGTCCACCCGATCGAGCACCGTGATGAAGGCGCGGCGCAGCAACGGCGTTTCCTCGGGACCGAGCAGATCACGCGTGTTGATACGAAAATGCCGCATCAGGATTTGCGGGATATAGCAGCGATCCAAGGTGCGCATGTCGGCGGCGCAATCCTGCAAATGGTTCAACAATTGCAGCGAAATGCACAGCGCGTCGGAGGCCCGGTAACAACGATGGTTCTCGCCATGCAGATCGATCACGTAACGGCCGACCGGCACCGCCGAGTAACGGCAGTAATTGTACAGTTCGTCAAAGGTCTCATAGCGCCGCGTCGTGGCGTCCTGGCGGAACGCGATCAGCAGATCGGTCGCATGGACCGGCGTAACCCCCGTCTCATTCAAACTCCACCGCAACTTCTCCGCACTGGGCGAGCCCGCCAGCCGCTTGCCGAGAAGCACCTCCTCCATGATGTCCAGGCGGACAATCTTTTCCTCCGGCGACAGGGCGGGCGAGTCGGCGATGTCGTCGGCGTTTCGGGCGAAGGCATAATACGCGTGCATGTGCGTTCGCACGCGGCGGGAAAGCAGGTGGGACCCAACCGGGAAATTCTCATCGGCACGGGTCTTGCCGGACCACGCCTCGACATTCGCGATCTGGGTATCAATCACAATGTCGTTCATGGCGTGCCTCCGGCATAGGCCCGTCCCTTCCAAACCACGCCGCGGCCGCGGTAATGATTGACCGCCGAACCGATCGTGGCCGCCATATAGAACAGGGTGATCGCCGGCAGAAGCAGAGCCCAGAGGAAGGACCGGCGAAACCGGGCCAGCGTGGGCAGATAGGCGGCGGTGAACATAGCCCAGGTGATAAGGCCCAGGAAGCACGTCATCCCGTGGCCGAACAGGACGGCGACGGGCGGCACCAGCCACACGAGCGCCATCGCCACCATCGTGGCAGCCAGCAGCACCGGCGAGAAGCGCAACTGCGCGTATGCCGAACGAGCAATCATGCGCCAAATATCCGCGACCCCCGGATAGGGTCTGATCGAGCGCGCCAGCGCGGAATGCCCCAGGAAAATACGCCCGCCGGCCTTAACCGCCCCGGCCAGGGCGACGTCATCGATCAATGCGCCTCTCACAGCTTCAATCCCACCAATTCTCATCAATGCCCGACGGCGAATCAGCACGGTTCCTCCGGCCGCCGCCGCTGTGGCACACAAGGGATTATTTACCCGTGCGAACGGATAAAGCAACTGAAAGTAGAACACAAAAGGCGGAACCAGCACCTTTTCTGCCCAACTGTCGCAATAAAGCGCAACCATCTCAGAAACCAGATCGAGATCGTGGCGCTCGGCCATGGCTACGAGACTCGCGAGATGTGGCACGTCATGCTCGATGTCCGCGTCGGTCAGGAAGAAGTATTCCGGGGCACCCGACGCCGCCACACCCTGATGCAAAGCCCAAAGCTTTCCCGCCCAACCAGCCGGACGGGGAGAGCCCGTGAGCACGCTCAGACGCTGGTCCCCGATCGCGCGGACGATGGCGCCTGTGCCGTCCTCGCTGCCGTCATCGACCAGCGTCACGTGGAACGAGCCGGGGTAGTTCTGCGCCAGCAGCGAGCGAATGGTTGCCTCGATGAACGGTGCCTCGTCGCGGGCGGGGACCACGATCGCGACTGGCGGCGCCTGGGTCGGGACCGCCGCCGGCAGGATCGGACCGGCCCGCCAGAACTGGCCGTGCATCGTCAACAGCCAACACCAGATCAGGAAGCTCACGACCACCAGCGACGTCATGATCGCGCCATCAGGAGCGTAACATTCCGGCGGCTCGGAACCACGCCACGGCGTCCTCCACCGCCTCGCGCACGGGCCGGGCCTTGTAGCCCAGTTCGGCCTCCGCCTTGGCTGACGAATAGAACATCTTCTTGCGCGCCATCTTGAGATGATCGCGGGTCATCATCGGCGCGATGCCGGTGATCGGCGCGGTTTTTTCCATGGCCCAGGCGACCGGCCAGATCAGCGCCTCGGGGAGGCGGATGCGCGGCGGGCGCTGACCGGCGACGTCGGCGATCAGGGCGAGCACATCCTTCAGCAGCAGGTTCTCGCCGCCGAGCACGTACCGCTCGCCGATGCGGCCGCGTTCCAGCGCGAGGGCGTGTCCCTCGGCCACGTCATCGACATGCACGATGTTCAGACCGGTATCGATGTAGGCCGGCACCCGGCCGCGCGCGGTGTCGAGCACCATCTTGCCGGTGGGGGTCGGCTTGATGTCGCGGGGGCCTACCGGGGCGGCGGGATTGACCACGACCACGGGCAGCGACTCGCGCGCGGCGAGTTCCAGCACGGCCCGTTCGGCGCGATACTTCGATCGCTTGTAGGCGCCGACGAAATCGGCTTCGTTGGTGGGTGTCGCCTCGTCCGCCGGGGTGCCGTCGCCGATCTGGCCCAAGGCGGCGACGGAACTGCAATGGACGATGCGCTCGGCGCCCGCGTCGGCGGCGGCACGGATCATCGCCACCGCACCGTCGACGTTGGCGCGCATCATCTCCTCCGGGACGGGGACCCAGAGGCGATAGTCGGCGGCGACGTGGACGACGTAGCGGCATCCCGCGGCAGCGCGGGCCAGCGAGGCCGGATCGGTCAGGTCGCCGATGACGACCTCCGCGTCGACCCCGTCCAGGTTCCGCCGATCGCTGGAGGGCCGCGCGAGCAATCGTAGCACATGGCCCCGGCGCGCCAGCGTGCGTGCGACGGCGGAGCCGACGAATCCGGTGGCGCCTGTGATCAGCGTTGTCATGGTCCGTTCAATAGGCGATCCGGCCAGCCAGGGAAACGCGCGCGGGGGGAACGACGGGGCGTTGCCCCGAGACCCCACGAATGCGCCCTGACGCTTTCTCGATCCAGGCGATTGCCCCAACCCTTGCCGCGACACGCCCACGCGGGCAGAAGCGGCGGAGATGAAGCATCTTTCCTATGTCCTCGCGCTGCTGGGTGTGCTGATCGGCGTCGTGCTGGTGGCGTATTTCGGC
The DNA here is from genome assembly GCA_937902425.1 of uncultured Acetobacteraceae bacterium. Taxonomy (GTDB): domain Bacteria; phylum Pseudomonadota; class Alphaproteobacteria; order Acetobacterales; family Acetobacteraceae; genus Rhodopila. Next base: position 3,033 of record CALFNB010000512.1, on the reverse strand, counting down.
GTCGGCAACGTGGTGACGGCGGTCAGCAAGATCGGCTGGCCCGAGTTCGCGCTTATCGTCGGCTGGCAGATCGTGCTGTTCGTTGTGCTCGGCTTCGCCTGGGACATCATCATGCCGGCTCGCGACAGACGCCGCTTCTGGGTGCCGGTCTGGGGCCGCATGGTGCGCGACGCCGCCGCCAACTGCCTGCCGTTCTCCCAGGTCGGCGGCTTCATCTTCGGCGCGCGCGCGGTCACGCTGCAGGGGGTGGAATGGCACACCGCGACCGCCTCGACCGTGGTCGACGTCACCGCCGAATTCCTGGCCCAGATCGTGTTCGCCTGTATCGGGCTGGCCATTCTGATCCTGCGCGTCCCCGGCTCGAAGATCGCCGGCCCGGTCGAAGCCGGCATCGGCCTCGCGGTGCTGGCGTGCTTCGGCTTCATCTGGGTCCAGAAAGGCGTCGGCACGATCTTCGCCCGACTGGGTGCCCGCATCGCCGGCAACCGGTTCCAGGACGCGAAGGAGCGAGTGGACGTGCTGCAGGCCGAGCTGGCCATGATCTACGGCCACACCGGCCGGCTCGCGGTCGGCTTTTTCGGCCACCTGCTGGGTTGGCTCTGCACCGGGGTGGCCGGCTGGATCGCCTATCACGCTCTGGGCGTTCCGCTCGACTTCGACGACGCGATGGCGATCGAGGCGCTGCTGAGCGCGGCCGCCGCGGTGGCGTTCCTGGTGCCGGTCAACGCCGGCGTGCAGGAGGCGGGATACGCCGGTCTCGGCGTGGTGTTCGGTGTGCCGCCCGAGGTGTCGCTCGGCGTTTCGCTGGTGCGGCGGGGGCGCGATATCGTGGTGGGCGTGCCGATTTTGCTGCTTTGGCAGTTCATCGAAATGCGGCATTTGCGCCGGGTCGCGTCCGGTCTCGACGGGGGAACCGAAACCCCGGTGCCCACGGCACCCTTGGGCGCCGCGACACGGCGCGACCGCTGAATGCCGAGTTGGCATCACGATGCCCCACCCGCACTCGCCAAAGGCCGCCGTTAGAGTAGGCTCGGACGCACGCTCAACCACCGGAGGTCGCCGATGCCAAAGATTGTGTTGCTGCCCGTGACCGGCTCCCCCGCCGACCTGGAGGTCTTCGCCATGGCGCTGACCATCGCGCGAACGTTCGGAGCGCATCTGGTCGCGCTGCACGTCCGGCCCGACGTGCGTCGCGACCTCGCTTCACTGGCCGCCGCCGACGGCGGGATGACCGCCGGCATCGATACGTTGCTGGAGCGAATGGAAGCCGACGCCGACACGCATGAGAAGGCCGCCTCGGATGGCTGGCATGCGTTTTGTTCCCAGAACAATATTGCCGGCGCCGATACGCCAGGGGAAACAGCGGTGACGTCGGAGTGGGTGAGCGAAGTCGGGGTGGAGGCGGATTGGCTCGCCGAATATGGCCGCACCGCGGACCTGATCGTCGTCGGGCGCGGCGAGCAAAAATGGGGGCCGGACTACGTGCTGATGGAGGCTGCGCTGATGGACACCGGCAAGCCGGTGCTGATCGCACCACGCGCCGCGGGTGCCTCGGTGGCCCCGATCAACGGTGTTGTCGGGATCGCGTGGAAGGACACGCGGGAAGCAGCGGGCGCGGTGCGGGCCGCGATGCCATTCTTGCGGACGGCCGGACAGGTGACCGTGTTCATCGTGCCGGAGGGCAGCGAGGACAGTGACAAATCGCATCTTCGCCTCGTCAGGATGTTACGCTGGCATAACCCGAACATTACGATCCAGGCGTTGAATGACGGCGGCCACGCACCGGTTGCCTTGCTGCTGGACGCGGCGGCCAAAGCGGGCTGCGGGTTGCTGGTGATGGGCGGCTATGGCCATACCCGCCTGCGGGAAGCGGTGTTCGGCGGCTTTACCCGCGCCGTGCTGGAAGCGGCGCCGTTGCCCGTGCTGATGGCACATTGATTTCCAGGCCTGGCGGCAACACTGGCCTGGCCCGGCCGATCGCGCTATCCTCCCCTCATAACAAGTACCCGCGATTGACGCGGGACCGGGAGGTGCGTTGTGAAAACCATATCGCGGTTACTTCTCGGCTTCGCTTTGGTACTGGGCCTCGCGGCCCATGCCGTCGCGGAGGACACCATCGAAATAGCCTTCATCGGGCCATTCTCGGGCGCTTTCGCACCACAGGGCGACGCGTTCCTGAAGGAACTCCAATACTCGCTTCAGGTCGTCAACGCGAAAGGCGGCGCGTTGGGGCGTCTTCTCACGGAAAGGTTGCGACCCAGATGATCCAGATCGAACGGCGGCATTTCGGCGTGCTGATCCCGTCCACCAATACGACGGTCGAGATCGAATACACGCGCAATTTGCCGGCCACGCTACAGTTCCACACTGGCCGTTTGGGCAAGGGCGGCAACACGCCGTTCTTCCCCAGCCGGGACGAGGACGTGATTTATCAGTCGAAGCTTCTGGGCGACGCGAAGGTTGAGGTCGTGGCGCTGGCGCAGACCTCCGCCAGCCTGTTCGACGACGACTACGACGCCAAGGTGAAGGCGTTGATGTCGCAAAACGCCGGTGTGCCGGGGTTGACCTCGGCCGAGGCGATCGGCGAGGCGGTGGTGGCCCTGGGCATGCGACGGGTTGGCATCGTCACGCCGTATTCCACCCAGGTCATCGAGAACGCGAAACGATACTACGAGCGGAAATATGGACTTCAGGTCGTCGGCATGGAGGGCTTTGGCGCGACCGACGCCTACGCGATCGGCAAGCTCGACGCCAACATGGCGTTCGAAGGCCTGCGCCGCGTCGACACGCCGGCGATTGAGGTGCTGATCGTTCCGGGCGGCAACTTCCCGACCATGCCGTGGATCGCCGTTTGGGAACGCGCGTTGGGCAAGCCGGTGATCACCACCAACCAGGCGACTCTGTGGGGCGCGCTTGGCGTCATGAAGCTCAACGATCCGCTGCCCGGACTTGGCCGGCTGCTGGAGCAGATGCCCCGCTGACAAACGTCGTTCGGTCTGGAGGATGACGCAGCTTGTGCAGTCGGGCTCCGGC
>CALFNB010000511.1 GCA_937902425.1 uncultured Acetobacteraceae bacterium | reverse complement strand
ACATCTGCGGCTCGAAAATGGCCGAGGTGTCGGCGCTCGGCTCCGCGCTCGTGCCGCCGTTGAAACGCGCCGGCTACCGGCCGGAGGACGCCGCGTCGCTGATCGCGGCCGGCACCGCGATGGGGATGCTGGTGCCGCCGGCGATTTTCATGATCGTGATCAGCGCGGTGACCAACCAGTCCGCCGTGGCGCTGTTCCTGGCTGGTTTCATTCCGGCGGCGGTGATCGGCCTCATTCTGTGCATTCTCGTGATGATCCAGGCGCATATTCTGGGTTGGCCCAAGGACTCGCGCACCAGCCTGCGGCGTCTGGGTCGCGCCTCTCGCGACGCCGCCGTCCCGATGGTCATTCCCGTCGTCATACTCGGCGGCTTCTACATGGGCGCCTTCACCGCGACGGAGGCCGGTGCGATCGTCGCATTATACTCGCTGCTGGCGGCGAAGTTCTATTACCGCAACGTGACCTGGCGGGAGATTTTCGGCCTCGCCTGCGACGCCGGCGTGCTGACCGGAGTCGTCGTGTATCTGTTGTCCGTGGCGACGGTTTTCCAATATTTGATGGGCCTGTCCGGAATGCCGGAATTCCTCGGCTGGGTGCTCGGCCCGCTGGAAAGCGAGCGCTGGCTGTTCCTGACCGGCGTCGCGCTGATGACATTGGTCTTCGGCATGCTGCTGGAGGGTCTGCCGGCGGCGGTCGTGCTGATCCCGGTGGTGTTTCCGATCGCGACGAAGATCGGCATTCATCCGGTGCATTTCGACATCGTGCAGACCGCCGCCGTGGGGATCGGATTGTTCACGCCACCTCTGGGCGTCGGTTTGCTGATGGCGTTGCGTTTCGCCGACGTGACGGTGTGGCAGCACGCGCGATCGTATGTGCCCTATTTGGTGGCGCTGCTGGTCGGGTTGATGGTAATCATTTGCGTGCCTGAACTGTCGTTATTTCTGCCGCGCAGTGCCGGGATGATCCGATAGTCCTTGAGTGACGTCGCGCAATCTGGAGCATACGCCATGTCGGACTCGTTCGATCCTGACTCCGGCGCCGCCTCCGGCTTGACCGAGACGTCCACTGAAGGTTGGGGCTCGCGGTTGGGCGGCAGCCTGATCGCCGCGTTGATCGGCCTGATCATGGTGCCGGCCGCCGTCGCTCTGCTGTACTGGAATGAAGGGCGAGCGGTCGACGCGATCCGTGCGCTCAATCGCGGGGCCGCCGCGATCGTCGAGGTTGACGCCGCCGCGGTGGACCCGGCGACGAACGGCAGGCTGGTGCATCTCTCGGGTATGTTGCGGCCCACCACGCCGGCGAAAGATCCCGACTTCGGCGTCACCGGCGACGGGTTGGTGCGACTGTCCCGGGCCGTTGAGATGTATCAGTGGGAAGAAGAGACCAGCACGAAATCGCAACAAAATATCGGCGGTTCGAAGACCACCGAAAAGACCTACACCTATCAGCGTGAGTGGTCGGTGCAACCGATCGACTCAGAGCATTTCAAGGTTCCGGGTGGCCACCGGAATCCGCCGATGCGCGTGCGGTCGGCGACGTTCGACGGCGCCGGAGTCAAACTTGGCGCCTGGCAGGTCGATCCGTCGGTTCTCGACAAACTGACGATGTTCAGGCCGCTGGCTGTGCAATCGGCACCGCCGTCCGGCTATCAGGCGTCCGGCGACGGATTCTATCACGGCCAGGACCCGGGGCAGCCGGCGATTGGCGATGTGCGCGTCAGTTTCACCGGCGTATCGGCGCAGACGGTATCGGTGGCGGCGGCGCACGCGTCCGGGGTGCTGACGGCATATCGCGATCCGAACGGTTACACGATCGCTCTGGCCGAACCTGGAGTCGTCAGTGCCGTTGTTTTGTTTCACGATGAGAAGAAGTCAGAGGGGATACTGACCTGGATCCTGCGCGGCGTTGGCTTCGTCGTGATGTTGATCGGGTTTGTTTGCATGACCCGGCCGCTGACGATGCTGTTCGCGGTGCTGCCGTTCCTGGAATCGCTGGTCGGCGCGGGGGCGTTTCTGGTGGCGCTGACACTCGCGGTGCCGATCACGCTGCTGACGATCGCGGTCGCGTGGATCGTGCACCGGCCGTTGATCGGCGGATTGCTGCTGGTTGGCGCCGTCGCCGCGATGTTGCTGTTGCGCCAGCTTCACCCGAGGCGGACGGTGTGCGCCGCGATCTGACCTGGCGACCGCGTACCGCCGTGGCGGCTACAGCGTCGCCGCCGCTTTCATTTCGCTGGGGATCGCGCCGTGGCAGGCGGCCCAGGCGTCGCGCGTCGCTGGAGTGAAGTCGGCGCCGAGGCCTTGTTCCAGTGTCCACAACAGGGCGTTGGCGACGGTGTCGCAATGGGAGGTTTTGACACCGTATCCGGCATGCCGCTTCCCAAGGTCTCGCACCGCGGGAAGGATCTCCCCAGGCCGGTGCGGATTGGCGACAGCGGTGCCGATCATGGCCATCAGCTTGCGCCCTCGCTCGGTCATGTCGGCTTTGAACAAGGGGCATAAGGCGGGATCATGGACGAACCGGCGATCGTAGAATTATGCCGCGCTTCGTCGCGTCGTTACGCGTGCCGCGTGGCCCATGTTAGCGTTGTCTTCATGTGACCGCTTCAAGAATGGCATGGACTTTCGGACCCGAAAGTCTGATCTGGTCGTCAGGAGCGTCCGTGGCAATTAATCTGATGTAGGCACTCGGGGCCTCTGAGGAGGCGACGCAGGATCGGGTCACGATCTACATTCCGTCCCGCGACCGGGACGGTGAGCCGGTGGACCTCGAAGTCTGGGTGGAGAGATCATTGGAATTTTTGTCCCAGGTCGGTGGCGGCGCCACGCGGATGCCGCCGGCGCGGGGTGCGTGGCGGAACCCACTTCGTGGCACGCTGATTATTGAGGACGTCACTCTCGTTTATTCGTTTGTCGACGGGGATGCGTTTTCCGCGCGGGTGGCCGATCTCCGGCGGCTCCCGCATGCGATGGGTCGTGCACTGGACCAAGGCGAGGTTGCCATCGAGGTCAACGAAAACTTTTGCAAGATCCTGGTTTTCGATCCCTGAGGAGACTGCCATGGGCCGATGGGTCATTACAGATAAGCCGAAACCTCGGCTGGAGATCGTCGAGCCGCGGACTCGCCGGCGGATCACGCCTGAAGAAACGGAGACCGGACCTGGAGCCGAGCGTGTCGCGTCCATACCGCCCGGGGTTCACCGATGTCGGCGTTCGCGCTCCGGCAAGAGCTTTTTCGTCGCCTGCGATCGACCGGGGGAGCCCTCGCGCTTCCTTGCCGGGACTCGACAGAACGTGGCAGGAAGCGGGCATGCTGATGCGCCGCTCCGCCCTCGTTATGTCGATGTCCACCGTTCTCGCCAGGCCGGCGCGCGCGGCGAACAGTTTTCAGAACTTCGTTGCCGGCGTTTATGCTGAGGCCGCGGCGGACGGTATTCGTCACGCCGTGCTGGACGCCGCTTTCGCCGGGGTGGCGCCGAACCAGTCCGTCATCGACAAGGACCGTAAACAGGTCGAATTCACCATGACCTGGGCGCAGTACCGCGCTTTGGTCATTAGCGACAAGCGAATCGCCGACGGCCGCGCCGCGGTGGCGCGAAACCGCGCGCTGTTCTCACAGGTCGAGAACTATTTCCACGTCGCGTCATCGGTGATCGCGGGTATCTGGGGCCTCGAGTCGAGCTTCGGTGTGCAGACCGGCAACTACAAAGTGATCGAGGCACTGGCGACGCTCGCCTGGGAGGGCCGCCGCGCGGCGTTCTTCCGCGGCGAATTGATGGCGGCGCTGCGTATCCTCAACAACGGCGACATCGCACCGGGAAGCATGACCGGATCCTATGCCGGGGCGATGGGGCAGCCGCAGTTCATGCCATCCAGTTTTCTTCGCCTCGCGGTCGATTTTGACGGCGATGGGCGGCGCGATATCTGGAACAGCAAAGCGGATGTACTGGGCTCGATCGCCAATTTTCTCGCGCGCTCCGGTTGGCGCGCGGGCGAGGCCTGGGGTCAGGCGGTTCGCGTGCCGGCCGGCACGGTCGCCGCCGGCCGCGACGTGCGCCGGCCTTTGTCCGAGTGGGCGCGTCAGGGCATTGTCCCCGCCGCCGGCCGGTGGGCGGCGCCCGGCGAGATGCAAGCCGCGCTCATCGCGCCGGATGGCGCCGGTGGCGAAACATTCCTGGTATTCAACAATTTCACGGCCATCAGGCGCTACAACCCGTCCGATTTCTATGCCATGGCGGTCGGATTGATCGGCGACTGGGTCATGACCTGAGCAGGGGACTGTGACATGAAGCTTTCGCGCCGTCTCGCTTTGGCGTCCGCTCTGGGTTCGTCGCTGGCGGGCATCGCGCCGGGGACCTTCGCCGCCCATGCGCCCAAGGGAAAATCGAAGGAGAAGGAGGTCCCGGCTGGATCTCCTGGAGAAACGCCACTGGGGCCGGTGGAGACCGTGGCGAAGTGGGCGTTCATTCAGGATTTCACCACCGGCGCGGTGCTGCTGAACAAGGGCGCCGATGAGGCGATGCCGCCGTCCTCGATGACCAAACTGATGACCATGTATTTGGTCTACGAGCAATTGAAGAAGGGTCAACTGAAGCTGACCGACACGGTGACGGTCTCGGCCAGGGCCGCCGCCATGGGTGGATCCCGCATGTTCATTGACGTGGGCAAGCCGGTCGTCATTGAAGATCTGGTCCGCGGCGTGATCGTGGCTTCGGGCAACGACGCGGCCACCGTGCTCGCCGAGACGGTTGGCGGCAGCCAGGAGAAGTTCGTCGATATGATGAATGCCAAGGCCAAGGAACTTGGCATGACACATTCGACGTTCCGTAATCCCACCGGTTGGCCGGATCCAGAACAGTTCATGAGCTGCCGTGACATCGCGACATTGGCCAACCGGATCGTCAAGGAATTTCCGGAATATTACAAATACGAGTCCGAGCGGTCATTCAAATATAACAACATTGAGCAGCAGAATCGCCATCCGATGGTGCAAGCCGGTACCGCTGATGGATTGAAGACCGGGCACACCGACGCGGGAGGTTTCGGCCTTGTCGCCAGTTCATCGCGCGATGGACGGCGGATGGTCATGGTGCTGAACGGCATGACCTCCATGCACGAACGAGCCCAGGAATCCGAGAAGCTGATGAACTGGGCTTTTGGCAATTTCGAAAACGTTACGTTGTTCTCGGCGAATGAAGTTATCGACAACGCTCAGGTGTGGCTGGGCACCGACAAGACGGTGCCTTTGACAGGGGGTCGTGATCTGGTGGTCACCCTGCCGAAGTCGTGGCGGCAGACCGCGTCGATCAAGATCAGCTACGACGCCCCGATCAAGGCGCCGGTCGCCAAAGGCCAGCCGGTCGGCGTCCTGATGTTGCGCGGCCACGGTGTTCCCGCCATGGACGTGAATTTGATCGCCGGCGCTGACGTGCCGCGGTTGAGTCTGCCGATGCGCGGTCTCGCGGTGGTTTCGCACTTCGTATCCGGCGGGTGATGTGACTGCTGGGCTTTTGATCACGCTGGAAGGAGGGGAGGGCGCGGGGAAATCGACGCAGGCGCGGATGTTGGCCGACGCACTGTGCGATCTTGGCATTCCGGTGTTGCGCACACGCGAACCCGGTGGCGCGCCGGGTGCCGAATTTCTGCGTGAACTACTGCTGTCCGGCCGCATCGACTGGAGTACTGGCGCCGAAACCATGCTGCATGTCGCCGCGCGCATGGAACACGTCGCCAAAACGATCCGCCCAGTGATCGAGGCCGGTAGCTGGGTGGTGTGCGATCGGTTCCATGACTCGACGATGGCGTATCAGGGGTATGGTCAGGGCGCCGACCGCGGCATGATCGAGGCGTTGGCCGCGATGATCGGCATCGTGCCGGATCTGACATTGGTGCTGGATGTACCGCGCGAGGTCGCGTTGGCGCGATTGCGTCAACGCGGTGCCGTCGATGACCGGTACGAACGCCTGAATGAAGAATTCCACCGCCGGGTGAACGAGGGATTTCACGCGATCGCCGCTTTGCCGCGGTGTGTGCTGGTGGATGCGGCGCGGGAGCCTGCCGCGGTGCATGATGCGGTCATGGTGGCGGTACGGAAGTTACTCGCGGTCCATACGTCTTAAATCGTTGCTTCGCCGCCTTGATCTGTCGCGCTGACAGCAACCTGGGCTTTCCCGCCGCCAACGCCAAAAGGTATTGCCGGCACAACGACTCCAGCAGCAGTGCCCGCGACAGCGCCCGCGCGGTATCCGGCGCGTAAAGAATCATCCCGTGATTCGCCAGCAAACACGCGGTCCGATCCTTCAACGCCTTCACCGCATGCGACGCGAGCGCCGGAGTGCCAAATGTCACGTATGGTGCACAACGCACGTTGGCACCGCCAAACTGCACGACCATGTAATGAAACGGCGGCAGTTCCCGGTTGAGACTCGCGAGCGCGGTGCAGGCGTCGGCATGGGTATGCACAACGCATCCCGCCGCCGGAAATGCCCGATAGATCGCCGCATGCATTTCCCATTCGCTCGACGGTGTCGCGTTGTTCAACAGCGTGCCATCGAGCGTCAGTTCAGCCATGGCGGATAAGCTCACCCCGTCCGGTGCGCCTCCGGACGGGGTGATGATCATGCCGCGATCGATCCGTTCGCTGACGTTGCCGGAGCTGCCGACGATCAGTCCACGTTCACCGAGTTCGGTGTAGAGCCGTAGTGCGTTCACATCAGAAAGACGCCCTTGCCGTCGGACTGTTTGTCGAATTGCTTGTATGCCTCGTCGGCCTGATCCAACTTCCACCGATGCGTGAACAATCGATCGACATCGACCTTGCGCTCGACGCAAAACCGGGCGCACTCGGCCTGGATGATGTTGGAGAAGGTCCATGACGCGACGAGCGTCATCTGCCGCCGCAACAAATGCGGACTGACATCGATCTTGACGTCGCCGCCCTCGCCGACGAAGCACATCGTGCCCCACACTTTGGTCGACTTAATGGCGTTCAACCGCGCTTCGGAATTGCTGGAGGTATCCAGTGACAGGTCGGCATAACGGCCGTGCGTCAGATCCTTGATCGCCGCGACGGGATCGTTGGAGCCGGGATCGACCACTTCGTCCGCGCCGAACTCCTTCGCGCGGGCCAGCCGTTGCGGGTTGATATCCAGCGCGATCACTCGCGCGCCCATTGCCTTGGCGAATTGCGTGCCGGCGAGGCCGACCGGTCCCTGACCGAAAATGGCGATCGTGTCGCGGCCGGAAATGTTCATCCGCCGCAGCGCGCCGTACGCCGTGCCCGAGCCGCAGGCAATCGCCGCGCCGGCCGAGAACGTCAGCTCATCCGCCAGTGGCACCAGCGTGTTGGCCGGTACCAGCAAATATTTCGCGTGCCCGCCGTGTGAGTTGGAGCCGTACACCTTTACCGGCACCTGCTGACACAACTGCTGCCAGCCGGAACGGCAATGGTCGCACTGGGTGCAGCCCTGATAGTGATGCACCATCACGCGTTGACCGATCTTGGCCTCGGAGGGCAGCACGTCGGGGCCGATCGCGGCGACGACCCCACAGGGTTCGTGACCGGCGATGGTCGGGTTTGGATTGGGCGGCAGACCGGTGGCATTCTGACCGCGGCCAGCCTTCGGGCGGCGGTACTGGTGCAGGTCCGATCCGCACATGCCGGACGCTTTCATTTCCACCACGACCTCGCCAGGTCCTGGGGTGGGATCAGGAAAATTCATGATTTCGAGTTTGCGCTCACCATGAAACACGACGCCTTGCATGGTTCCCTCCGTTGCTTTGCCTGGTCCGACTGTGCCACGGATCGGCGCGGTTGACCAACGCGCCAGGACGGCGCACGCAATAAGCAAAGGAGGGCGTCCCGACATGGCCATTTCCCTGACCCCGCTGCATCCCGTGATCGGCGCCGAGTGCTCCGGCGTCGATATCAGCCAGCCCCTGACAAAAGTGGACGCGGCGGCGATCGATACGGGTATGGACCGTTACGCGGTGCTGGTGTTTCGCCAGGGCACGCCGCTTACGACCGAGCAGCAATTGGCGTTCACGCTGAATTTTGGCGAACTCGAGGCGCCGTATACGCAAATCCAGGCAGCCCAGGGAGTGCGGTGGAATACAGCGGGGTTGTCGGATATATCGAATATCTCGCCTTCTGGCGGGTTGCTGGATCGCGACGATCGCAAGCGACTGTCCGGTCTCGGCAATCAGATGTGGCACAGTGACAGCAGCTACAAGGCCATACCCGCGCGATATTCGTTGTTGTGCGCGCATGTGCTGCCTCCTGAAGGCGGCGACACGCAGTTCGCCGACATGCGCGCCGCGTATGACATGCTGGATACGAAGACCAAGACCCAGATCGAGGATTTGGACTGTGAACATAGCCGTATTTTCTCCAAGGGCGCGCTCGGTATTCCGTTCACCGAGAAGGAACTGCGTGATTTTGCTCCGGTTCGGCAACGTCTGGTGCGCACGCATCGCACGACAGGTCGCAAGTCGCTGTATCTGTCGTCACACGCCGGACGGATCGTTGGCTGGCCGGCGCCGGAAGCGCAAATCCTGCTGCGCGAACTGACCGAGCACGCGACGCAGCGTGAGTTCGTCTACACTCATCGGTGGCGGGTCGGCGATCTGGTAATGTGGGACAATCGCACGACGATGCATCGTGCCCGGCGTTACGATGACATGATGTATCCGCGCGATCTTCGCCGCACCACGGTGACCGATGGCGTCCCAACCGTTGAGCAAAAAGCTCAGGCGGCATGAGGAGAATAAGAATATGAGCGCTGCACCGACGTTCGGCCGTTACGCGGAACTTCCCGTCGACAAGATGACCCCGGCGCAGCGCGAGGGGTACAGTCATCTCGTCGACGGTCCGCGCGGCCGGCTTCCTGGGCCGTACAAGGTCTGGGTGCATAACCCGAACCTTGTGCACGCGGCGTCTCCGTTGGGGCAGCACTTCACGCCCGGATCGTCGTCGTTGACGGAGCGGGAGCGGGAGATCGCGGTCATCGTGATCACCCACGCCTGGAACTCGGACTACCCGGGCGCGGCGCATGAGAAGCGCGGCAAGGAAGTCGGATTGCCGGCGGCGGCGGTGGAAGCGATGGTCGCCGGTCTGCCTACGTCATTCAGCGATCCGAAGGAGCAAGTCGTGTATGAGGTGTCGCTGTCTCTGGCGAACAATCGCATCATATCGAACGGGCTGTATGAGCGCGCGGTGTCGGTGCTGGGGCATGAGAGCATTACCGATATGATTGTGCTGATGGGGTATTATACCGCGGTGTCGCTGACGATGAATTTCTATGCGGTGCCGGCCGGGACCGCGGGGTTGGCGCGGTAGTTAAGTCTCGCCCGTCATCCTCGGGCTCAATCCCATGCGCGCCAGGATAGCGATCCGGACGTCGTGCCAATGCGGCTTATTCGTCATGGTCCGGACAAGCCTGGCCATGACGGGAGAGGCGGGCGGTTTTACAACTCTCGACACGTTCATTTTAGCGCCACGCCGGTCGTTAGATGCAGCCGTTGCGTTGCCTGCGCGGCCAACGCGAGCACGATGAACGGATCGTCTTTGGTTTCCTCGCACACCAGGCCGTCGTAGCCGATCGCCTCCAAAAGCCGTGCGTTTTCGCCAACGGTCGTGATGTCGAATGGAATTTCCGGCGCGCAGAGGCCGGGATCGACCTGGCCGAGCGGCAGCAGCGTTTCAAGCCGCATCGGAGATCACGCTGACATGCGCGGCGACGATGCGCCAGCCGTCGTCGAAGCGCGCCCAGGTTTGTTGCTGGCGGCCTATCCGACCTGGCATGGTGTCGCGGTGGAACAAGGTGGAAGCAGTGGCGAAATCCCGGCCGAATGTCGTAATGACCGTTCGGGAAATGACCCGGGCCAGCCCGACCGGGGAACGGGCGAATCGGAATGCCCCGATCTCTTCCCAGCCATGCAGGATCTCACCGATGCCATATCGGATCGTGTGCGAACTGTTCCAGAACATGGACTGGAGAGCCTCCGCATCGTTCGCCATCAATGCGGCTTCATAACGTGCGAAGGCTGCCTCGACCTCCGCTTTGACCTCGGGCAGGTTGACGTCCACGGTGGATTCCCCGGTTGCGAGATCCGAGTGTTCGCACACCGGCAAAGGGAGGATCAACATGTCGATCGCGACTGGGCGTTTCGCCGGCAAGGTGGCGACGGTCACCGGCGGGGCGTCGGGCATCGGCCTGGCGATCACGCGCCGGTTGATCGCCGAGGGGGCCAATGTCGCCGCGGGCGACGTCAATGCCGGCGGTCTGGACGATCTCGGCAAGGAGTTCGGCGACCGGTTCCTCGGCGTCCAAACCGACGTGACCAAGGAGGCCGACATCGAGCAACTGATGGTGCGAACGGTCGAACGGTTCGGCGCCGTGCACACCGCCTTCAACGTCGCCGGCGGCGCCCGCCCAGGATACATCGTCGATCTGACGGAGAGCAACTGGGACTTTACCGTGGACCTCTGTCTGAAAGGGGTCTTTCTGGCCATGAAGCATCAGGCACGACAAATGATGAGTCTGGGCAAGGGCGGAACGATCGTCAACATCGCGTCGCTGAACGCGCACGTGCCGATGCACGCGGGCTCGGCTTATGTCGCGGCGAAGGCGGGCGTCGAGTTGCTGAGTCGTAACGGTGCGCTGGAGTTCGCGCCGTTCGGCATTCGGGTGAACGCTATTCTGCCAGGCCTCGTGCAAACGCCGCTGACCCGCCGGCATTTCGATAATCCTGATGCACTCGCCGCGTTCGTCGAGCGGATCCCGATGGGCCGGCCGGCGCAGCCCGAGGAAATCGCCGGTCCCGCGCTGTATCTGGCGTCCGACGATGCCTCCTACGTCTCCGGTGCGAGTCTTCTGGTCGATGGCGCATGGGCTGTCAGTGGCTACCCCGACATGCGGCCGTTCCGGGGACCGATGGCCTGGAACGCGCGCTGACGGACGCTCGACGGCGAGGGCCATTCGTGGTGGCATGGCGGCGAAGAAAACGCGGGAGGTACGCATGACGAACGCCACCGAGAGTCTGGAACTGACGCGGGTTGGCCCCGGAACGCCGATGGGCGCACTGATGCGGAATTATTGGCTGCCGGCGCTGCGGTCGTCCGAAGTCAAGGCGAGCGGCGATCCCGTGCGCGTGATGTTGCTCGGCGAAAAGCTGATCGCGTTCCGCGACGCAAGCGGCAAGGTTGGCGTGATGGACCATCGTTGTCCGCATCGCTGCGCATCGCTGTTCTTCGGCCGCAATGAGGGCGATGGCCTCGCCTGCGTGTATCACGGTTGGAAGTTCGCCACCGACGGTTCCTGCCTGGTGCAGCCCAACCTCCCTCCCGAGCAGCAGTTCACCGACAAGGTTCACGCCAAGACTTATCAGGCGCGCGAGCAGGCCGGCGTCATTTGGGTTTACATGGGCGAGCGCGAACAGGCGCCGCCGATGCCAGCGATCGAGGCAACGCTGTTGCCGGAATCCGAGGTGAACATCAACTTCACCCAACGCGAATGCAACTGGTTGCAGGCGTTGGAGGGCGACATCGACACCTCGCATTTCAGTTGGCTGCATGTCGGGAGCGTGAAGCCGGAGCAGGTGCCGGACGATAACTGGGTCAAGTACCAGGTCGTTCACCGCGCGCCGGACTACCACGTCGCCGACACGGAGTGGGGCACGATGTATTGCGCCACGCGGCCGGCCGAAAACGACCAGACCTATTGGCGGTTCGCGCATTTCGCATTCCCGTGCTGGACGTTCATTCCGCAAGGGACGTTCGTGGACCGGGTGGTCGCGCGCGCCTGGGTGCCGATGGACGATACCCACGTCATGTTCGTGTCACTGTCCTGGAAGCAGGCGTCGGGGACGAAACCTCTGGCCAACGGGCTGCCAATCCCCGGCTCGACACCAAGGCCCGATTATCAGCCGAACTCGACCGACTGGTACGGCCGTTGGCGGCCGGTGCAGAACGCGTCCAACGACTATCTCATCGATCGCGAGGCGCAACGGAACGACGAGATCTACACCGGGATCACGCATATCGCCATGCAGGATCAGGCGATCACGGAAAGCATGGGCTCGATCGTCGATCACTCGTTCGAGCATCTGGCACCCAGCGATCAGATGATCACGCGCACGCGGCGGCGTCTGCTGTTGGCGGCGCGGGCGTTGCGCGACAGCGGCACGGTGCCTCCGGCGGTTGACGATCCGGCGCTGTATCAAAAGATCCGCAGCGGCGAGCGGATCCTGAAAGCGAAAGATTGGCAAGAAGCCTATGACGACGGCATGCGCGCGGCCGTGCGCCCGGTCTCGTACCGGCAGGCGGCGGAGTAAGCCAATGAAGATCGGCGTGTTCGACCATATGGACCGAGCCAACGTGCCGCTCGACCAGTTCTTCGACGACCGCATGCAACTGGTCGAGGCGTACGACCGCGCCGGATTTTATGGCTACCACGTTGCCGAGCACCACTCGACACCTTTGGGCGTGGCACCGTCGCCGGGTGTGTGGCTCGCCGCCATCGCCGCGCGGACGAAGCAATTGCGGTTCGGCGCGCTGGTGTATCTGCTGCCGCTGTATCATCCGATCAAGCTGCTGGAAGAGATCTGCATGCTCGATCAAATGAGCGGCGGCAGGCTGATGTTCGGGGTCGGCCGCGGCATCTCGCCGATCGAGTTGCGCTATTACGGTTTGAACCCGGATGAGACGCCGGCGATGTACGCGGAAGCGATGGAGGTCATTCTGCGCGGACTGACATCGAAGACGCTGACGTATGAAGGCAAGTACTATCGTTATCAAGACGTCCCGGTCGAAATGGAACCGTTTCAGCGTCCGCATCCGCCCTTGTGGTACGGACTGGGCCGCCCCGACCACGTACCCTGGTGCGTCAAACACAAAGTCAACATCGTCGGCAACCTGGGTGGTTCGTCGATGCGCGTGATCACCGATCGTTATCGTGACGAATGGCAAGCGGCGGGTCATGCAGCGTCCGACATGCCATTGATGGGTGTCGGCCGCCATGTCGTCGTCGCCGAAACCAACAGGGAAGCGCTGGAGGTCGCCCGCACCGGTTACGGCAAATGGCGCGAGAGCTTCCTGAAGTTGTGGAAAATGCACGACATGATGCCGGTCATGCACGCCGTGTTCCCCGAGACCTTCGAGGAAGCCGAGGCACAAGGCCGCGCCGTGGCCGGTACACCAGACAAAGTGCGTGACTTCCTGCAAACCTCGATTGACGAGGGCGGCCTGAACTACGTGCTCTGCCGCTTCGCGTTCGGCGACATGGAACGCGACGCCTGCCTCAATTCCATCGACCTGTTCACGCGCCGAGTAATGGCCGACCTGCGACCCACCAAAGGAACCGCCTGATGGAAGTACGAACTCTTCGCGCTGCGCTATGCCACACGAGAGGCACGGCGGCGCGAGCATTTCATTGGCGGCGATCCGCACGACGGGCCGATGCCGATGGATTACTTCGTCTGGGTGGCGAAGAACGCCGAGCGCGCCGTGGTGATCGATATCGGCTTCACCGCCGAAAGCGGCGGCAAGCGCGGCCGCAAGCTGGAACGTTGCCCGATCGACTCGTTGTCGCTGCTCGGTGTCGATCCGGCCAAGGTCGAGGACGTGATCCTCACCCATATGCACTACGACCATGTCGGGAACTTTCATAAATTCCCGAAAGCGCGGTTCCATTTGCAGGAGCCGGAAATCCATTACGCTGTGGGTCGCCACATGCGGCACAAGCAACTGGCCAAGAGCTTCGAACCTGACGACGTGTGCGGCATCGTGCGGCTGAACTTCGACGGTCGCGTCACGTATTACAACGGTCCCGCTGACGTGCTGCCGGGGATCAGTATCGTCCCGACCGGCGGGCATTCCGTGGGGCTGCAATTCGTGTGCGTGAACACGAAACGGGGCAAGGTCGTCCTCGCCTCCGACGTCACGCATTTCTACGAGAACATGGAGACCTACCGGCCGTTTACCACCGCCTTCAACATTGGCGACATGCTGGACGCGTTCGACACGCTGCGCGCCCATGCGCCGACGCCGGCACACATCGTTCCGGGTCACGATCCGGAGGTGATGCGCCGCTATCCAGCGCCGTCACCGGCGCTGGAGGGCATCGTCGTGCGGTTGGACGTGGCGCCTAAATCAGGCTGACATCTGGATCGGCGGCCCGATCTCATCCGGGATCGGGCAGACATAGGGCGTCCGAGCCGTCCGTGCGTGAAGGTCCGCCTTCGCCCGCACGCGCAGTGTTTCGTCCTGCATCGCGTCCAGCGCGGTCCCGGCCATGACCTTCGCCACATGCACGAGTCCTTTGTGCGCCGCTGGCAACTTGCCCTGCGCCGTCAACTGCCAGGAGTGGCCCGGCGTGCCGATCGCATAGGTCGCACCGCGCGCCTGCACCGTCGGCACCACCCAACTGACGTCGCCGACATCGGTCGAACCAATCATCGGTACCCGCGGCGCGTCCAGTGGAACGATCGCATCACACAACGATTGACCCGGCCGGTACGGTACGCCGGCGCGTCGATAGGCACTCTCGATGTCCTCCTCCGACAACGTCGCCTGGAATTTTGCCGCTGTTGCCCGGTCGAGGTCATCGAACGGCGGCGGACCGAGCCGTTCGAGGTTGTCTTGCAGCGCACGCTCCAGCGGCGTGTTGCCGAGCAGATTGGACACCGCGCTGATTACCGTGGCCTTGACGGAGGTCTCCGTCATCAACGCGGCACCCTCGGCGATTTTCTTCACCCGCTCGATCAGTCGGTTCAGTTCGGGCAGGTTTCGGGCACGGATCAGGTACCGCACTTTGGCGAAGGCTTGCACGACATTGGGCGCGATCCCTCCGGCGTCGAGGATCGCGTAATGCACCCGCGCGTCGGAGGGCATGTGTTCCCGCATGTAGTTCGCGCCGACGTTCATCAGTTCAACCGCGTCCAATGCGCTGCGTCCCAGATGCGGCGAGGCGGCGGCGTGCGACGCCCGGCCGGTGAACGCGAAGTCGATGCGCGTGTTCGCCAGCGACAGCGGCTCGTTCAGACCGGCGAATGCGCCCGGGTGCCAGGTGATGGCGATATCGACATCGGAAAACACGCCGGCTCGGACCATGAAGCCCTTGGCGGCACCACCTTCCTCAGCAGGACAGCCGTAGTATCGCACACGGCCTTTCACGCCGTGCGTTTCCAGGTAGTCCTTCACCGCCGTGGCGGCCAACAGCGAAGCCGCCCCCAGCGTATTATGTCCGCAGCCATGCCCGAATCCTGGGCCGGGCAGGGGCCTCGGTTCGGCGACACCGGCTTCCTGCGACAGGCCGGGCAGCGCGTCGTACTCGCCAAGGATCGCGATGACCGGACCGTCTTCGCCGGCCTCGCCCATGACGGCGGTGGGAATCCCGGCGACATTTTGTGTCACACGGAAGCCCTGGGCTTCCAGCATCGCGGTGTGCTCGGCGCAGGATTTGATTTCGCCATAGCACAGCTCGGGAATTTCCCAGACGCGGTCGGACAGAGCGTTGAACTCGTCCTGCTTCGCATCCACCAGCCGCCAGATTTCGTCGGTATTTCGCATTAGCGCGTTCCTTTGACGGTACACGTCACCAGATGATCGTCGACCATGCCGGTCGCCTGCATGAACGCATAGCATATCGTGGAGCCGACAAAGCGGAAACCCTGTTTGCGCAGCGTCTTGCTCATGCGGTCGGAGAGCTCGGTCGTCGCCGGCACCTGCGCCGATTCGCGCCAATGGTTGACGATTGGTTGACCGTCGACAAATCCCCACAACCAGGCGTCCAGGCTGCCATGCTCCTTGATAACGGCCAGAGCAGCCCGCGCGTTGTCTCGCACTGACCAGATTTTCTGACGATGGCGGATGACGGCGGACTCGGTCAGCACCGCGGTCAGTTCAACGTCGCTCATCCCGGCGACTCGGCCGATGTCAAAACCGTGATATGCCGCGCGATACGCGTCCCGCCGAGCGAGCACGGTGCGCCACGACAATCCCGCCTGAGCGCCCTCCAGAGTGATCAGCTCGAACAATGCGCGATCGTCGTGATGCGGCACGCCCCACTCGGTGTCGTGATAGGCCTGCATCGCGGCGTCGGCGTTTTCAGCCCAGGAACAGCGCATCAAGGGGGCTCCGACAACAATGAAGGCTCCAGGGTTGCCCCGGGAGCCTTCGCATTGTGAGTGACTGTCCGTTGCCGGACCGGAGTGTATTACGCCGCCGCTATCGCGTCGGCGATCCTGGTCATGGCAAGGTATGCCACCATACAATGAGACACAGGATCACCTCCTTTCAGTTGTTGCTACGAC
>CALFNB010000510.1 GCA_937902425.1 uncultured Acetobacteraceae bacterium | reverse complement strand
ACGCAGGCCTTTTCCAAGGCATGGTACAAGCTGACCCATCGTGACATGGGCCCGCGCGAACGCTATCTCGGGCCGGAAAAGAAGCTTGAGAATGATCTGCTGTGGCAGGATCCCATCCCACCCCGCGACCATGATACGATCGGCGAGGCGGATGTCGCCGCGCTCAAGCAGTCGATCATAGCGACGGGCATCCCGGCATCCGACCTGGTCTTCACGGCGTTTTCGGCGGCTGCCACCTACCGCAACAGTGACAAGCGCGGCGGCGCGAACGGGGGGCGCCTAGCGCTTGCGCCGCAGAAGGACTGGGCGGTCAACCGGCGAACCGTACCCGTCATCGCGGCTCTGCGGGGCGTCTTAGAGGAGTTCAACGGCAAGCAGACCGGCCACATAAAGGTTTCGCTCGCCGACCTCATCGTGCTCGGCGGGTGCGCGGCGGTCGAGAAGGCAGCGTCCGAGGCCGGTGTCCAGATTTCGGTTCCCTTCACGCCTGGTCGCCGAGATACGACGCAAGAGCTGACCGACATTGAGATGTTCTCTTGGCTGAAGCCGGTGGTCGACGGTTTCCGCAATTACGTCGACGATCAGTTCGCGGGCATTGCCAAGGGTGTCGCGCCCGAGGAGATGTTCCTCGACAAGGCGCAGCTGCTCGCACTCACCGCACCCGAATGGGTCGCGCTCGTCGGGGGGTTGAGGGCAATGGGCGCGAACCACGACGGGTCGGCCAATGGCATTTTCACCGATCGGGTCGGCGTGCTGACCAACGACTTCTTCACCGTGCTGACCAGCATGGATTATGAATGGAAGAAGCAGGACGAAAACGGCATGGTCTTTTCGCTCGACGACCGCGCGACGGGCGAACCGCGCTTCAAGGCCACGCGAAACGATCTCATCTTCGGCTCTAATAGCCAGCTTCGTGCCGTTGCTGAGGTGTATGCGAGCAGCGATGGACACGCCCGGTTCGTGAAAGACTTCGTGAAGGTTTGGGACAAGGTCATGATGCTTGATCGTTTTGACGTTCGGATCTGAGACGCAACCGCCCAGCAAATAAGTGAAATGGAGCTCGCCATTTGGGCGAGCTTCATTTTACAGTTCCGCGTGCGCAACCGCGCGGGCGGAGGCGACGACTTGCGTGGCGGCGACATCGCAACCGAAAACGCGCGGCTCGGCGCGACCGGCCCGATTGACCTGCTCGATACTGAGAGCGCGATCGCGGTGCGCGACGATCTCGCGGCACCCAACGCGCAGTTGCTCGATCGCAGCGTCAGCCTGTTCAAGGCGCTCGGCGGCGGGTTGGCCGCAGAGGGCGAAGTGAGCCAGGTGCGACCTCCGACCCCGGAAACCCCGCACCGCGAGGTTGCATTATCGCCGCCGCAAGGGCGAGCTCGTGAAAGTTAGCCGCAGCAATCCTACCAAAAGCGGCCTGTCTTCGTCCTCTATCAGCATGCGGCTCCTCGACCAAACCTAAGAATATAACCAAAATGATGAACGAATGGCAGGTTCTGTCGAAGGCGATCGCCAGCCCAATGACCGCATTGGGCGCGAAGCAGCCGTCGACGGGCCCAGCGTTCTACGTCTGGTTTCCACCCTTTGCCAACGTACAAACTTACCCATCACCTTGCACCGCGGTCGCTGGTAACTGCTGGCTATCGCGTCCCATAGAACCGATCCCCCGCGTCCCCCAGTCCGGGGCGGATATAGCCGTGGCTGTCGAGTTCGCGATCGATGGCTCCGGCGAACACAGCGACATCCGGATGCGCCTCGGTGAACGTCGCGATGCCCTCGGGTGCGGCCAGCAAACAGACGAATTTCAACGTGGTGACGCCCGCCTGCTTCAGGCGGGACACGGCCGCGACGGCGGAATTCCCGGTCGCCAACATGGGATCCACCAGGATTACCGTCCGCTCGGCGATGTCACTCGGCAGTTTCAGGTAATACTCAACCGGGTGCAATGAGACGGGGTCGCGGAAAAGCCCGATATGGCCGACCCGAGCGGAGGGAACCAGATCCAGCATCCCCTCCAAAATGCCGTTGCCGGCACGCAGAATGGAGACGATGCACAGTTTCTTGCCAGCGAGATGCTCCGCCCGCATCGGCTCCAGCGGCGTTTCGATGTCGATCGGTTCCAGCGGCAGATCGCGCGTGACCTCGTAGGCCATCAGCAGGCTGATCTCGCGGGCGACCTGACGGAACTTCGCCGTCGTCGTGGTGCGGTCTCGTAGCAGCGCCAATTTGTGACGCAGCAGGGGATGGTCCGGAACGATCACATTGCGCATCGCGTATCCTCCTTCTCCGTCACTTTGCCCTCGGGGCTGAGAATGTCCTTCTCCGCCGGCTTGCCCTCGATCCAGTAGCCCCATTCATCGGGCGTCATGAACTGTTTCGCGGTATCCAGGGCAGCGCTGTAATAGCGTTGCCGGTTCAGGTAGGCGCCGGCGGAACCTCGGGTCGAGCCCGAGGATGACGGTGCGGCGGCGTCACGACCAAGAACCATTCATCTCGCCGGTTGGTACAACGTTTTGGTCGGTGGCACGTAATGTGCCATCGAACAGGGAGACAAATTCCCGGTCGCGGGCCGGCGGCCGACCAATTCAGAGTCACTCGCCTGGCGACGTTGCTTCATTGAATGGCAACTCCGGTGGCCGCTGATCCGCTGGGACGAGGTTTCGCCGATTGACGCGTGGCCAGAACACCCGGCGGAACGACGATGCCGCGTTGTGGTTCAGGCGCCGCCGTTTACCTCGATCGTCGTGCAGGTCACGAAACTGGCCGCGTCGCTGGCGAGGAAATCCACGACCGACGCGATCTCCTCCGGTTCGCCCGCGCGGCCGAGCGCGCTGCCGAGAGCGCGTTGTTTCGAAACCTCCGGGACCCGGGCGCCCATCGCGGTCTTGATCAGGCCCGGGGCGATCGCGTTGACCCGGATGTTGTGCTGGCCCAGACGCTTCCCAAGGCTCTTCGTCATGTTGATGACGGCGGCTTTCGACGCGCCATACTCCACGACCGTGCTGCCGTTCACCCCGGCCATCGACGCGGTGGTGATGATCGAGCCGCCCTGGCCCGCCGCGATCAACCGTTTCGCCACCCATTGCGCCGCGAAGAACGGCACGCGCACGTTGGCTGACATGGTGGCGTCGAATTGCTCGGGCGGGACGTCGAGCCAGTCCTTTTCCGGATGGAACACCCCGGCGTTGTTGTAGAGAACGCGGATCAGGCCGTGATCTTTCTCGATCGCCGCGAAAGTCTGAGCGAGTTTATCGAGGTCGGTCAGGTCGCACTGGTAGTACGGCCAGTTGCCGCGGCTTTCGGCGCCGATATCGACACCGACCGCCAGAAAACCGGATTGCGTCAGCTTGCGGCAGGTGGCCTGACCGATCAGGCCGTTGCCGCCGGTAATCACCGCGACATTCGGCATTGCATTTGCTCCCTTCCCTGACCCTCTGGGCCATCGCTCGCGGTCACGCTACCCTCCGGCCGCCGCAATCACCAAATTCTCCGGGGAGACGCTCCACCATGCGCCGACTGCTCGCGCTTCTGACGCTGCTGACCGTGGCTGTTTCGGCGCATGCCGGCGATCTGCGCATTGGGCGGGCGACCGAGCACGGGTCACTCGATCCGCTGTATTCCGATCTCGGCAGCGATGTGGCGACGGCGGAGAACATGTTCGAAAGCCTGATCCGTTTCGATGCGAAGCTGCGCATCCAACCGTCGCTGGCGATTTCGTGGAAACAGATCGATCCGCTGACGTGGGAAATCAAATTGCGGTCCGGCGTGACGTTTCATGACGGATCGACACTGACCGCGGGCGATGTCGCGTATTCCTTGAACCGGGCACGCAACATTCCGAACAGCCCAGACCCCTTGGTGAGCTTTGTGCGGCCGGTGAAGGAAGCAGGGGTCGTCGATCCGCTCACGTTACAGGTCCACACCGTCGCACCGACGCCGTTGCTGATGGATATGATTGGCCGCATCTTCGTGTCGCCCGCGTCGCTTGGCCCCACTGTCGCGAATGAGGACTTCAATTCAGGGCGCGCCATGATCGGCACCGGGCCTTATCGTTTCAAGTCCCGCATGCCGGGAGACAATGTTGTCTGGACCGCGTATCCGGGTTACTGGGGCGGGAAGCCGGAATTCGATACCGTCACGGTCAAATTCCTCGCCAACCCGGCGGCGCGGAGCGCGGCATTGCTGTCCGGTGCGGTCGATGTGATCGAGCAGATCCCTCCGTCGGACATTGGCCTTTTCCAGAAGTGTGACGATCTGACGCTATACGATGCGGTCTCGACGCGCCTGGTTTATGTCGGGATGGATCAGGGACGCGATGACAGCCCGTTCATCACCGACAAGGACGGCAAGCCGATGACGGTCAATCCTTTGAAGGTCCGGCGCGTCAGGTTGGCTCTGTCGGAAATGATCAATCGTCAGGCGATCGTGGAGCGTGTGCTGTCCGGTGCCGGTGAAGTAACCGGCCAGATCGTCCCCGAGGGCATGGGCGGTCATGACCCGGCGCTGAAACCGGTCGCCTTCGATGTGGCAGGCGCGAAACAGCTATTGACCGAGGCCGGGTATCCGAACGGGTTTGGCCTTACATTGCACGGCTCCAACAATCGTTTCCCCAATGATTCTCAACTGGCACAGGCACTCGGGCAAATGTTCTCGCGCGGCGGGATCCGGGTGAACGGCGTGGAGGTCTTCCCTACAACGTTTAC
>CALFNB010000509.1 GCA_937902425.1 uncultured Acetobacteraceae bacterium | reverse complement strand
GGTCGATGTCAGGACAGCGTAATATACCCAATTGCAGAGACAATCTGTGGTGTCGCCTCCGAGGGAAGGCAGCGTCAACACAGAGACACAGAGCCACGGAGACAGCAAAAACCCTGAATTTTACTAAGACTTTCTTCTCAGCGGCTCGGTGTTTCCGTGGTAACGCTTTCTTTCCATGAGGCCAACGGAGTCGCGGGTTATCGCGCACGCGCGGTATACCAGCCGCGGAAACGATTGACATGCGGCTTCCGCCACGTCGTGTCGTCGCGCGTGACGGCCCGGACATCCCACGTTTGTCTCATTCAGGATGTGTGCATGCTACAAGGCTCGACCCGAGCATCCATGGAAGCAGCCCGGTGCATCAATCGTCGCGCGCTGACTCTGTGCCGTACCATAACGATCCTCGGGTCGAGCCCGAGATGACGGCGTGGAGGCGTCACCGTCACGCGCCAAGCAGCGCCGTAACACGGTCCCGGTCCAGCAATGCCACGATCTCCCGGGACGTGAAGCCGGCGCCGAAAACCGGGCTGGTGTCTGTCAGCAGTTGGCCGCGGTCGGAGGCCTCGATGCGTGCCGCCGCGATTTCCTCGGGTGGGAGACTGAGCGGTTCACGCCACATCACGGTGTACGCACGTTGATGCGGGTCGGGCGCCATGGCTGTTTCCATGCAACGCCGCGCCTGCTCGATCAGGCCGGGATCGAGGACACGCCGCAAATCGCGTCCGGCGTCAGCCATCCTCCAGCAGCCTGTCGAGCACGCACTCCCCAGGTGAACGCGCCATGCGCGCCACCGCCCTGCAACGCCAGCGCCACGCCTGGCTTTGGTTGGTCGGCCATGGTCGCAGGTCGCGGGAGTTATCCGGTCACGGCAAGCAGCCCAGAAACCGGACCAGCGCCTTGGTGCGATCGGAGAACAGTTGGGCGGCGAAATACGAACCCGCGGCGCGCTTGCCGGCCTCGGACCGCGTCGGATACGGCGCGATCATGCCCGCCAACGCCGAAAGCGGAATTTTCCGAGAAATCGCCAGCGTCCATTGTCCGATCATCTCGCCGGCGTTTGGCGCCAGGATGCCGGCGCCGATCACCCGGTTGCCGCTGACGATCAGCTTCACGAGCCCGTCCTCGTCGCGCTCCGTCACCGCGCGGTCGTTCTCCGCCAGCGGCCAACGCAAAATCCGGATCGAGCGGCCAGCTTCTCTCGCCTCGGCCTCCGTCATGCCGGTCTGCGCGAGTTCCGGATTGGTGTAGGTCACGTGGGGCAGGGCGGCGTAGTCGAGCTTCGCCGGCAGGCGGAACAGCGCCCGGCGAATGACGATGCCGGCGTGATACAGGCCAACATGCGTAAACGCCCGCGGCCCAATGCCCACCGGATCCGCGATGTCGCCCACCGCGTATACGCGCCGGTTTCCTGGGCTGCGCAACCCGGCATCCGTGACGATGCCAGACCGGCTGGTGGCGACGCCCGCCGCCTCCAGGTTCAGCGCTTCCAGGTTGGGCCGCCGCCCGACGGCGACCAGCACGTGACTGCCCGCGATCCGCCTGCCGTCGCGCAGCATCAGTACGGGGCCCGGTTCAGCGGAGGCGACCGGCTCGCCCTCCAGGATCGTGACGCCGCGCCGGGTCAATGCGAGACGCAGGCCGGCGACCAGTTCGGGATCGTCGCGGTTGGCGATGGAGGCCGCCTCGATCACGGTCACGCGGCAGCCCAGTCCGGTGAAGGCGTCGGCCATTTCGAGGCCGATGGGGCCGCCGCCGAGGATCAGTAAGTGGTCTGGCCGCTCCGCCAGGTCGAACAGGTTGGCGTTGGTCCAGTGCGCGATACCGGCGAGGCCGGGGATCGGTGGCACCACGGCGCGGCTGCCGGCGGCGATCACGAACCGTTTCGCGGTCAGCGTTTTGCCGTCAACCGACACCCTGTCCCGGCCGGTGAACCGCGCTTCCCCACGCAGCACCGTGACGCCGAGGCCAGTGAAGCGCGCCTCGGAATCGTTGGGCGCGATGGCGGCGATCACGGATTGGACATGGGAGCGGACCGCGTCCCAATCGACTTCGGGCGCGGCGACGCGCAGGCCAAACCGTCCGGCGCCGCGGATCGCGTTCGCGGTATGGGCGGCGGCGAGCAGTGCTTTACTGGGGACGCAACCAATGTTCAGGCAATCGCCGCCCATGCGGTCCCGCTCGACCAGGGCGGTCTTGACGCCAAGCTGCGCCGCGCCCGCCGCGACCGACAGGCCGGCGGCTCCCGCGCCGATCACCAGCAAATCGAAATCAGGCATGCCGCGTCCGCCATTTCCGCCAGAGTACCGGCATCAGGGACAAAGCCGCCAGAGCCAGCAACGGCCCAAGCACCGGCCAGGAGAACAGCACGGCGAGACTCGGTTTCTCGCCCCTCGCCAGCACGCCGCCGACACTGGCGCCGATCGACGCCGTGATGAACGTCGCCGGCAGGATGCCGATGGCGGTGGCACTGGTGAACGCACCGAGGCGCATTCCGCACAACGCTCCGGCCAGGTTCACCAGCCAGAACGGCACCACCGGGATCAGCCGGAGCGCCAACAGGTAAGCAAACCCATTCCGCCGCAGTTCCTCGCGGAGCTTGCCCAGAGCGGCACCGCCTCGTCTGGCCAGGGGTTCCGCGAACGCGGAGCGGGCGATCAGGAACAGCGACACCGCGCCAATCGTGGCGCCCGTCGCCGCCAGCGCGCCGCCGCCGGCGGTGCCGAACAGCAGTCCGCCGACCAGGGTGAGCAGCGCCCCCTGAGGCAGGGAAAGCGTGGCCGAGGCGATGTAAATGAGCACGAACAGGCACGGTGCGAGCAAGGGATGGGCCGCGACCCAGGCTTTCAGGGTTGTCTGGGACTCCGCCAGGCCGGACCAGGACAGCCGGTCGGTCACGCCGAAAGCCCACAGGGCGACGATCAGGCTGACGAGGATGGCCGGCGGGATCAGGCGCCTGGGAATGCGCATCGCGGAGTACCATGACCTCGGTCGCGCACTGGAGTCGGCGGAACGGCCCGACGGCCGGTCAGAACAGTTTGTCCTTCGGGCCGTACTGCACCACGACCTCGTTCGGGTCAGCGAGGTTCAGCAACTCCCGCGCCCGCTGGTCCAATGCGTCTTTGTCCAGATGCGAGGGCGTCAGACCGGCGACTTTGCGCTCCCAGTTGTCGCGCTCGGCCTTCGCGGCCGCCAAATTCGCCTCCGCCTGAGCGAGTTCGGTCTTGCGTTTCTCTCGCATGATCAGGCCATGCGCACCCTGCGTCGCCTGCCACGCGAAAAGGGCGGTCAGGCCCAGGAGGAACGCCGGCACCGCGGCGAGTTTCAGCCGCCGCCGAGTCTCATGCCAAAACATTCTTAATGATTCAGCGACCATTGTCTCCTCGCATGAGCATCGCTAACTATCATAGCGTGACCGAGGGCGTATGAGAAACATATTGGCACGGATTCGCCCAGACTTTGCCATGGTCGGTACCCAGATTCTCTCAGGAGCCGGCGATCAGTCGACCGGCGGGAGGTTAACATGAAGACTCGTTCCGTCCTGTTCGCGGTACTGGGTGTGGGATTCCTGCTCAGCGCATCCGCACCGGCTTTCGCCGAATGGCATGGCGGCGGGTGGCGTGGCGATCATGAACGCTGGGAGCATCGCGGCTGGGGTCACCGGGGGTGGTATCCGTACGCTTACGGACCGCGCGTGTACTATGCTCCGCCGGCGCCGTACTACTCGTACTATCCGTATTATGCGCCGTCGCTGAGTTTTGGGGTGACGATACCCTGAGGGACGGCGGTGGGACGAAGGGCGGTGGAATGATCCGGTCGGCGGGCCGTCCGGCCGGGTCGTTCCGGTTCTCGCCGTGATGCCTGGGCTCGACCCGAGCATCGGTGCAACCACGCCGTGGTTGAATATCCGCTCGGTGGGTGCTGCCACTTGTCAATCCCGAGGATGACGAACGGCGGGCTCGAACTTAACGGCGCAGGATGTTCCGGCCGGCATAACGTGCCGCCTGGCCGAGTTCCGCCTCGATCCGGATGAGTTGATTGTATTTCGCCGTCCGGTCGCTGCGCGCCAGGCTGCCGGTCTTGATCTGCCCGCAATTGGTCGCCACCGCGAGGTCGGCGATGGTCGCATCCTCGGTCTCCCCCGAGCGATGGCTCATGACCGCGCGCCAACCGGCTCGATGAGCGATTTCAACGGTTTCCAGCGTTTCGCTGAGAGTGCCGATCTGATTGACCTTGATCAGCACCGCGTTGGCCGAGCCGCGCTCGATGCCGAGGCGCAGGCGCTCCGGGTTGGTCACGAAAACATCATCGCCGACGATCTGAATTTTGCCGCCCATCCGGTCGGTCATCAGCTTCCAGGCGTCCCAGTCGTCCTCGGCGCAACCATCCTCGATGGAGACGATCGGGTAGCGCGCGCAAAGCTCATCGTAGTAGCGGACGAGCCCCTCGGCATCGAGCACTTTGCCTTCGCCCTCAAGGTGATACAGGCCGTCCTTGAAGAACTCGCTGGAGGCGGGGTCGAGCGCGAACGTGACCTCCTCGCCCATGCGATATCCTGCCTTTTCAACGGCTTTGGCGATGAAGCTCAGAGCCTCGTCGGCCGATTTCAGGTTGGGCGCGAAGCCGCCTTCGTCGCCGACATTGGTGTTGTGGCCGGCGTCGCGCAGCCCCTGCCGCAGGGTCGAGAAAATCTCCGAGCCCATCCGCACGGCGTCGGCGACGGTGCCGGCGGCGATCGGCTGGATCATGAACTCCTGGATGTCGATCGGGTTGTCGGCGTGCTTGCCGCCGTTCAGGATGTTCATCATCGGCACCGGCAACGTTCGCGCATACACACCGCCGACGTACTTATATAAAGGCAAACCCAGGTGGTCCGCCGCCGCCTTGGCGACCGCGAGCGACACCGCCAGAATGGCGTTGGCGCCCAGTCGCGCCTTGTTCGGCGAGCCGTCGAGATCGATCATGATGTTGTCGACCGTCACCTGCTGGGTCGCGTCCAGGCCGCCGACGGCCTCCAGGATCTCGCCTTCGATGTTGCGGATCGCGGTGAGCACGCCTTTGCCGCCGTAGCGGGATTTGTCGCCATCGCGCAGTTCCACCGCCTCATGCGCGCCGGTCGAGGCACCGGACGGCACGGCGGCGCGGCCAAATCCGCCGCTTTCCAGCTTCACGTCGCACTCGACGGTGGGGTTGCCGCGGCTGTCGAGGATTTCGCGGGCGGTCAGGTCAACGATCGTGGGCATGGCGGCTCCAGGTTGCTGCGTTGGCGCGCTGCCTATCACAGTTCGCGTGTTGATTGGGTGAAGAAGCTGGGTGGATCAGACCCGCGCATACCGCTGGATGGGATCAGGCACGAGCATACCCCGCGATTGGATCAGGCATGCGCGTGCCGCGCGATTGGATCAAACCCGCGGATACACCGCGATTGGATCAGGCAGGGGCATACCGCGCGATTGGATCAAACGTCCGCGTAGCGCGCGATGGTGTCTTTCCAGGACAGCACGCCCTCGACGCCTTTGGCGGCGCGTTTCAGTCCGGCGACGCTGGTGACGGGCACCAGCACGCGACTGATGCCGCGGGCGGCGAGGGCGGGAAGTTCGGCCGGATCGTCCGGCATGCTGGCGGTGATCTCGACCGATTTCGGGTCGCGGCCCGCTGCCTCGGCGGCGCCGCGCACGACCGCCAGCAGCTCGGGTGAGGCGCCGCGGGCGGGAAAGAACCCATCCGCCAGCCGGCCGGCGCGGGACGCCGCTGCTTTGGAATGGCCGCCGATGATGATCGGCACGGTGCCGTTGACCGGTTTCGGGCGCATGAACGCCTCGCGGAACCGCACGAAGCGGCCTTCGTAGGTGGGGACGTCCATCGTCCAGAGGGCACGCAGCGCATGCATGTACTCCTCGGTCCGGGCGCCGCGTTCGGCGAAGGGCACGCCCAGGGCGTCGAATTCCTCGCGGAGCCAGCCGACGCCGATGCCGAGGAGGACGCGGCCGCCGGACATGTAATCCAATGTGGCGACCTGCTTGGCGCAGATCACCGGATTGTGCTGCGGCAGGATCAGGATGCCGGTGGCGAGCTTGATCGTGCTGGTGCGCGCGGCGACATAAGCCATCCAGATTTGCGGATCGGGCAGCACGAAATCGCCCTCGCCGCCGGGGAGCCGGCCGTCATTCGAGTATGGATAAGCCGATTGGTAACCTCGCGGTATGACTGTGTGCTCTACGGTCCAGGCGGATTCGAAGCCCGCCGCCTCGGCGGCCTGGACCAGTTCCACGGCGTTGGCGGGATCGACGTAGCGGCCGGTGTTGCAATAGCGGATGCCGAATTTCATGGCGTTCACTCCGGGTTCGCGCGAACGATAGCATCCCGCGGGCGGCGGGTCGCGGTGTGGGGAGTGGGTTGATGCGGAGTTGGTGCGAAAAGCTTGCGATTGGCGGTGGGGTTCGCTCATAAATGCTGTTGAAACCGGGTGCTGTGGCCATGCGCGTATCGCGTTCACCGTTTCGTGTCGGGCCCGTTCTGGTTGGGCCTGCACTGGCGGGACTGCTGTGTCTGGGCTTTGTCTCGGGCCATCCCGCGTCGGGGCAGCCAGCCCCCAGGAGCGCGCCGTCGCCGTTCGAGCCCGGCGATTTGTCGAAGCCGGTGTTCGATACCACGACCGCGGTCTACGGCTCGGTGGCCAGCCTGGACAAAGCCGCCAGCACCGTGGTGGCGGAGGTCGAGGGCCGTCCGATCACCCTGGGCGACATCGGCGACGCGATCAAGGCGCTGCCGTCCACTGTGTCACAGCTGCCGTTAGACACGCTTTACCCCAGCGTTCTGGACCAGCTGATCAAGCAGGAGGCCCTGGTAATTCGCGCCCAACAAAAGGGCATCGATGAGGAGCCAGCCATTCGTCGGCGGGTAAAGGCCGCGGCCGACCGTCAGCTGGGCGAGGAATACTTGCGGCAGGAGGGCGCCAAGGGGATAACCGAAGCCGCCCTGTTGGAACGCTACAATCGGGATATCGCCGGCCGGCTTGGTCCGGAGGAAGTGCGGGTGAGGGTGATCCTGACCGAAACCGAGAAAGCAGCGATGGGTTTGATCGCGGAAATTCAGGGTGGCGCAGATTTCGCGGCTGTCGCCCGCCGCGCCAGCAAAGACACGACCGCGTCGGCCGGCGGTGAGCTGGGGTTTGTTACTCGGGACAAAATGAACCCGCGGGTTGGTGCCGTGGCGTTTGCTCTGCCGGTGGGCCAGGTCGCGCCGAATCCGATACGTACCGAAGCTGGGTGGTTCGTCATCAAGGTGGAGGAGCGCCGGCAGCAACCGACACCGGCCTTCGCGTTGGTGCGAGAGCAGCTGACACAAAGCCTGCTGCGGGAAGCGGTTGGGTCGGTGGCCGCCGCGGCACTGAAGGATCTGAACGTGCGGCGCTACAATATAACCGGGAAAGAGGTTGGGGTAACCGGAGATGAGGATGAATCCGGCAAGCTGGGCGCTCATTGATGCCGATCCGCTTCAGTCGCCTTGAAAGGAATTTGTAAAAATTGCGACACGGCTCGCCAATAGATCGCTTTCGGGCGAGCATGTTCAAATACTTGCCTTCGGTCTCGACTTGTGCCATAAGGCGGTCTGTTGAGGGACTTTCGGCCGTCGGTGTCTGGAGCTATTTTTGAGAATGACCTCTTTTCGCTACCTCGCCATGCTGGCTGTTTTCCTGACGACCGGGCTCTCGGGCGCCTGGGCGCAGTTGCCTTCGATATCGATGAGTGGTGGGAGCTTTTCGATCGACGGACTGAAGTTGACCGTGTCAGGCTGCACCATCACCGGCGGCAGCTACACCAGTTCTAGCTGTGCGGGTGATGAATTGGTGGCCACCAGCGGCAACCGGGGCGGGATCACCTTTCAGATCCAGAACTACGGCGGCACGGCAAGTGCCGCGTTGGACGATACGAGTAGTCATCATACCGTCACCATGGCCTACACGATAGTCGTGGCGGATAACAGTTCCTCCAAAGTGGTGATTGGCGCGACGGAGACGCTGATCGGCGAGAATAATATTTCGGTGGGGACTTGCTTACGCAGTTGCAGCACTCCCGGTGCCACCGGGAGTTCATTATTCAGTGTCACGGCGTCGCCTAACCCGCTGGTGGACACGTTGGCGGTTTTGGGCACCAATCCACAGACCGCCCCGGTTAACAGCAGCACGCTTAACAGCAACTCGTTCACTCTCTCCGAGACGCTGAGCCTGAATGCTGGCGGTTTTACGAACGGCGGCCTCAAGATAAACACACTGGCGTTACATTTCACCACGACGCCGGAGCCCGCGTCGATCACGATCATGGCACTTGGCCTGGGCGGCCTGGCGGTGGCCCGAAGGCGGCGCCGGGCGTCGTAGCGCGAACCGCGGCAGCGGCTGTAGGGCGATGGGGTTGGCCGGGTAATGGGTTGCCCGCACGGAACATCACGCTGGCAACCTTCCATTACCTCTGGGCAGTGCGACGGTGCGCTCCCCGGCACGGCACCAGCCATTCCCAGTTTGCCCGTTTCGCTGACCTGGCCCGCCCGGCTTGCGCCGTGCCGACAGACTGCGGACAATCCGACCGAAGGCGATTCTCATCCCGACCTGTCGCGGAACCATCCATGATGACTAACCAACCGGAACGCCGCCTGGACCTCAGGGCTCGCCAGGTTCGACCATGGGAACCCAAAATGCGGTACTTCCCGCCGGCCGTGCTCCTGCTCGCCCTGACCGTCGCCACGCACGCGGCCGACGCTCCGCAAGCTCCTCCATCTGGCGGGCCGGCACAATCCAAACCCGCGGCAGCGGCGGCGGTGGGGGAGATCCCTGTTGCCCCTTCCTTCGTGCCCGGGTCGGGACCGATTACTCTGGCGAACCCAATCGCCGCGATGAACGCGATGGTCGATAAGCTTAATAAACAGCCAGACATCGTGATGATTGAGGTCGACGGACGGCCCATCACGCAAGGAGAGGCGGCGGATGCGATGCGCGCCTTGCCCGTCAGTATGGCCAGTCTTGGTTTCCAGGCGTTGCGCAATCGCGTTTTGGATCAGCTGGTGCGACAGAAACTGATGGTGATCGCCGCTGAAAAAGACGGCCTCGACAAGGATCCAGCCGTGAGCCGGCGACAAAAAAGCGCCGGCGAACGAGCATTGTCCGAGGAATGGCTCAGCCGCAAGGTCGGATCCATGGTGCTCGAATCGGCGGTGCAAGCGCGTTACGAGCGTGACGTGACCGGCAAGCCTGGCCCTGAAGAGGTGCGCGCGAGGGTAATCCTGGTCCCGACCGAGGCCGGGGCACGTGAGCTGATCGCCAAGGCGCGGGCGGGCGAGGATTTCGGCGATCTGGCGAGAAAATACAGCCAGGATGCGAGCGCGGGCGCCGGCGGCGATCTGGGTTTCGTGCGGTTCGAAGCAGTTGGCCCCGAAGTCGGAGCTGCGCTTTTCGCCCTCGCCCCTGGCCAGGTCACGTCTTACCCGGTGCAGATGCCGACCGGGTACCTCATCGCGCGAATCGAGGGACGCCGCCAGCGCGGTACACCCACGCTTGAGGAGGCACGGGGCGATCTGGTGCGCGAACTGCAACGCGAGGCCGCGCTAACGGTGCTTCGCGACCAGTCCGCCTCCGCGTTGGGGAAAGTGACGGCGCCTGGCCAAACGGCGGCTCCCGCCCCGGGCCAGGGCGGCAGGGCGAAACCCTAGCAGCCTGTCGGACTTAGCCGAAAATCGCCAATTTTTGGAGTTTTATGTCGCCCGCGTGGTCTTAGACGTAATATCATAACTAATGCATGCGCAAAGATTAACGATTATTGCGTCGGCGACACAAGTCCGACAGGCTGCTAGTCAAGGAATATCGACGGTGATTCGCGGCATCCACCGGATGTGACC
>CALFNB010000508.1 GCA_937902425.1 uncultured Acetobacteraceae bacterium | reverse complement strand
GATCGCGCGCAGCACCTCGGGGGACAATCCAAGATCGGCGAACAACGTGCGGGTGGGCTCGTCCGGCGTCGCGAGATGGGCCGCGTAAGCCGCGTCCTGATCCCGTTCCAGATCATCGTCGGCGTCGCGTTCGCCGCCGTCGGAATCGTCGGATCCGGCGGCCATCGCCG
Organism: uncultured Acetobacteraceae bacterium; assembly: GCA_937902425.1. GTDB lineage: Bacteria > Pseudomonadota > Alphaproteobacteria > Acetobacterales > Acetobacteraceae > Rhodopila. The sequence goes on along the minus strand of CALFNB010000508.1, from coordinate 9,713 downwards.
GGCCGTCCGAGTCCGGATCAGTGCTCGCCACGCGGGGCATCTCGGGAGACTCCCCGGGGGACGCCACAACCGAGGCCGTCTCATCCGCCACATCGAGATCATGACTCGTGGCCGGCTGTTTTGGTCGGGACGAGATTTCGTCCTGCTCCACCTGGGCGGGATCAGTGTCAGTCAAATTGGATCCAGTCGCTGTGAGGGCCGCGGTTCGGGCCGCGGCAACCGGGCGCGGGGCACGACATCGTGCGCGGGCCAGCCCGGAACAGGCCCCGTATCGGAACAAGGACTGGAAAAGTCAAGAGTGCGCGAGTTTAACAGTTTGGTCACACTTCGCCAGACGTTGTACATCGTCGCACAGGCTCCGTTACGCGAATGTCGCATGGCCGCGGCCAAACTTACTGGTGTGCATCCGGGCGCGACATGACAGTCGAGCGACGTTCAATTCCCTTCCGTGTCGCGATTATCTGGACGCGCTCGGGCATCTCGGAGAGTTTCAGAAAGTCCTGAAGACCGTTGCAATAATACGCGTTGCACAGCTCGGCCCGTAACGCCCGTCCAAGGGTGCAGCCGTCCGAACCATGGAACAGGCAGGAGCTTTTGTATGACCGGGGGGCCAGTCGCGCCAAGTACAATCCGATGACCGCTCGCGCGTCCAGGTCCGGATTGTCGCGCCGCGTTCGAGCCATGGTCCGCTCGTCGATAAACGCGTGGTCACCGCCACCCTTGCAGCAATGACCCTGGCATGTGGCACATCCCGCCCCCAGCACCGCGGCGGTGAAACCAACCGGCTCGGGTGCGGCCTTCTGGATCAGCCGATCCGGCCGTTTGGCGGCGCGCAGGTCGCGCAGCGATTGGATGAGATGCCGCTTCAGTGCCCGGACGCGGCCACGCGGCGGCGGCTCCAGCGTCTCATTCAGCAGAGGAACCGTGACCAGAACGGTGCCGCTCATCGGGCTGACTCCGGCGGCGGTTCCGTGCCGAGATACCACCCGTCGCCGGCGAACCAGATCGTCGGGCCGGGCGGCGGCTGGCGGGTCAGCGACCGTACCTGGTCTTTGCTTCCGGCGCGAAACACCTCGGTCAGGCGGGCGGCCGTGACCGGGTCGCGCAGGCCCTCGCAATTGATGAACCCGCAGTTCGACAAGAACCGCGCGGCGAAACCGTGCCCCTGACGCTCGACCAGCAACATGCCGCCCCAACCTTCGTCGCCGGTCAGAGGAAACAACAGCCGGCCGCCCTCGCGAAGGGCATCGAGCCAGAACGGGTCCGGATGCGAGGCCCCGGCGCTGACATAGATCGCGTCGGACGCGGGCAGCTTCCGGCCAACCGCGGTTTCCGCGTGAACCGTCACATTCGGCCACGGCGCCAGGTTCTCGACCGCCTTGGCGGCGAGCACGGGCTCGATCTCGTAAGCGTCCACCCGGCCCGCCAGTTCAGCCAGGATCGCCGTGTAATACCCGGTCCCCGCGCCGATATGCAGCACGTGGTCCCGCGCGGTCAGGCGCAACGCCGCGATGCACAGCGCGTGCAGTGAAGGCTGGCCGTTGTTGATCCCCTTCGCGCGATCGAGAGCGATCAGTTCGTCCTGATACAGCGCCTCGGGATTGCTGGTCGTGGCCCAGGAGGCGGAGCCTCCGGAACCGAAGGACCAAGGGGGCGGGCCGAGAAATGCCTCGCGCGGGACCTTGGCGAAGGCGGCCTCGACGCGGGGATCGATGGTTCCGTAACGCGTCAGCACCGCATGCGCGTAAGCCGCGCGGCGTTTGGCGAGAGGATCGGAATCGGCGGACATGCGCGGCATTATGCCACGACACGCTGATATCGGGGAGACGCGACAAATCCGCACGGCTGGTATCGCGCGCGCGCGGATGCCATCGTGAGGCGGCCAGGGAGGTTGCCCGATGACGATACCGATCATTCTGGATTGCGATACCGGCACCGACGACGCGCTCGCGATCCTGCTGGCCCTCGCGTCGCCGGAGCTGGACGTGCTCGCCATTACCGTCGCCGGAGGCAACGTCGGCCTTGACCGCACACTGGCGAACACGCTGGCGCTGACGAAACTCGCGCGATCCACAGTGCCGGTTTACCAGGGAGCGGACCGACCCTTGCTCGGCTCATTCTTCAATGAGCCGCGGATTCACGGCATCGACGGGCTTGGCGGCATCGTCCTGCCGGATGGCGGCCAACCGGCGCCGGAGATCGCATCGGACGCGATCCGCCGCATCCTGCGAACCGCGCCTGAGCCGGTGACCCTGGTCGGGATCGCACCGGTCACCAACCTGGCGCTGGCCCTGATGACCGAGCCCGCCCTCACCGCCAACATAGCCCAGATCGTTCTCATGAGCGGCGCCTGGGCCGAAGGCAACGCGACCCCGGCCGCCGAATTCAACGCGCTGAACGACCCGGAGGCCTTGGCGGTACTGCTCGCCTGCGGCCGGCCCGTCGTGTTCGCCACGCTGGAGCTGACCGCTCAGGCGCTGGTGACGCCGGAGCGTCTCGGGGTGTTGCGAGCACTCGGTACTGGGCTCTGTCTGGCGGCGGCGTGTGACATTCAGGCGAGCGTCCCTCCCTCGCGCCGCCTGCCTGGGGCGCCGTTGCACGATCCGTGCACGATCGCGTGGCTGACGCGGCCGGAGTTGTTCACGTCGCGGGCGTGTTCGGCGCGGGTCGACCTCGGGCCGGGGATCGGCCGGGGCCGGACGGTGATCGATCGGTGGAATCGGACCGGCGATGCGCTCAACGCGGTCGTGCTGGAGACGTTGGACGCGGACGGATTCTTCACGTTGCTGGGGGAACGGGTGGCGATGTTGCCTTGAACGCCGGCGACGGGGGTTCCGTTACGACGACGGCGGATGTAACGCGGACCAGGAAATCCAGGGCAATCGCGAGTCCGCCGCGTGCCGCCGCCCTCGCCTCATCGCCTTCCCAACCACGCCGCCATCACCAACGCCACCGCCGCCGCGACTGACGGCACCCCAAAACCGCCCGTCACATCCGAAACCACCCCCGCCAGCGCCGGTCCCACGATCTGTCCCACCCCGAACGCCCCTGTCATCGTCGCCATCACCCGCCGAGGGTCTCCCGATGCCAGTTCCCTCCCCCGCATCAGGCCCAGAGCGGTCAGACCCATGAACGTGCCGCCCACCAGCCCCGCCGCCGCGCAAATCCCCACGGCGGAAGGCCATACCACGGACGCCAGCACGCCCGCCGCCTCGGCCAGTGCGGGGACCCCGAACGCGGCCGCCAGCCCGATCCGCCGCCCCAGCAAACTCCAGAACCAAACCGAAGGCGCCGCGGCCAGACCGACCACGATCCAGATCACCGGTTCCAGGTGCCGGATCGCCGGGGTGGCACGCACGATCGCCACCAGAAATGTCGCGGTGATGACGTAACCAAAACCAAACAGCCCATACGCCACCGTCATCCGCCGCAGCCCAGGATCGCGCGGCGCGGACCCGGAAGGCCGATTCACGACCGGCGTCTCCGGGCCAGCCGGCACCAACAGCGCCACCGCCAACGCTCCCATTAGTGACACCGCCCCGCTGACCCGCCACATCATCGCCCAATCGCCCCCTCCCCGGAGCAACGCCGCGACCAAACCAGCCGATACTGTGATCCCAACCCCTACACCGGCGAAATGCAGTGCGCTCAACCCAGGGCGGCCCGCCGCGGTGAGCCGGTCGAGCACCACCGCCGAGGACAGGATCAACGCCAGAGCACTCGCGACCCCGCCCGCGAAGCGCAGCAGCACGAACGCCGGGACCGACGCGGAAAATCCCATCGCGCCGGTGGTCGCCGTGCTCGCCAGCAGCGCGCCGAGCAGCCACAACCGGCGTGACCCCGGCAACGTCGCCCGCGTGGCACCCAACGCTCCAACCAGATATCCGGCGAAGTTGGCCGAGGCGATCAGCCCGGCTGTGGCCTTGCTCAGGCCGAGGGCGCCAAGCATGGGCGGCAGGATCGGGGTGTAGACGAAGCGGCCGATCCCAATGCCCACCGCCATGGCGATCAGTCCGCCAAAGGCGATCGAGATGGGTGACCGATCCATGCCGTGATCTCGCGGACATCCGGCCTGGACGGAGATGTGGGTGCGAAGGCGGGTGTGCGAAACCATGGGCGGCGGCTTAACCGCCTCCCTTGATCCGATCAAACGATTACTTATGATAAAAGCAATCGCCAGCAGCGATACCCCCCCCCCGGAGCCCCCGCATGGACACCGCCGACCTGAAAGTTTTCGAGGCCGTCGCCCGCACCGGCGGCATGAACCGAGCCGCCGCCGAACTCCACACGGTCCAGTCCAACGTCACTGCCCGCATCCGCGCTCTCGAGTCCGAACTCGGCTGCCCCTTGTTCGATCGCCACAGCCGAGGCGTCGCCCTCACCGGAGCGGGAGAACGCCTGCTGCCGTACGCGCGCCGCCTCGCCTGGCTGCTGGCCGACGCCGCCCGGGCTACCCGCGACGACGGCCAGCCGCGCGGCCCGCTGACCATCGGTTCGCTGGAGACAACCGCGGCGCTCCGCCTGTCGCCGCTGATCGCCAATTATGCCGCGGCCTGCCCGGAGGTAGACCTCGCGCTACGTCCCGGCACCACGGCGGAACTGATCGAAGCCGTGCTCGACCGCCGGCTGGAGGGCGCCTTCGTTTGCGGCCCGGTGGCGCACCAATCGCTGATCGAGCAGGTCATGTTCGAGGAGGAACTGGCGATCCTCGCCGCCCCCGGCCTCGCCTCGATCGAGCAGGCGACCCAGGGCGGCATCGCCCGGATCGTCGTGCTGCGCGCCGGCTGTTCCTATCGTCAACGGCTGGAAATGCTGCTGGCCCGCCGCGGCATCGCGGTGCCGCGGTTGATGGAGTTCGGCACGCTGGAGGCGATCTTCGGCTGCGTATCGGCCGGCCTTGGGATCACGTTGCTGCCGCGCGCCCTGATCGGCCCGGTCTGGCGTGCCGGCCGCGTCAGCCTGCACCGCCTGCCGCCGGAGGAGGCGCTGGTCACCACCGTTTTCATCCACCGGCGCGAGGCCCATTTGTCGAGCGCATTACGGGCGTTTCTCGATCACGCGCGGGCCGATCATTCGGCGATCGCTCCGGTCCCGGCCGCGATTTCCGGCGGTAGCGACCTGGCCCTGCCCCGATCCATCGTGGCCCCATGACACCGGGGGAGGCGCCGCCTGGCGGCTACCCCTTCAGTTCCAGTATTTGTTTCTTCAGTTCAATCATTTTCAGCTCGCGGCCAACCGTGATCGTCTGGAAATGCTCAAGTTCCGCCAACCGGTCGAGCTCCATGCCCCGTTGCGCGGCACTCTGCCTTTCGGCTTTCCGTTGCGCCGTCATGTCGCGAGCACCGGCGATCACACCAAGCAAATTGCCCGCGGAGTCCTTGTATACCGATGCATTTAACATGACCTCGGTCGGGGCCTTGCGCGAATGACGGATCGCCAATGGAAGGTCGATGACCGAGCCCTCGGCGAACACCCGCCGATAGCCCTCACTGGCCCGCTCCGGATCGGTGAAATAATCGCGAAAATCCGTTCCGAGCAGGTTTTCGCGCGGCACTCCCGTGATGTCGATCGTGGCCTCGTTGACATCAGTGATCCGGCCCAGAGGGCTGATCGTGACCAGTGGATCGCGGTTCGCCTCAAGCAGGCTGTGGGCGTACTGCGCGGCCGCGCTCTGTTCCTTCATCTCGCGGAGGGTGGCATTCGTCCGGTCCAATTCGTGCTGCTGATCCTCTTTCTGCCGTTCGATCCCGCGATGCCGCGCTTCGGTCTGGCGCAATGTCAGCAGGGCCAGTGCCAGCAACACCACCGCGACGCCCGAGCCACCGGCGGCCAACTTGTACATGCTCGCCTCGGTCCGCTCCATCGCTCCGTTCCGCTCCGCGAGGTCCCGGTTCTCCTCGACCGATACGGCGTCGAGCACCTTGGTGATCTGGATCATCAGATCGTGTCCAACGTCGCTCAAAACGACCTGCCTGGCTGGCTCCTCGCCCGCGTCGGTGCGAAGCTTGATGGTCCGCGCCAGCTCGTCGAGTTTCCGGTCTATCAACGGCCAGAGCAACTCCACCTGCTGATGACCGCTTTGATGGGTCGCGACCCGCTGTTGAAAGCGTTCGCGAAGGACAGGCAGGCGTTTTAGCGCCAACTCGTAGGGATCGAGATAGTCCTGCTGGCCGGTCAGGAGGTAACCGCGCTGACCCCTCTCCGCGTCGCGGAGGAGAATGTTCAATTCATTGACGTCGCTCAGTACGGCCTGGGTATCGCCGATCAAGGCCAGCATCTGCCGCGCGGCCTGACCTTGCTGGAATATCACCATACCAATGAGAGACAGGAATATCACGCATCCGCCCATGACGAGGGCGGCGGGCAGTAAATTACGCGACAGCACGAGTGGCATCGGCGGACAACCTCCGGGGCTCCTGATTTACTCGCAATTTGTTAATAACCGGTTAATTTTCTGGCGAAATGGTATCCACCGTCCGCGCCCGGCGCATCAAACCGCGGACAACTCACACGCTCCCAACCGACGTTCCGCTCTCGCGTAATGAGTTCCGGGCGCGATAACTTCCGGTTCCCATACTGGCTTTCGGCGAGCCTCCGACGCTGTCCGTTTCCAGCGGCCATTCGCCCTTCTGGTTCTCTCTCCCGTTTCCCCTCGCGGGTTGCCTGGTCTATGACCACCATGACTGGCTGGAGAACCCATCATGACCGACAAACCCACCATTCTCGTCGAAACCCATGGCCGGGTTGGCCTGATCCGGCTCAACCGGCCGGAGGCGCTGAACGCGCTTTGCGACGCCCTGATGCGCGATCTGAAAGCCCAATTGCTGGCGTTCGACGCCGACCGCGCCATCGGCGCGATCGTCATCACTGGCAATGAGCGCGCGTTCGCCGCCGGCGCCGATATCAAGGAAATGCGCGACCGCACCAACCCGGAGGCCATGGTCGAAGACTTCATCGGCGCCAACTGGGAAGCCGTCCTCTCCATCAAAAAGCCCGTCATCGCCGCCGTCGCCGGCTTCGCACTGGGCGGCGGCTGCGAACTGGCGATGATGTGCGACATGATCATCGCCGCCGATACCGCCAAATTCGGCCAGCCGGAGATCAACCTCGGCGTCATCCCGGGCGCGGGCGGCACCCAGAGGCTGACCCGCGCGGTCGGCAAATCCAAGGCGATGGACATGGTGCTGACCGCGCGGATGATGGACGCGGCGGAGGCTGAACGCGCCAATCTCGTCTCCCGTGTGTTCCCGGCGGATCAATTACTCCCGGAAGCATTGAAAATCGCCGCGCGGATCGCCGAGTTGTCGCCGGTCGCGGTGCAGTTCGCCAAAGCGGCGGTAAACCGCGCCTTCGAATCAACCTTGGTTGAAGGCGTGCGTCACGAGCGGGCACTGTTCTTGTCGCTTTTTGGAACGCCGGATCAAAAAGAAGGTATGGTCGCGTTTGTCGAGAAGCGGAAACCCATGTTTCACGCCGATTGATGATGGAGGGCGCCTCGCCGAATGATTAATTCCGCCATATTGTTTGTCTAAAAACCCGGACACCCCTCGCGTATTCAATCGGCACGGGTTAAGGTTACAGCGATGCAACTGCCCAACCCCGATTCCCTGAACGCGGTTCCGACACGGACCGATATGTCGCGGCCGCTGGATGTGCTGCTGGTCAGCGATGATCCACGCTGGACCGCGTCGGTCCGAGAGGCGGTCGCGGCCGAAGGCGGGATCGTGGAGACGGTGTCGGCCCGCGCGGCGGTGGCACGGCTCGCCAGCGCCGGCACCCGGCTGTCACACGTTCTGGTGGATCAGAACGGCGCCGATGGCCTGCTCGGCACATTGACCGAGCTGACCTCCGATACCGCCAGCGCCGGTGTGACACTACTCCTGTTGGGCGCTCCCCGAACGCCCCACCCTGGGCCGCGAGTCATCCCGTCCGCCGATCGCCAGTCCATCGCCGCCTCGCTCGCGGTCCGGCATTTTCCATCCGAGCATAATAAGCCAACCCTGCCGGCCGCCGAATTGCTTGAGGTCGTGAGCGGTGAGATGATCGAAACACGCTACCAGCCGATTGTCCGGCTCGACGATCGGGAGGCCGCGGCGGTGGAGGTGCTGGCCCGTCTCAATCACCCCACTCACGGCACCGTGACCCCGGATTGGTTCGTGCCGCGGTTTGAGGACGCCGGTCTGTCGTTCACTCTGACGAACCTCGTGTCCACCCGCGCTTTGGCTGATCTGACCGGTCCGTTCTTCCGTGGTCTGGGCCTGCCGATGGCGCTGAATTATCCGCTGAAGGTCCTCTCCCACCCCGATGCCGCCGCCAGATTGGACGAACGGCGCGCGTCGCTCGGCCTGACGCCCGAGCAGGTGCAGATCGAACTGACCGAAAGCCGACCGGTCGAGGACTTCGCCGCTCTGGGCCGTTCGCTTGAGCACCTGCGCGCAATGGGTTACCGGATCTCGATCGACGATGTTGGTCCGGCGGTGAAGAACCTGCGCCGGCTGCTGACGTTGCCGTTCACCGGTCTCAAGCTGGACAAGGGGATCGTACGGCTGATTGGAACGCACGGCCCCGGGGCGGCGATCGCACCGCGGGTGATCGAACAGGCGCGGAATCTGGGTCTGACCGTGGTCGCCGAGGGCGTCGAAACACGAGACATGTGGGACAAACTGCGCGCGCTTGGCGTGCAGGAGGCGCAGGGTTACTTCATCGCCCGCCCATTACCGGTCGCGGCGGTTCCGGTCTGGCTGGAAGCCTGGCGCGCGGCTGGGGATTGACTTCCGTCAGCGTAACGGAATTGCCTCGGCCGGGCATTGTCTGGGCTCGCCCTGGCCCTCCCACAACCAATACACGTTGCCGCCGCTGCCGTTGACCGCGACGACCTTGTGGTTGCCGCGTGGGTCGATCGCATGGATGGTGACGCGGCTGATCAGGCCGGTTTTCAGGGCGCGCATGTCCTCGACCGCTTCCATCACCGCGTCGGCGACCGCCGCACCCTGTTTCATGTAAAGAACGACCGAGCGCGCGGTACAGCAACGAATGGTCATCTCGCCCGCTCCCGTGCAGGCGGCGGCACCATGGCGCGTGTCGGCATAGGATCCGGCGCCGACAATGGGACTGTCGCCCAGTCGGCCGGGATATTTCCAGCCCCAGCCGGATGTGCTGGTGCCGGAACAGATGTTCCCGCCGTGATCGTGCGCGAGGAACACGGTCGTGTCGCGGCCGGTTTCCGGATCGATGGCGTGACGGCACAACTCCGCCAGCGGAATGTCCGGCCAGGCTTGTTTCTGCGCCGGTGTCAGGGTGCGGTCGAACCAGGCCTGCCAGACGTGGCGGGAATCCTCGATCAGGTTGTCAGCGGTCGGCGCGCCGATTTCATGCGCGAACCGGGCGGCGCCCTCGCCCACCAGAAACTCGTGCGGCAGGCGGCGCATGATCTCGCGCGCGACGCTGACCGGATGCAGGTAGCCTTTCAGCGCGCCGACCGCGCCGGTGCGCAGCGTGGTGCCGTCCATGACGCAGGCATCGAGTTCCAGTTCGCAGAGCAGGTTGGGCCAGCCGCCGCGGCCGACGGTGCGGATCGCCGGGTCGGCCTCGATCAGGCGGATGCCGGCCTCGATCGCGTCAAGGCCGGCGGCACCGGCCGCGAGCATGCGGGTGGTCGTCGGCACGCCGACGGTGCCTTCGTTGTTGGTGACCAGGATCATGCGCGAGGCTCC
>CALFNB010000507.1 GCA_937902425.1 uncultured Acetobacteraceae bacterium | reverse complement strand
ATTTGCCGAGACAGATCACCAGGACGTCGCGCGGGATGCGGAAATACTCGATGGTATGGCCGAGCGCGAAGCTGTTGGGCGGAATGATGCAGGTGTCGGTCTTGCGGTCGACGAAGCTGGTTGGCGCGAAATTCTTCGGATCGATCACCGCCGAGTCGATGTTGGTGAAAATCTTGAACTCGTCCGCGATGCGCGCGTCGTAGCCGTAGCTGGACAGACCGTAGCTGATGACCCCGTCTCGCCTTTCGCCCTCCTCGAAGGGCTCGATCATGCGCTGGGTCGTGGCCATGTGGCGGATCCAGCGATCGGACATGACGCTCATGGCGTGGGGGAGACTCCAGGTGAGGCGATAAGGTTTGTTGGTCCAGGACAGGCCATGCCCGGGTGTAAACCAGGTGTCAACACGCGGACGTTGACCAACGTGATAGCGGAGGTGGGGCAGCCCCGGCGAAGGCCTCGACCGCGAGCGAGACGGGGCGTGTTCGTTCGCGGTTTGCCGAAGGGGCGATTTGATTTGCCATCGATCAACGCTTTCGTTAATATAAATAACATTTTAGTCATCGGACGCGGAATGCCCTGGGAAGATCAAGGACGCCAGGAACACGGTTGGTTTGGCGACGGTACCAGCGCGGTTGATAAGACCTCAGACGCGTCGGCTCGCGATAAGTTGTTTCAACCTGGCGCGCTGTCGCAGCGCATTCAGGCGGTGATTCATGGCGCGGTCGGGGCGTTGCCGGCGGCGTTACGCAATCATCCGGCGGCACGCCCAAACGCGGCGGCGGTGGATCGATTGACCACGCTGATGACCGCCTGGGACGGCGGCGCCGGCCTCGATCAGGCGAATTTCGCCGCCCGCTTTTTCGATCGCGAGGCTGACGATCCCATCGTGGCGAAACTACGCGATGCCGCGGGCCAGGCCAGTGATGCGAAGAGCCACGATGACCTCCGACAGGCATCGGGGTCTCTGGCCGACGCGCAGAAGTTCGTCGGAATGGATCGCTGGCATCGGTTCCTGGCGGATGCGCGGAATCTCCTCACCGATCACAAGGTTATCGGTGGAGCGATAGCCGCCGCCGGTGTAGCCGGAGCACGAGCGAACTCGGAGCCCGGATCCGCGATCGGAGATACGACGGGGTCGGCTCGGTCGACGCAAAGAGTTCGACCGATCTCGGCCAGTTCTGATGTTGTCAAAAATGACGAGCGGACCTCGTTGGTAACGCCGGTCAACTACTTCACGAACGAAGTCAACAATTCCACCGCCAATGCACTTGGAATGAGCCGAAACCAACTCAGAGGCGCGATTCATTCTCTCAAAAAAGCCAATGGTCTCGGCGGTGCGGACAATGTTATCATCCATATTCCGTCGGGCGATGTCTACTTCGGCCCAGACTTCATCGGCAACCTGAATGACGAATGAGACCAGAAGGTACACGAAATGACCGCCCCCTCCTCGTGTCATGCGATATTGGAACTGGTTGGCGACAACCTCGATCCAGACAAATTGCGAAAGCTCTTTTCCATAAAGCCAAAACTTGCCCGGCGAAAAGGCGATGAGCAAGGACGGCGTCCAGGCCGCCCAACCGCGTTCGCGCGGACCGGATACTGCGGATTCTCGACGCTTGCGCATGTATCGTCTGACAACATTAATGACCATCTGGAGTTTTTGATTAATGAGATTACGAGAAATTTCGATCGAATTCAAGCCATCGTGATGGCGGATAAACTGACGTGGCAAATGGTGTGCTTCTTTGACCTCCCTCCGGCAGGTCCGAAATCCATCCTTCGCAACAGTGTTGTCGCCAGGGCGAGCCAAATGGGTATCGGGATCGAGATCGATACGGGTGATGATGCGGTCACTTTCGTTGTTGACGGTCTTCCGGCCGGGAGATGACTGTCACCTCAGCGGGCAATTCGGATGTATTTCCTTCCGACAGGACAGGAGCATCGTCAACCGGAGCGGCGATATTGAAGTCTTGGCCGCCACAATGACATCGAGTGGCAACATGTTGCGATTGAAAGTTTCCCAATTCGCGTTGGCTGCCTGCTGGCTGGGCACCGCGCTGTCGCCCACCGCGAGCCCGACAGTCGCGCAAAATGTACCCGGCAAAGACGTCGCCGGATGCTCTCGCGACATAATCGGAATGATGGTTTCACCTGATGATTCCCGCGTGGCCTTCGTACAAGAAGAAGTTTGCAGCGACGGAGCCTTCCAAACTACCATCCTCGATTACGTTCAGTTGGTGCGACGAGGAGTGGAACCAACGCGCGAAAATGATATTTTTGCTGTCGAGGAGCATGGGGTAGCCAAATACCGCCCTCTCCTCCAATGGCTGTCGTCTCACGAATTGCAGATCACTGTCCCAAATAAATCTCTCATAGGCCTAAGGAAGAGTCGCTACGAAGCGATCGAGGTTGTCGTCAAATTCAATCCCGACAACCCTGTTGAAAGGGAGCGATTCCTCAAAGAAAACGGGCTGTCACCAGATTGAACCCAACTCCCGGCCGAGAACGTATGGAATACAAAACTTGGCTATGAACTGTTTTCCTCCGGTCGGATAAGAGCATCGTCGACAGGCGCTGCGATATTGAAGTCTTGGCCGCCACAATGACGGCAAGGGGCTACGGGTTGCGATTGAGAATTCACAAATGCCGGTTGGTTGCGTGCTGGTTGGTCGCCGCGCTGTCGTTTACTGAGAGACTGACAGTCGCAAAAAATGTCCCTGGCAAAGACGTCGCCGGATGCTCTCGTAACACCATCGAAATGTTGGTGTCACCAGACGACATCTGGGCGGCCTTCGTACAAGAAGAAGTCTGTAGCGATGGAGCGTTCGTAACCACCGTCGTCAATTACGTGCAGGTGGAACGGCGAGGTGTGGAGCCAACCCGTGAGAACGATGTTTTTGCCATCGTCGATCATGGGGCTCTCGATGACCGACCAATCCTCCAGTGGCTGACGACGCGGGAATTGCGGATAATGGTTCCAAACAATGCTCTCATAGGCTTGCAGAAGGGCAGCTACCAGGAGATCAATGTGGTCGTCAGATTTGAACCTGACGATCCTGCCGACAGGCAGCAGTTCCTGAAAAGCCTTGGGCTCGACCCGAAGTGACCATCCGGCGGCCAACCCTGCCCTGACACGGCGGCGGTGTGGACCGGTTGAAGACACTGGGGACAGCCTGGAATCGCGGTGCCAGCCTTGAACGGCTCGATCGCGCCCTGTGTCGTGCTCATCCGGCCGATCCCGCGGTTCGACATCTCGCTCATGTGGCACGGCAGAGACTCCGCGTGTTAAGTGACGGCCCCTGGGGAACGGTTCATGGTCCAAGCCGCGGCGCGGCCGGGTGTAAATCCGGTGTAACGCCTGGACCGCTCGCGAGACGGACCATGGACGATCGTTAAGACGGACCGACATGACCCACGCCGCACCCTCCCAACCACGCCCGGATAGTCTCCCCATCGGCCGCCCCTCGCGGGACACCCGGGTCGACATCATCCGCGGCTGGTTGCAACTGACCATCTTCGCCAGCCACGCGGCGGGCTCCTGGATCGGCGCCTGGCTGATCCACGGCGCCTGGGGCCTGTCCGACAGTTCCGAGCAATTCGTCTTCCTGTCCGGCCTCATGCTGGGCTCGGTGTTCGCCCGCAAGTCGGGCCGCGAGGGTTTCCGCGCCGCGTCGCGCGACATGGCGGTGCGGACCTGGCGGCTCTACCGCACCCATCTGATCACCTTCTTCCTGTTCGCCGGCTTGATCATCGCCGTCACCGACACCGGGCTATGCCCAGGAGAGGTGAAGCGACTGGGCTGGAGCTTCCTGGTGGCCCATCCGGCGCACGCGATCGCGGCGGCGCTGACCACGCTGTATCAGCCGAACTACATGGACATCCTGCCGGTGTTCATCTGGTCGATGGCCTTGCTTCCCGCTTTCGCCTGGCTCGAGCGCCGGATCGGTGCGTGGGCACTCACCGCGCCGTTCGGGCTTTATCTGGCGGCGTGGCTGTTCGGGCTCACTCCGCCGAGCCTGGGACCGGATACCGTCATCGGCTTCAATCCGCTGGCCTGGCAAATGCTGTTCATGCTGGGCGTGTGTCTGGGGCGCCGGATGCTCCTGAACGGACGAGCGCTCCCACCGTCGCGCCCGCTGACGATCGCGGCGGTCGTGGTGCTGGTGGTGGGCCTGCTGCTGCGCCTGAACTGGTTCGGCGCGCTGCCGTTCGATCTGGGCATTCCCGAGAGCGCCTGGATCATCGGCAAGGATGAACTGGCGCTGCCGCGTGTGGTGCATGCGCTGGCTCTGGCGCTGATCGTCGCGCGACTGATCCCGCGCGAGGCGCCGTGGATGCACACGCCGTTGGGCCGTTGGCTGGCGGCTTGTGGGCGACACAGCCTGCAGGTGTTTTGCCTGGGTCTGTTCCTGTCATGGGCAGTGACCGCGGCGTTCCGGTTCTGGCCCCATGGCGTGACGTTGCTGGACCCGCCGCTGATCATCGCCGGCTGTGCGATCCTGCTGTGGTTCGGCATGTGGCGGGATCGCGGACGGAGTGGCGAGCGTTCCATCAGAAATCTGAGCCCACCGATCGCGTCGAGCCGTCTGGCCTGAAACCTAAAGAGATCTTGACCGGTCGCCGGAACGTTCCGCGTAGCTTCCTGAAGCCACAACCGTCGGTTCTGGCGAGGAGGATCGGTCTGCTTCGGACAGACCGCCATGGGTGGGGTGCGCACGTAGAATGAACGGCCGGTTCGCGCCCAGTTCGGCCGCTCGCGCTCACCTGTGCATATCGCACAAGCAGACAATTGTTTGAGACCCGTCGGTCATCGAGTACAAATAGAGGATGGCAGGGGATTATTCGGTAAAGGGCGACCGGGCGCTCAGCTCCGGTGACGAGGATAAGCTTGGATTTCGTGAGGTTGCCAAGCGGATCGCGACTTCGCTCGTGGATCGCGCATCCGAGGATGGTCTGGTTATTGGGGTCGAGGGGGCTTGGGGTTCGGGAAAGTCGAGTCTTTTATTCCTAATAGACGATGAACTCGGAAAGCTCCCTAAGGAACGGATGCCTACCGTTATCAATTTCCGGCGGTGGCTGATTGGCAATCGAGACGCGCTGATCACCAGCCTGTTCGGCGAGCTTTCCAGGCAGCTTGATCAAGTTGCCTTGAACGCGGATGACGCAACTCGGATATCTGTTGCCAAAGCCAAGGAGGCAGGCGAAGCGCTCCGGCGATTCATGAGCGCCTTGAGTAAGGCAGGGTCTGCGATTGAGGTTGCCGGCGACGCCTCGGGATTGGGGCCAGTTAAATGGCTTGGTAAGCCCGTCAAGGCGGTCGGAGAATTGGTGGGCAAAAAGCCAACCCCACCTCAGCTCTCTGAGCTGAAGGACAAACTGGCTAAATCGCTCTGCGAACTCGGCCATCGGTTCATCATTACCATTGACGATGTGGATCGGCTTGAGCCCGCGGAGGTCATTGAGATCTTGCGACTCGTGCGCTCGGTGGTTGACCTTCCCAACGTGATCTATTTGCTCTGCTATGAAAGCGGTATCCTGGCGCACAGCATCGAAAAAGCAGCTGGCGTAAAGAGTGGCCAGTCATACCTGGAGAAGATTGTTCAGCTGACGGTGATGGTTCCTAAACCGGAACCGTTGCAGCTGCGTCAATGGTTTACCGATGATTTACATCTGATAGCGTCGGCAAAGGATGAAGACGAACTTTCAAGGCTAAGGGTCGTCATCGACTACGAGGGTGGCCAACAGCTGCGGACACCAAGGTCGGTCGTTCGCGCGCTGGATGCGGTGCGGTTCTTCTGGCCGCCGTTACGCGAGGCGATGGCCGATCTCGCCGACCTTGTATGGCTTCAACTTATTAAGGACGGAAATCCGGCACTCTACCGCTGGATCGAGCAATACTGCGCTACCGCTGCGGCGGTTTCGTTAGGGACAGCGCGCGTTGAGGAAGCGGAAAAAGCGCGGGAACTCGCCACGCTGCTCGCAACGGTAGCTGACGGTCACTTTGATGACTTGATGTATCGACACAATTTTGCAGATCAGCTCCCAGGTGTCGAAATAGGCCTTTCCGAGGACGAAAAAGGGTTCAAAATATTCGAGCGTGTCAGTGACCTGGACCGTGACGAGGCCATTCGGAAAAGACGCCTTGCTAGCCCCGATCACTATCGCCTTTATTTTGCGCTGGCTGGCCCGTCGCACGCACTTACCCAAGACAACTTTACATCAATGTGGGCTGCGGCTGAGGCCGGTGCGGAACAAGCGGGAGCGGCGCTGCTGCATCTTCACGAAGAACATGCGGCGGGGTCGCTCACCAAAGCTGATCTCTTGCTAGAGCGCATTAAGAGCAGTGCCAACGGAACCTTGGCGCCAGGGCAATGCGAGAACCTACTCGTCGCACTCTCGCAGGTGATGGACGAAGCGTACCGACGCCACCCATTCGATCAGTTTTGGTTCAGTTCGTTGTGGGACCGGGCCCAACGGCTGATACCGTTGCTCCTCTCCCGTCTTGAGCCGGCGCGCCGTGATGCCGTGGTCACGGCAATGTTTGGCGGAGGCGCGGCCATCGGTTGGCTGACATCGCTGTTCCGGCGCGAGACGTTCGCACATGGCCGCTACGGCGATAGGCGGCGTTCGGAAGACGAGTGGCTTTTCACGACCGCCGAGTTGGACCGGATCACCGAACTGATGCTCCGTCGCTATCGGGCGATGTCCGCAGGTGACGTCTTTGGTTGCCCTGACCCGATCAGCCTTCTAATCGCCTGGTGGCAGGGAGGAGATGAACAAGGGCCGCGTCGGCTTCTTGAAGCGAACATTGTTTCAGATGAAGGCCTCGTCGAGACGCTTGAGCACCTAACCAGCACGATAGAAAGCAGCGACCGAGGCAGGTTTGACGTTCTGAAGAAAGATAATCTCGCTCCTTTCATGGATTATGAGAATGTTTCGCAGAGGATTCATGCTCTGAAGCAGCATAGTGATCTCGGCGCTCGTGCTAGGCGGCTTGCAGTCGCGTTCGATGATGGGACTAAGTACTAGATACCCACTATCCAGCCACAAACCAACGCGTCGAACACCTCAGGCGAGGTCCGCTACCGCGCTACAGCTCAGCCAACGCGGACCGTCTGCTTACGGCCAGTGTCTGCCGTCTGGGCCGCAGCCGTGAAGTTTCCATAGCCCATTTTGTAACTACGGGCGTGGGTTCAGATCGCGATTGTGAGTTGCAGTTCGCGCGGTCGTTTGGCTCACCGAGTTAGCAATGCACAATCCAAGGTTATAATTCAATCGATGCATTGCCCCATCGGACAGCTCGCATGAGCTGCGGGCAGGTCCCACTTGCAAACGAACAAAGCAACGCGTCAGAGACGGGCGAAACGTCCAATCACGCCCCCTTGAACTGGCCCTTCCGTTTCTCCACAAACGCCCGCCGCGCCTCCTTCGCGTCCTCGGAATGTTGCAGGATCGGACTGGCGTTGGACGTCAGCGCCATGGTGTTTTCCAGCGTTGTGTCCACCGCGGTCCGCATAATGCGCTTGCTCACCCACTGCACCAGCGGCGGAATGGCCATCATCCGCGCGCACAGTTCGCGAGTGGTCTCCTCCAGCTTTTCCGACGGCACCAGATGGTTCAGCATGCCCCACTGGAACGCCCGCTCGGCGTCCAGTTGCCCGGTATAGACGAACTCCAGCGCCCGCCCGAGGCCGACCATCTTCGGCAGATAATACGAGCCGCCGTTCTCGATTATCTGTCCGGCGTTGTGGTAGCCGATGAAGCGCGTCCTTTCGCAGCCGATCCGGATGTCGCAATGCAGCGCCATGTCCATGCCCGAGCCGACCGCCGGGCCATTGAGCATCGCGATGGTTGGCTTGCGGATCAGCGAGATGTCGCGGTGCAGGTCGGTGAACCCGTGGTAAAAATGCTGCCGCGTTCCATCCAGCCCCTCATGCGGGCTGCGATTGCCGGGGAAGTTCTCCCCGACGACGTCCGCCGAGGCACTGGAACCAAGGTTCGCGCCGGAGCAGAACGCGCGGCCCACGCCGGTCAGCACGATCACGCGGATGTTGGGATCATCATCGCCAGCCCGCATGTACTCGCCGACCTTGGCGACCGTCCCATTTTCCTGGGCGGTGCCGACCAGGGCGTTCATCCGCTCCGGGCGATTGAATTTTATCCAGAGGATGCCGGAGTCCTCGGGTTCGTAGAGCAGGTAGTCGACCAGCTTCGGTGCCATGGGATGTTCCCTCCATTCTTGACGCCGCGCGCCGCGACGCCTTCACGGGGCACGGAATTCGATCGCGACGGACAGGACTATAGGGCCGCGATCCTCCGATCGAGAAACTTGCCGGTTACCGCAGCCGCGGCATCAGAAGGCACACCACCAGAAGGAGTGGGGCGCGACACATGCGACAAAACGGCCTGGCCGGCGCGACAGGCACGCGACACTCGCTGGGTATACACGCCGCGTCGGAGCAGAGGTCGCCGCGGAAATGGCAAGACTGCCGGAACTGCTGAAGCAGGAGATCACCATGCGCCGTATCGGTCTCGCCATCGTCATGCTCGCGGCCATTCCGGCTGTCGCCATTCCGCTGCTCGCTTGCGTCGTCGCCATCACCGCTCCCGCCGCCCTGATCGCGGGCGTCGCCGCCATCTCCAGCCCGTCCCATGCCGAGCATGATGGCCGAACGGCGGCGGTCTCCGACGCGACCCCGCGGATTACGCGACGGTAGCGCGAATTTCTGGGCCACCGCTCTCAAGGCGTCGACCTGGCGAAACTGAATTTTGTGCGATCCGCGTGAAAGCGCCGCATGCGAAACGAGGGACAGGACGAAGCATGCGACCCATTCGAGCCGGACTGGTCATTGCGACCGGAATGGCCGCCGTGCTGAGCGTGGTGGTGGCGACCCAGGCGATGGCGGCCGCCGTGGCCACCGAGCAATACACCGTGACTCTGGGCACCGGCCTCCGTGGTTTCACCGCCGATTTCCCCGCCCAAACGGTCAACCCCAACACCGGCGTCTTCACGGGCTCCAACGTCAATGACACCTCGAACCGAACGACCGTGCCCGCGTTCGACCAGCGCTACGGTGTTTTTCAGAACATGGGCGGGATCGTCGCGTTTTACGGCTACCCGTTCGAGGCGACATTTTCGGTTGAAGGCGCCACCGACACTACCGGCGATAAGGTCGTCGCCCATGAGGACGTCGCGGGAACCATTCAAATGTTCGTGAACGGTTCGTCGGTCGCCTCCACACCGTTCAGCGTGTCGTTGAACCCGAGCTGCACCGCCAGCAACAACACATTCACGGTCATTCTGTGCCCGGATCAGCAAAAGCAGACGTATTTCTCCAGTAGTCTGCCGGTGGCGATTAACGCCGGCGATACCATCAACTTCAAGTATAACATGACCGAGACGAATATTTCCTGTGAGGTGCTTCCGATTGGCGGTGGCACGCCCGGCGTTTGCATTTCTGGTAACACCGGGATCACCGACCTGAACAACATCAAGGATCCGGAATGGGGGGGCACCCTCGCGGTGACGTATGATTACGTGCCGGAGCCCGCTTCCCTGAGCCTGTTGGGCTTCGGACTCGCGGGCCTTGTTGGCGCTCGTCGGCAGCGGCGCCGAGCCTGACGAACGGACCGAGCTGATTGGCCGGTGCGCCGTCGCGGCTCAGGCGGCTCGTGAGCGTCCAGACTGTCTGATCGAATCCAGCGCCTTATCCACTTGCGCCGCGGTCGCGGCATCCTGGTTGAACGCGATACTCAGCGTACCGCCCTCGGATCTCACGATCCGGCCGGAAACCGTTCCGCCAGCCGGCAGGCCAACCTTCACGGTGGCGCCGGATGGCGAAACCGCGTCGCAGATCAGCGCGATGCCGCCGCGGGAAATGTCCCGTATCTTGCTCGAGATTTCATCACGCCCCGGAATCAACAACGAAGCCCTGGCATCGCCCGCGGGGATGCGTTCATAAGCACGCCGATCGCCGGCGTTCGCATTGGCACCCGCCATCGCGGACAGGAAGTCATTGACCTCAACGCGCAACGTATCCGCAGTCTGACCGACGGTGCCAGCCGCGGCGAGTACCGTGTGGCTGGTGGTGTCCGTCCGCTCGGCGATGGTCAGCACCTCCTGCATGGACCGCGCCGCCCCCGCGGTGGCCATGGTGACGGTCTGAACACTACCGCTGATCTCCAGGGTCGCGGCGGCCTGCTGCTCCACCGCCGCGGCGATCGCGGCGGCCTGCTGCTCCACCGCCGCGGCGATCGCGGCGGCGACGGATTCCACCTGGCCGATCGCCTCGCCCACCTCACGCACCGCATCCACCGCTTCGCTGGTAGCGCCGCGGATGGCAACGATCTGGGCGCCGATCTGCTCGGTCGCTTTCGCGGTCTGATTGGCCAGAGCCTTTACCTCCCCGGCGACAACGGCGAAGCCCTTGCCGGCGTCTCCCGCTCGCGCGGCCTCGATGGTCGCGTTCAGCGCCAGCAGATTGGTCTGTCCGGCGATGTCGGTGATGATCCGCACCACATCACCGATCCGATCCGCGGCCTGGGCCAGGCCCGCCACCTTCGCATCGGTGACGGTAGCACGGTCCACGGCCTTGGTTACCGCCGCTGTGACGTGTGCGACCTGATTGCTGATCTCGTTGATGCTGGCGGCCATTTGTTCCGCCGCCACAGCGACGGAATTAAGATCGCGAGACGACGAATTCGCGCCCTCAACAGCACTGATACTACTCTCGCGGGTTTGTGTCGCCGCCTCGGCCATGTCGGTCGCGGCTTTGCTCATGTCGGACGCGGACTTGCCAAGGCTGACCATCACGCCGGCGACGGTGGTGCCAAAGTCCTGCGTGTACTGGTCCATCACCGCCTTCTGGCGGTCCTTATTCGCCTGTTCCCGCGTATTGAGCGCGACGAGCCGGCCGTTCTCGATCGCGCCCTGTCTGAACACCTCGACAGCGTCCGCCATTTCACCGATTTCATCGGCGCGGCCGACTCCCGGGATTTCGATCGAGGTCTGGTTGTCGGCCAGCCGTGTCATCGCCAGGGTCATCGCTGTCAGCGGCCTGACCACGCGTCGTATCACCATCACGACCGAGCCAATCGCCACCACGAGGCCCAATATCGCGAAACCGGCCGTGACCGCGAGACCGGTGACGGCCTCGGAAGCTGCCGCGGCGGTATGTGCTTCACTCGCCTCCCCTGCCGCGTACATCACCTTCAGCAGGGTGTCGATCTGAGGCGATGTCTTCGTCACATAGTCCGAGGCGGTGATGCCATATTTGCCGCCGTCTTCGTCGAGCTTTCTCAAATCGTCGTTCAGTTTCAGGAACGCACCAAAATACTGCTCTTTCGCGGCGGCCATGGCATTCCGGATCGCCGGAAAAGTCCCTGGCTCGCTCGTGAGGTTTTCAAGCTGTTGCCACAGAACCTCGACACGCGCGCGAAAGCCGGCGCTCGCGGCGAGGGTGGCGGCGGAGAATGGTTGCCCGGAGGCGATCGCCTGGGAGACGGAGGACCGCTCCCTGCCTGCGAAATCCCGCATCCGCCAGCCGATCTCTTTGACGGTCGCCAGGCGCTCGAGTGCCGGATCAGTTGCCGCGGCACGATACAAAGCGCTGAACCACACATTGAGTGAGGCATCCACAGAAGCGGTGATGGTCGGGATGAACGTCTTGAGAAGCGTCTCGTCACGCCGGTCCCGCGGTAGTACCAGAGCCTGATCGGCCATCGCGCGGTACTGGTCCGCTTTGGCGGCCGTGCTGTCCAGCGACAAGAGCAGGTCCTGCTTCAAGGGGAAATCCCGCGATTTCAGTTCGGCCAGGCCGGGCTGGAACAACTCCCGCGCCGCCTTGCGGCTTGCTTCGATCTGGCTGAGCAGCGCCGGCGTCGCGGCCGCCTCGGATTGCAGTCCATTGTTGGTGTATAGCCGCTCTAGCAGGACCTGAAACAATCCCGCGACGAACATGTTGGCGCCTTTGTCGAATTCCCGACTGTCGCGCGTCTGCTGAAGGCGCTGCCACGCGCCCACCGCTGACCAACCGTATCCCGCGATCAGCAGGCCCGACAACAGACTTACCGCGGCCACCAGCGTCACCTTGATCGTGAGGCCACGCCTGGCTCCCTGCCTTGCCGACTCTTCGTTCATCGGTGGGATCTTTCACTCGGTTTGCGCGGATCGCGGCAGGCGCGACATTGGGGAACCAGGGTGAACAAAGAATTAATTCCAGGAGCAAAATCCGCTGATCAAAACAATTATCCGGTTCGCTCGCGCGCAACACGGATGATCGGAGGATTTGTTCGCCTGAGCACTTTCCATGAGCGTCCGGTAAGCGGACACGTTCGTGATCTGTTCAATGTCACCCTGTTCGCCAGCCCGGAGCATTACACAAATTTATGTCTTTCCGTATGTCATGACCAAGGCACAGGACTTTATTACGGTATTGTATTACATGTTTGGCGGTCTGGCACCACGCTTTGCCGGGTCTGATCCGACGCGGTGGTGCATCACGGCTGATATCGTGTCAGTTTCGAGAAAGGATCACACTGTTGTGAAGGACACTTCATGGACGCGGGATTTCTGGGGATCGGTAACATGGGTCTGCCCATGGCCGGCAAGCTGCTGGACGGCGGGCACGGCCTGACCGTTTTCGACATCAGGGATGCGGCGATGCGGCCGCTGCTGCAACGCCAGGCGAGGCGGGCCGCGTCGCCGAAAAACCTCGCCGATCAGTGCGAGATCGTCTTCGTCTCGCTGCCCACCCTGGCGGCGTTCCGCGCGGTGGCATTCGGCGACGACGGCCTGGCCAAGGGCTCGGCGATGAAGCTGCTGGTCAACACCTGCACGGTCGGCGTGCCCTTCGTGCGGGAGATCGAACAGGCAATGGCGACGCGAGGCGTCACGGTGGTCGATTGTCCAATCTCCGGCGGTCCGCCCGGGGCGCGCGCCGGCACGTTGTCCGTCATGGTCTCCGGCGACCCGGCGGCGGTGGAACGCATCAGGCCGATGATTTCGTTATGGGGCCGTACGCTC
This sequence comes from uncultured Acetobacteraceae bacterium, assembly GCA_937902425.1. GTDB lineage: Bacteria > Pseudomonadota > Alphaproteobacteria > Acetobacterales > Acetobacteraceae > Rhodopila. Next base: position 19,848 of record CALFNB010000507.1, on the reverse strand, counting down.
ACCATCGCCGGCGACAAACCAGGCGCGGCGCAGGTGCTGAAGCTGACCAACAACATTCTCTCGGCGGTGGCTCTGGCGGCGACGGCGGAGGCGTTCGTCATGGGAGCCAAAGGCGGGCTCGACCCCGAAGTAATGCTCGCCGCGATCAACGCCGGCAGTGGCCGCAACAGCGCCACCGAGGCGAAGTTCCCCGCCGCCGTACTGACCCGGAGCTTTGATTACGGCGCCGAAATGCATATATTGATGAAGGACATCGACCTCGCCATCGCCCAGGGCGAGGATCTGGGAGTGCCGATGTGGGTGTGTCAGGCGGCGCGGCTGGTGTTCAAACACGCCATGCATCAAGGAGCGGCGAAGGAGGATCTGACCGCGATCGTGAAATACGTGGAACGCGACGCCGGGTTCGAGCTTCCGAAAACGCGATGAGGTAATGGCCAAATCAGATCGGTCCGTGGCGACGCTCAGTCGCCGCGGGGCGATGACCGAGCGTACCGGCACCGCTCGCCGGCGCATCGCGATCGCTCCGTTGAACGAGCACCACGCCCGACGTCAAAACCCCGCGAACAGCGGCGTCGACAGATAACGTTCGGCGAACGAAGCGGCGATGCCGACGATCAGCTTGCCTTCGTTCTCATTCAGCGCCGCGAGGTCGCGCATCGCATGCAACACCGCACCTGACGGAATGCCGATCGGCAGGCCTTCGATGGCCGCGCAACGACGGGCCGCGGCGAATGATTCCGGCTCGGACACGGCGCGGACCTCATCCAGCAAAGCGCGATCAAGCACCGCCGGCGTGAAACCGGCACCGATGCCCTGAATGCGATGCGGGGCTGGACTGTCACCCGCCAGGACCGCGCTTTCCCGCGGCTCGACGCCGATGATCCGCAAGCCGGGCCTGCGGGGTTTCAACGCACGGGCAATTCCGGTCAGTGTCCCTCCGGTCCCGACGCCGCCCACCACGAGATCGACGGTTCCCTCGGTATCCGTCCAGATTTCTTCGGCGGTGGTCGCTGATGCGCGGCCGGGTTCGCCGGGTTGTCGAATTGCCGCGCGATCCAGGCGCCTTCGGTGCGCGCCAGGATGGCCTCGGCACGCACGATGGCTCCGGGCATGCCCTGCTTCGCCGGAGTCGTTTCGACCTGTGCTCCCATCAGGTGCAACATCTTGCGCCGTTCGACGGATGCGCCCTCGGGCATTACCACGACCAGCTTGTAGCCCTTCGCCGCGGCGACGAACGCCAGAGCGATGCCCGTGTTGCCGGACGTCGGCTCGATTATGGTGGTTTTACCGGGAGTGATGTCTCCGGCCTGTTCCGCCGCCTCAACCATTGCCAAACCGATGCGGTCTTTGACTGAGCCAAGCGGGTTGAAGAATTCCAGCTTCAGTGCGATGTCGGCCCGAAGCCGGTCCGCCTGCCTCAGTCTGGGCAGCCTGACCAGCGGCTCCCTCCGACCAGGTCCAGGACACTGGCGAATATGCGGCCGCGCGCCAACAGCGGGCGGGTGAATGTTGGCACCGGCGGCTTTGGCGCCTGGCTGGCGGCGCGTTTGGTACGCGTGCGGGTGCCTGACATCCGCCTGGGCCGCTCAGATCATGAAGTTCAAAGGCTCGCTCCCGAAAGCGGATTGCCGCGGATATCTTGCAAACTCGTCATGGTCACAATCCCTCCATCGGGAACCGTATGGCATCGAATATGCGCCGGTCGCCGGGTCGGATGTCAGCTTCCTCGATCATCCTGCCGCGCCTGACCCCGCAGTGCCGTTACATGAGTTCCGTTCGCCGCGCCAACCTCCCGGCGCCGTCACCGCATGCCACCGGCCCTTGCGGGATGCGTGCATCGCGACGTAAGCGAGCAGCCACGATATCCTGACGCGGGAGAACAGGTCGATGTCCAGGAACAGAGCGCCTCACACGATCGCCGTGGCGAACGGCATCGGCGAGGACAGTGCCTTCGGAGCGGTGACGCCGCCAATCTACCTGTCCAGCACCTTTACGTTCGAAGGCTTCGAACGGCCGAGGCAATACGACTACACGCGTTCCGGCAATCCAACGCGTGACCTCCTGGCCGGCACCATCGCTCAGTTGGAAGGCGGCGCGGGGGCGGTCGTCGTTGCGACCGGCATGGCTGCCGTCGACCTGTCAATCGCCAGTCTGGAACCAGGTGACCTCATCGTCGCCCCGCACGACTGTTACGCCGGGACGTGGCGTTTGCTGAACGCGCGACGGGCGAAGCGGCAATTCAACGTAATGTTTGTCGACCAGGCCGATGAGGAAGCGCTGGCGGCCGCGCTGGCGCGATCGCCGAAGCTGGTTCTGATCGAGACCCCGAGCAACCCGCTGATGCGTGTCGTCGACATCCGGAAGATCGCCGCGCTGGCGAGGGAAGCCGGGGCGAAGACAGTTGTCGACAACACCTTCCTTTCTCCGGCGCTACAGCAACCGATCAGACTCGGCGCGGATCTGGTGGTGCATTCCACCACCAAGTTCCTCAATGGTCACTCCGACGTGGTCGGCGGTGTGGTCGTCGCGGCGGCCCAGACCGACGCGGAAGCGCTGCGGTACTGGGCTAACGTGACAGGTGTGACCGGGTCGCCATTCGACGCGTTCCTCACGTTGCGCGGCGTACGCACGTTGTTCGCGCGCGTCGAAGCCCAACAAAAGTTGACGGCGTCGATCGTTGAGTTCCTCAACAGCCACCCCGCCGTCCGGGTTGTGCATTACCCTGGCCTTCCGACTCATCCTGGGCATGACATCGCCAAAACCCAGCAGACCGGCTTCGGATCGATGCTGAGCTTTGAAATCGACGGGGACGTCGATGCGGTCCGTCGATTTCTCGAAACCGTGGAAATCTTCAGCCTGGCGGAATCTTTGGGAGGCATCGAAAGCCTGGTGTCCCATTCCGCCACGATGACCCATGCGAGCATGACCCCGGACGCCAGAGTCGCTGCCGGGATCAACGACTCTCTGGTGCGGCTTTCGATTGGACTTGAGAACGAGGGGGATCTTCTGGCCGATCTCGCGCGCGGCCTCGATGCCGCGATGGAACGGGCTGGATAGAAGATCGCCCAAACCGAAACGCCACCGGCACCTGAACTCAGATCACTCCTTCTTCAGCCAATTTCTCGACATCGGATTTTGACATCCCAAGCATCGAAGTCAGCAACCATTCGTTGTCCTCGCCGTAGCCCGGAGCGCCGCGATTGGTCGGACCGCCGATATAGGCCGGTGTGCGGGAGAACTTCATCGGCAGCTCATAAATCGGCCAAGTACCGATTTTAGTGCCGGTCACCTCGGTCAACCACTTCAGGTGCCGCAACTGCGGATCGTTGTCGCACCGGTCCTCGGAGTTCTGACAAACCCCCGCCGGAACGCCGGCATTCTGCAAGGTCGCCATCACATCCTCGGCGGTTTTCGTGACGGTCCAGGCACCGACGGCCGCGTCGAGCGCATCCTGATGCGCCAGCCGACCGGCGATTGTGGCGAACCGGGTTTCGCTGATCCCCGCCAGTTTCGCCACGACCTCCCACTGCGCCTCGGTGAAGCAGCCGATCGCCACCCAGCGGTCCTTACCGAGGCACCGGTACGCACCATGCGGCGCCGCCGGTTTATAGGGCGACCGATTGCCGTATCGGCGCCACTCGCGATCGTTCGCCGACCAGTCGAGCACCGTCGCACCGGTCAGAAACAGCCCTGACTCGCACTGCGACGCATCGATCCACTGGCCTTCGCCCGTCTTCTCCCGGTGATAAATCGCCCCCAGCAGCGCGAGCGCGTAGCCATACGCCCCCATCCAGTCGAGATACGAATAGCCCCACCCGACCGGCATCGCCGGCTCCGGCAATCCCGACATATCGGCCTGCCCGCCGAACGCCGCCGCGACCGGACCGACGGTGCGCATCCGGCCGTAGGTGCCATGCGCGCCCATGCCGGATTGCTGGATGTAGATGATGTCGGGCCGAATGCTCTTCATCACATCGTAGCCAAGCCCGAGCCGTTGCAGCACGCCGGGCGAAAACCCCTCCGCCACGACATCGCAGATCCGCACGAGGTCTTTGGCGATCTGCAAACCTTTCGGGTGGCGAATGTTCAGTGAGATGCCCCGCTTACCGGCATTCTTGTTATTGAATTGCCCGCCCATATCGGGATCTCTCACCCCCGGCAGAGGCCCGGTCGCGGCATCGCGCGCCGCGCGTCCGCCAACCGGCGCCATCGCCGCGAGGCGCGTATCGGGATTATCTTTCCATTCGACCTTGTAACTTTCCGCCCCCATCGCGGCGAGAAACCGTGTCCCGCCCGCCGAGGCCAGAAACCATGCGAAATCCAGAATCTTGATGCCCTGCAACGGAAATGGCTTGCCATGCAGCGCCGAGACAACCTGACGCTCATACGGTTTCGGTTGCGCGGGCACAAACGGAAGCCGCTCCGCTTCGCTCAGTACCGTTTCAGTATCCTCGCCGACCAGAGGCGCCCGCCGGCCAACTTTCCAACTGGTTTTGGTCGCCAGCCATTTGCTGGTCGGGTAGCGGAACGATCGCCCATGCTCCGGATGGTACACGTCCGCGAAACTGCGGCGTTGCAGCCAGTGCTCATCGAGCGCGTTTTCATGCGGCTTGCGGATGGGCGCCCATAACAGGCCGGCATTCTGCGCCTCCAGCCACGGCATATCCTTATACGTCCACGCCCGCACAAAACGCTGCACGACGTCGAGCATATGCGCCCGCGCCTCATCCGAGGGAGTTGAACCAGGCACCGCGCGCGCTTTCAGATCGACATCCGGGCCGGGCGGCTGCAAATCCGCCTGCATGTTATATTTGCTCAGCAGTGGCACGAGATTCTTCAAATCCCGCGCCCCCATGCCGTGCGATATGAACCACCGCCCATCCTTCGTATGCACGATGCTTGGCGAGGCATTGGGCGTTTCCAAAGCATGCCGGGCGGCCAGCCGCCACAACGGCACCCGCCGCATCACCCAATGCATGATGTCCAGCTCTGGGTTTTTCGACACCGCTTCATGGATCGCCACCGAAACGTCCTGGCCAAGCCCTGTGCGGTGCCGGTTGATCAGCGCCGCGATCACACCGGTCGCGAGTTGCTCGCCCGCGATGTGATACGCATGCCAGGCCTGCGGCGCGATCGGCGGCGTGTCGTATTCCAGGTTCGGATCGGGATCGTAACCGCAGTTCATCATGATCCCGCCCAACGCGAGATGGATCAGATCGGAGCCGTGAAAATCCTTCCATGGCCCATCGTCGCCGAACGGCGTCATCCGCGCGATCACCAGTTTGGGAAACCGCTTTTCGAGTGCGGCGCGATCCAGACCCAGAGCGGCATGCAACGCGCCGCAACTGGAGTCCAGCAGCACATCGGCACCTTCCAGCAGGCGCAGCAACCGGTCCTGGCCGGTCCTCTCACGCAAATCCAGCACGACGGATTTTTTGTTGCGATTGTAGTGCCAAAAGAACAGCGAACGATCCGGACCCGGTTGATCGTCCAGATACGGCCCGATGCGGCGTGTCGCGTTGCCCTCGGGCGGCTCGATTTTGATGACTTCCGCACCGAGGCCGGACATCAACAGGCCGGTATACTCCGCCCGCTCATCCGCGATCTCGATCACCCGTACCCCATCGAGCATTCCTGGGCCGGCATTTCCCATCGTCTCGCCGGGACCCGTGGCGATTTCGCTTGCGTCGATCATTTGTTTAAACTCCGGTGGGCCTTGTACGGGCCAGCATTTCCAGCAACGTCTTGTTGACACGATCGGCCGCCTCATAGGCGACCCAATGGCCGGCGCCCGGGATCAGCCGCGTATCCGCCTCGGGCCGGCGCGCCTTCATCGCGGCGGCACGCACCGCCCCATGCGGGTCCGGCGGCGGATCGCACTCCCCCCATATGCCGTTCAACGGCGAGACCACGGCGTCGAGTGCCCGCAACACCGCACCGCCACGCGAAATCGGCGGCGTTTTCAGTCGCGAGCGGACCGTATTCCAGTCCTGAATCACCAGCGCGAGATCATCGATCTTCGCCGGATCGGCGATCATCAGGCGATTGAGATTGATCCGGTGCGTTTCCCGCCGCGCCTCGCCTTCAAGATGGCGGACTTTCTCCATCTGTACCGTGGCACCGGCGGCGGCGACGCCGGACGCGCCAATAATTGTAACGGAACGAATACGCTTCCCGCGCAGCGCCCCAACGCAGGCGGACATGGTCGCGCCGAACGAAAACCCCACGACGTCATAGCTGGTATCGGTGCCGATGATCTGGTCGATCCCATCGGCGACGATGCGAGTGATCGATTCAGCGGTTTCTTCAGGCGGATAATCCGACTCGCCGAGGCCCGGCAAATCCGGCACCAGCACACGGTAGCTTTCAACCAGCGCCGGAATGTTGCGCACCCAATGTCGCCAGGACCCGGCACCGCCGTGAAACAACACCACCACCGGCGCGGTGCCACCCGACCTGGCCCACAAATGCCAGATCATTCTGCCATCGCCGCACGGCGTTTCATACCGCGTGGCCTGGCGTTCCAACCCATCCAGCACCGCCCGCGGATCAGGCATCGCAATGTCGTTCATTAGCACCTCGTCCGTCGCCGGGGCGGCAGTCTACAAACACCGCGCGTCATCACCAAATCAGCCGATCGGATGGAGTTGGCTGATCCGCAGGATCACGCCATTCGGATCGGTCAGACTGGCAAACCGCTCGACGCGCATTGACCAGTGACGTTGCGCTTCCGTGATCTCCGGCTCAATGGCGCGGGTTTTCGGGAACAGGCAAAATCCATCGTCGGTCAGCAATGGTTTGGCCAGGCGCAGCAGCACAGGCAGCGGCGCCAGTGCACGGCTGACGACCAACGGCGCGGGAGGCAATTTCACGCGCTCGATCTTCGCCGCGTGGACCCGAGCAGGGGCACCAGTGACCATCACAGCCTCCCGCAGGAACGCGGCCTTGCGTTGGTCCTGTTCGATCAGATCGACCTCGATACCGAACGCGATCGAAAGGATCAGGCCTGGGAATCCGGCACCGGAGCCAAGATCGATCGCGCGCGACGGCAGCGGTCCCGCGATCGAGCCCAGTTGCAGACTGTCCTCGATGTGGCGCGGCCAGAGCAGCGGCAGATCGGCGGCGCTGATAAGGTTGATGGTGGCGTTCCACTTACGCAGCAACGCCTCGTACGCGGCCAGCGCGGGTGTCACGGGGTGGCCAGGACGGTGGTCCGATAGATCGATCGCAAGGGCATCTTGAAGTCGACGCTGGTCAGCGTAATCAGGTCATCGGATCCGAGCACGACCGGTTCACCGGGCCACTGACCGTTGGCTTCACGCCGCAGCAACTCCGCCACCACCCGAGTGCTGTGCACAACCAAAATCTCAATCACGCTCGGGATCGACGCGTAGGTCCACACGTTCGCCCAGGTCTCAACTTCGTTACTGGGCGGCAAGATTTCGATCAGCAGAACCGGTTCCGGAAACATCACGGCCGCCGATGGTGGCGCGCAAGTGACGCCGATATCCGGGATGCGGTAATTCCGGTTCGCCCGTAGCCTGGGAACGATCCCAGGCTCGGTCGCCACGCGGCACGGTGATCCTCGATCCAACAGATGATTGCGTAACAGCGCCGCGAGCTCAGCCTGGATGGCGCCATGCGCATCGCTCCCCGGCGCCATCGCCACCGGCTCGCCGTCGATCAACTGCCACGACCGCACCGACGGCTCGGCCGGCTCCCATTTCAGGAACTCGTCGAGCGTCATCCGCGCCTGTGGCGGCTTGCGAAGTGTGACCATGGCGCCATCATAGCGGCTTCCCTGGTCACGCGGAACCGTATGACCAGGGTCACTCACCAGCGCTGGCATTTCGGCGATGCCCGAGTCGCCTGGGAGGGGCAGCGACCTCGCCCCTCCCCGCCTGGGCCCGCTTCAATCGATCGCGGCATGCACCAGGTTGGATACGCGGTCCAGCCGTGACGAGTGCCACGGATCCTCCTGCATGTAATTCGTCAGATAGGAGAACGACACGCCGCTGGTCGGATCGGTCCAGGAGTATGACGTTCCGGCACCGCCATGACCGAACGTGACCGGCGCGCCGATGGCGCCGAGTCCGCGGATGCGCTCGCTTTCGCCGCGCACGTGCGGGCCGAGGCCGCGATGCATCGGAATGCCATCCATCTGAAGATCGCCCATCTCCGCCGTATGGTTGCGCGACACGTACGAAATCAACCGCGGCGAGAACAACCGCACGTCGTTCAGCCGCCCGCCATGCCCGAGCATCTGATAAAATGCCGCCAGGCCCCGCGCCGTCGCGTAACCCCCTCCACTGGGCATGCCCGCCGCCTTGAAGTCCGCCGAATTATCCCGCGCCTCTTTGGAATAAGTGTCCGCGCAACGAGTTTGTTGCGCTTCCGGCACGCCAACGAAAATATCGTTGGCGAGACCCAACGGCTCCAGCACGCGGGTGCGGATCACGTCGCGATAATCTTGCCCGGTCACCGCCTCCAGCACCATCGCCTGCGTCAGATGCGCGGCGCGGGCATGGTATTGCAGCCGCGTTCCCGGCGTCCAGTCGAGCGAGAAGTCGCAGACCTCGGCCCGCATTTTCTTGTGATCGGTCCAGGTCGCCTTGGTCACGTCGCCGCTGGGGAAACCGCCGCGGTGAGACATCACCTGCTCCAGCGTGATGTCGGCTTTGCCGCGCGCGGCGAACTCCGGCAGGAATTCGCTGACCTTGTCCATGAAGGAGAGTTTGCCCTCTTCCACCAGTGTCCACACGGCGGACGAAGTCAGCACTTTCGTTTGGCTGAACAGCAGGAACAGCGTCTCGTTGGTCGCGGGCAGTTTGCCGCCCTCGGTCTTCGCGTTACCGTAGGTGCGGAACAGCGCCAGCCTGCCATGCCGCGCCAGTGCGATCTGCGCGCCGGGATAACGGCCCTCGTCGATGTGCGAACGGATCAGCGCATCCAGATGATCCAGCGGCTTGCTGGCGAAGCCCAGGCTCTTGAGGTCGCCGGTCGGCAAAGGGTAGGTCCCGGACATGGTCGCGTCTCCCTGAGGTTGCGTTTGGCGCGGGATGCTACGCTTGGTCACGGTTGCCGCCAACCGGCGGGGAAATCATTCGCGATCCAAATCAGGCCGGGGCGAGCAACTCATCCAACGTGAGCAGGCAGGCTTCCGGCACGGGCAGCGGTGGCAGACCATCACTGGTCTCGGGCGGTGGGGCGTACCTTCAAACTGGATCGACTGGAAATGCGCCGCTGTACCTGTATGGGCAGTAACTGGAGGTGTTCAGACAGGGCAAAATGGCAACATGTTGATTGGTACGGGATCAGGTCGCCCAGTAAGTGCCACCCCAGGTTTTCTGTTGCTGCCAACGACCACGGACGCGCCAACCGGAACAGTTGGAGCGTCTGGTCAGGGCGCCGTTATCATCCGATACTGATAACCACAAGGCTTGTCACTCCGAAGGCGGTGGCACGTGGTACTACGCGGATGGGACGCCATGCACGTGAAATGCCGTGTTCTTATAACCAGCCTGCTTTTGCCTGGCGCGGCGCTGGCATCCCCACTGCCGTCTGATCCAGACCACGAGGCGACGGCGGCGACCATTCAGGACCTCACCGGCGCGTGGGTAAATGCGCGTGCCGAGGCCAAGGTCCGGGAATTGACAAAGCCGGCCCAAACCGCGCCCCCCGAGAGATAATCAGTGACGGGCGGCCTGGCTGAGTGCTCCTCCACCCATGGTAAGAAGGGGAGGTATCTTCTGCCTTCAACAAAGTGGGCGGCGGCCCGCGGTCTTCCTATGTGCACCGGATTCAATTCATTTCGGCGAATCGCCTGGTCAGGTTGAAGTCGCGACGCTCCCATGGATCTCCTCTCTGTTCGTCACTCCACCAAGGCTTAACAGCACTTCCACGCTCCGTAACTATATGACCAAAATGGCAAGCCCGGTCCCGTGATCGCCGGTCGGAGTGAGATCCGGAGTACGTAGCGTTACCACGGCTTTTCCAACGTCAATGGGCTCAATCTCTCCAAGAATGACGCGGTCCTGAAGCCACGTCCTGGCGGCCCGGCCGTTGACCTCGATCACGCATTCAGCCGCGAAGCCGTGGCGACTTTCATGAACAAATGGGACCATGACTTTTAAGCATTGCGGATTCCATGCGGGGATAATGCCATGCCAGGAGGGAGTTTTCGTCGTCGTCCAACGGAACTGCCGCGGCGGGCGATCTTCAAGGCTCCACCAGCCTTCGGCCGGCCCCGACCCAGGAGCACCGAGACGGCACGCCATCAAGGATGGCCCACACCGGCGGGCAAGTTCCGCGAACACTCCATTATGCGGCGTGCGTAGGGCATGGATGGACCCGCCGCCGCGGTGGTACACCAGGCCAAGTCCCCCGGCAATGCAGGCGAACGTTTGGTCAGTGTATGTGCTGACATGGCCGTTACGCGGTGCTACGTACCACCAATTGCCACGCAGCAGGCCAATGTCCGGTGGCTGCAGGGTTTCACCGAGGATGATGCAGCCTTCGTCCTGCAACATCGACCGCATGTCTTCGGCCATTCGCAATGGAAACGGCGTGTGTTCGATAACTTCGTTACAAGTTATGATATCAAATTTTCCGATCGGACGTTCCGGTAGCGAAAATGGATCGTAACTCTCGACACGATGGAAACCGAACTCGGACATGGTTTCGGCGAACACCCCGCTCCCGGCCCCGTAGTCCAGAATTTTGGCATCTTCATGTCCCGCCAAAAGGTTGGCCATCATCCGGCCAACCGCTTTTGGTCTTATCGAGAGGTAATCGGGATCGATCAATATGTAGTCGTCATTGTAGATGAACCGCGCGAAGTCCGCGGGAGACCAATCATCGAAGAACGAGGTGAACAGAAAACCACAGTTCTCGCAACGATGCCAGGCGACATGGACTCCGGAGGGACCGAACATATAGGCACCGACGCACTTCTGGAAATCCACGACATCGAAAAACGCCGCCGGCCGCCGGCAGATTTTGCAGGGAAGTTCCGCGGCCGCGGCGTTTTCACGCGTCAGGCGGGGAATCGCCGTCAATTGGGCCTCGAGTTTCCGGTCCATACCAGTAAAGCTCCGCCAAATTGGCCTGGGGTAACCAGTCAAAATTATCAATCGCGGATCAATATCGAGCCCGCCCTTGGCGGTCGCCGCGTTCTGGCGGCGGATGCCGCGGCTATCGCAACTCTCTTGGAACGTCTGACAATCCGCATCGGTCAGCGATACTGCCAGAGAACGTTTTTCAGAGCCAGCCTTCGATTTGCCGCGACCCCTCCCGGTTGCCGCCAACGCCCAGACCCGGCACAAAGCCCCCAACAACCGAAGGGCAACCCCCCATGGCCGAGATCCGCACCACCCATCTCATGACCCTCACGCTGTCCGTGGCCGGCATGCAGCCGATCGGCGCCACCCCGAACGGCAACCGCCGCGTCGGCCTCGTCGCCGGCGGCAAGTTTCAGGGGCCGAAACTCAAAGGCATCGTGCTGCCCGGCGGCGCCGACTGGGTCATCGGCCGGCCCGACGGCTCGACCACGCTGGACGTGCGGATCGTGCTGGAAACCGATGACGGTGCAGCGGTCGGCATGACCTATCGCGGGATGCGGCATGGCCCAGATGCGGTGATGGAACGGGTCAACTCCGGCGTATTCGTTGACCCGTCCGAGTATTACTTCCGCACCACGGTCGCGTTCGAAACCGCCGCGCCAAAATACGACTGGCTCAACCGGATCATAGCCATCGGCACGGGCAGCCGCCCGCCCGGCGGCCCCGTCTACGAAATCTTCGAGGTGCTCTGACATGACATCCCCCCGGGCAACAATCGCTTTCATCGGTCTCGGCAACATGGGCGCGCCCATGGCCGCCAACCTCGTCAAAGCCGGCCACACCGTCACCGGGTATGATATCGTTCCGGCCGCGCTTCAGGCGCTGATCGCCGCCGGAGGCAAGCTCGCGTCCAGCGCCGCGGACGCCGCGAAAGACGCCGATGTCGTCATCACCATGCTCCCCGCCGGAGAACACGTCCGCGATGTCTGGCTCCACCAGGGTGGCCTGATCGAGGCGGTGAAATCCCGCGGGCCGCTGCTGATCGATTGTTCCACCATCGACGTGGAAAGCGCCCGCGTGGTAACCGCGGCGGCCGAGGCGGCTGGCCTCGCCATGCTCGACGCCCCGGTCTCCGGCGGCACCATCGGCGCGCAAAACGGCACGCTGACCTTCATGGTCGGCGGCGCCGAGGATGCCTTCGCTCGCGGCAAGCCGATCCTGGAGGCAATGGGCAAAAACATCTTCCACGCCGGCGGACCGGGCGCCGGCCAGGCGGTGAAGATCTGCAACAACATGATGCTGGCCATCAACATGGTTGGCGTGTCGGAAGGCTTCCTTCTGGCGCGAAAGCTTGGTCTGGACTGGAACAAACTGCACGAGATTTGCTCCACCGCCACCTCCAACTCATGGGCCTTGTCCCAGTACTGCCCAGCGCCTGGGCCCGCGCCGGCGGCACCATCCAATCGGGATTACGCGCCGGGGTTCATGACCCAACTCATGGTCAAGGACGTGAAACTGTCGCAGGCGGCGGCCGAGGCGACCGGTTCACCAACTCCGCTCGCCGCGTTGGCCCTCACGTTCTATGAAAAAGCGATGCAGGCCGGGGATGCGACCAAGGACTTCTCGGTCGTGTTCCGCTGGTTGGCGGGGCAGAAGCGCTGATAACGGAGGGACCAGGCCATGGCGTCGGACACATTCAAAACGGCGCGTGATTTCCTGGTGGCGCATCGCACCGACTACGCCACCGCCTACCGCGACTTCCGCTGGCCCGATCCAACCCACTTCAACTGGGCTTTGGATTGGTTCGACGCCGAACTGGCCCGCGGCGACAGCGCCAACCGGCCCGCGCTGACCATCGTCGGCGAGGGCGCCGCATCCGTCACCTTCGCCAAACTGTCGGAACGTTCCAACCGCGTCGCCAACGGACTGCGCGCGCTTGGCGTGAAGCGCGGCGACCGCGTGTTGTTGATGCTCGGCAACGTGCTCCCGCTGTGGGAGGTGATGCTGGCGGCCATGAAGCTCGGCGCCGTGATCATCCCGGCAACGACTCTGTTGACGCCGGTCGATCTCGCCGACCGATTTGAACGCGGCCGCGCGCGCCATGTCATCGCCGCCGCCGCCGACACCGCGAAATTCGCCGAATTCAAACAGGACCTGACACGGATCGCGGTCGGTGACGCGCCTTCGGGTTGGCAACGTTACGACGATCTTCTGAAAGCACCCATCGCGTTCACGCCGGATGGCGAAACCAACGCCGACGATCCGATGCTACTCTATTTCACTTCCGGCACGACCGCGCAGCCGAAGCTCGTGCTGCATTCGCATCGGTCCTATCCGATCGGCAGTCTCTCGACGATGTTCGTGCTCGGTCTGCTGCCGGGCGACGTGCATCTGAACATCTCCTCGCCCGGTTGGGCGAAGCACGCGTGGAGTTGTTTCTTCACGCCGTGGAATGCCGGCGCGACGGTGTTCATCGCCAACCAGCCGCGGTTCAACGCGCGCGACGTGCTCAACGTGATCGCCGCCAACAAGGTCACCTCGCTCTGCGCCCCGCCGACGGTCTGGCGCATGCTGATCCAGGAGGACCTGAAAGCGGTGAAGCACAGCCTGCGCGAGGTGCTCGCCGCCGGCGAACCGCTGAACCCCGAGGTCATCGATCAGGTGCGGGCCGCCTGGGGTCTGACGATCCGCGATTTCTACGGCCAGACCGAAACCACCGCGCAGATCGGCAACTCGCCGGGTCAGCCCGTGAAATCCGGTTCCATGGGCCGTCCGGCGCCCGGCTATCGCATCCGCCTCGTCGATACCGAGGACAAGGACGCCGACGAGGGCCAGGTGTCCATCGCGCTCGATCCCGCGCCCGCCGGTCTGATGCGCGGCTACCAGCAGGACGACGGCACGATCGCCGGCCTGACCGGCGCGGTTTATCATACCGGCGATGTCGCCTCGCGCGATGCCGACGGCTATCTGACGTACGTCGGGCGCGCCGATGATATTTTCAAAGCCTCCGACTACCGCATCAGTCCGTTCGAACTCGAAAGCATCCTGATCGAGCACCCGTCGGTCGCCGAGGCCGCGGTTGTGCCCGCGCCGGATCCGATGCGGCTCGCGATCCCCAAGGCCTACGTATCGCTGGTTGGCGGCGCCGTGCCCGACCGGGCCACGGCGCTGTCGATCTTCCAGCACATGCGTGGACGGCTGGCTCCATTTAAACGAGTCCGGCGGCTGGAATTCGCCGATTTGCCGAAGACCATCTCCGGCAAGATCCGCCGGGTCGAACTGCGCCGCGCCGAGGAGGACCGGGCAGCGGCGGGCACGCGCGACGCAAACGAATTCCGCGAAGAGGACTTTCCGGAACTGCGGCAGACTTAGGTCCGTCCGTGTCCCGCTCCCGCTACGCCCTCGCGGCCGTTTTCTATGCCTTGTTGATGGCTTACGCGAGCACGTTCATCGGCGTTGCCGCGCTGAATTTCGTCCCGATCGATCCATCTGAGGCGCTGTCCCGGTTGATTCACGTTCCCTATGTGGAAAACGGCTCCGACCAGCGCTCCGACTGGATGGGCAACGCACTGATGTTGGTACCGTTCGGGTTTTTAGTGACGGGGCTGCTATCCCCACGTACGCGCGCTTCGATGTGGTCGATGGTTTGCGCCGCACTCCTGTGCTTGGTGTGCATTCTGGCGGTTAAATACGCGCAGTTGTTTTTCCCGCCGCGGACGGTGACCCTCAACTACATCATCGCCCAAGGTCTTGGGACGGCGGTTGGAATTCTGCTGTTTGGCGTGCTTCAGAAGCCGCTCGCGCGGCTTCAAACCAGCATGGACGGATTGGAGAGCCTGAGGCTGATGCTGCGGATTTATACCGCGGCACTGATCGTGTTTTTGCTGATGCCGCTCGACTTCGCGTTGAGCGCGGATGACTTCCTCGCGCAACTCGACCGTTTGCCGGACTCATTTACCGCGATCAGCGGCGAGGGACGTCCGTTGGTAGTGCGGGTCGTGGTGATCCTGGGCGGCATCCTGGCCATGGCGCCCGTTGGGGCGATGCTGACAATCGTGGAACGTGGGCGGGTTTACGTGGGACGCACCACGGGCGACGCGACATGGATCGGGTTTTGTGCCATGGCCGGCGTTTACGCCGCGACGTGCCTGTTGCTGAGCGGGTCCCCGTCGTTGGCCGCCGTTGGCTTTCGCACCGCCGGGATCACGCTCGGCGCCTGGACGATGCACTGCCTGACGCGGCGAAGTCCGAACCAGATCAGACAGGACATGGCACGGCTCGTTCCAGGGGCGGTGCCGGTTTATCTGGTGATGGTGGCCGCCGTGAACGGTCTGCTCTCGTTCGACTGGACCACGCCATCGGAGGCGGCGGATGCTTTCTACATCTACGGACTGATTCCATTATATAATTACTATATTGTTACTAAACCGCAGGCGGCGAAGAACCTCATCGGCCATGCCGCCTTGTATGCGCCGATCGGCGTCATGATCTGGCTGCGCGCGAAGCGTGAGGGTGGCAAGGCAGCGGCTTTTGTTCTCGCGGCATTGCTGTCGGCGATCGTGGAGGCGGGCCGGTTCTTACGCCCAGGATTGGTACCTGACGTTAACGCCGTGCCACTCGCGGGGACTACTGCCTGGGCCGCCGCGAAGGCGATGCCTTCGGTGTGGCGCATGGTTGGAACGGTGGCGACGAGCCTCGCGGTGCCGCTTCCCCCATCCTCGGGTGCGATGGGCCACGGCGACGACAATTGGCGCGACCGCGTGAACCCACCGACGGGGCGGCACGTTCAGAACGAAGCGATCGGGGACGTAGAGGAATATTGAGTGCCAAATCGCAGTCTCGCGCGAACGACCCCGATCCGCCTTAAAGCCCGACACAAGGGGATGCCGCTTCGACGGCATTGCCCGCGGACGCCAGAGGGACGATCGGCGGCGATCCGCCCAGATCGGAACCCACTCCGGCTTTCAAATGATTGAAGGCTGACCGATGCCCGGCGCTATCCGGCTGATCTTTCCCCGGCTGTCGGCGCTTGCGTGTTTCACGCTCGCCATCTGGGCGGGCCGGTATTATCCGATCCCGATCTGGCCTCTGGCCGCGGCGCTGATATGCTATGCCGCCGCGCTCTGGCGCTGGCCGGCGCTGTTCCTGGTCGTTGTACCCGCGACGCTGCCCGCGCTCGATCTGGGGATCTTGACGGGCTGGACGATGATCGGCGAATCCGATCTTGTCGTTCTGACGTCGATCGGCGTCCTGCTTTGGCGCGACCCACCCTCATGGCCCGATCTGTTTCCGCGCGGGCGAGCCGCCGCGGTCCTGCTGTTTCTCATCGCGTCGTTCGGAATCAGCGCGATAATCGGGGTTCTGACCGTGACCCAGGGCGGTCCCCTCTCCGACAACCCCTATTTGCGTCCCGACAACGCGCTACGCCTGATCAAACCGCTCGCCGAAGCGTTGGCCCTGCTGCCGTTCATGCGGCACCGTCAACGTCAGCATGGCGACATGGCGGAGTGGCTTGGCTGGGGCATGGTCGCGGGCGTGAGCGCCGTCGCGTTGGAGACCATCGCCGAGCGCGCGGCGTTTCCCGGGGTGCTCGACTTTGCCTCCGACTACCGGGTCACCGCGGCGTTCTATAGCATGCATATCGGCGGGGGCCACATTGGCGCGTACATCGCGATGGCGGTGCCATTCCTTTTGGGCGCCGCGCTGACATCCCGCCGGTGGTATACGCGTGTGGTGCTGTTGGCACTGGCCTCGGTGGCCACTTACGCCCTGGTCGTGACCTTCGCGAGGACCGCTTACGCCGCCGGATTCGCCTCGCTGTTGACAGCGCTTTTCGCATGGCTGGCACTTCGCCCAGGTGGCTCACCAGGGCGTACCGGATGGCTCGTGCCAGTGCTGCTCGTCATCCCGGTCGGGGGCGGGCTTCTCATGGCGGCCTCGTCCGGTTACATGCGGGAACGTTTCGGACATTCATCATCCGACCTGGTCACGAGGGAACTCAACTGGCGAAATGGCTGGGCCTTGCACGACGGCGGTATTTGGCACTTCGCCGTTGGCATGGGGCTTGGGACCTACCCGCGGCTGAATTTGGCGAAAGCTGTCGGCGATAAGCCTGGCGATTTCCGGCTCGTGGGAAATGGCGAAAACCGGTATCTCACGATGACCTCGATGTCGCCCTTATACATCGGGCAGAAGATTTTCTTCCGTCCGTCAGGGCCGCTTCGGTTGGAGTTTCGCTGGCGTGCGTCGTCGGCGGATGCAACCGCGGGCATCTCCATTTGTGAAAAGATCCTGCTTTATTCCGACAATTGTCGCGGCCAAACCGTGACATCTCACGCGCCCGGAACCTGGGAGGCGGTTTCGATCGTTGTCTCCACGGATGGCCTTGGCGTGAAGGCAGTGCATGGCCTTCCCGCGCGGCCGATGGAGCTGTCGTTGTTCAACGCGACACCCGGAACGACCATCGCATTCAATGGCCTGAGCCTGACGGATGCAAAGGGCCGGGAAATCCTGGCCAACGGAGATTTCCGGGAAGGAATGGGCCGCTGGGGGTTCTCAAACGACGACCATTTGGTTTGGAGAATGAAAAACCTTTATCTGATGCTGCTCTTTGAAACCGGATTACTCGGCTCGTTCAGCTTTCTGGTGTTATGCGTCGGCGCGGCCCGCGGTGCCGCGCGATCGGTCCGCCTGGGCGATGCGATGGGCGCCGCGTTGATCGGGTCGATCATTTCATTCCTGATCTCCGGACTGTTCGATAACCTTTTCGAGGCACCGAGGCTGGCGACGGTATTCCTGCTGGTATGCATGGGCGGACTGATATCATGGGAGCGAAAACATCAGGCGCGGATTCGCGACCCGCGAATGCCGGCGGCTGTCGCGGAATGGTCGCCGGTGCCGACCGTGGGAACACCGATTGGCGAGATCGAACGTTATTGATGGGCGACGGAGTGCTGGATTGATGTCCCGAGTGTCGGCCGGACGAATGTTGTCAGTCTGTGGAATGTGGTTATGCGGCCTGTCCCTGGCGTTGCTCGCGTCGCCCGCTGCCGCCTGGGCGCAGCAGGCACAACAGGCGCAGCAGGCACAAATCGTCTTGCCGGACCTGATGGCGGTCGAACTTCCCGCCGGCGTCACCGAACTGGCCCCAACCGATCCGCCGCTCCGTGATTTGTTGACGTCGGCCACCAGTGGGCAACGGCATATCACCACGGATCTGCACCGCAATCTCGGAGCCGGCGCCGCGCGCGTGACCTGGAGTGCCTGGAATGGCGAGCCCGGAACCGGAACTCCGGCGGCCACCCGCGCCGCGACAGTGTTCGTTCTTCCCAATGGTATGACCCAGGTCGGCGTGTCGGGTGACGAGAACGCGACCGCGGGCAACAACGCCGTTCATATCGCCCGCGACGGGAACGGCCGCGTTCATATGGTATGGGTCGATGCCGGACGCTCGGGGGGCGTGACCGGAGCGGTCTACCGGCGAGGCGTCATCGGCGACGATGGCACCGCGCGATTTGAAACTCCGCCGATGCCCCTCGTGATCGGCACGCCGGCGGACTGGAACGCCTACCCCGGGCTCGCGGTCAACGGGAACACGGTCGATGTCGTGTGGCAGGGTGGCGGCAAGGCCTGGACCCGGCGGCTCACTCTGGATCGATCCGGCTATGCATGGGGCCCGCCGCGCGACACCGGCGCGAAGAGCGACGGGCGCGATATCGGCCCATCGATCGCCACGGACGAGAAGCGGGTTCACATCGTCACACCGTCCGGCGTCTATGCGTTTTCATTCGACGGCGGCCAAAGCTGGAGAACGGAGCCAATACCCATCCCGCCGGGGCATAGGCTGAAAACCGCCTCGCTGGCGCTTGATTCGGCGGGGATCGTGACGATCGCCTTCAGCAGCATGATCAGAGATCCGAAAGACACCAGCAAGAATGAGGGTTCCGGCGGTTACTGGCAACTGCGGATTGTTCAACGAACCCCGGACGGACTCTGGAGCAGTGCGAGCGACGCACTGGCGGAGTTCCCGATCTGGGGCGAGCCCTTCCCGCGGCAGGACGTGCTCGCCGACTGGGCCAGGGTAAGCGTTGACCGTGCGCGCGGTATTCATCTGACGTGGCATGGCACTGCCGCGTCCCATATCTACGGAAACGATCAGGCGAATTACGCCTGGCGGCCGGCCGGCGGAGATTGGCGCCAACCAGTGCCGCTGTTTCCACCCGATGCCGCGCGCGGAATTAAATTCTCATTCGCGCCGTCGCTCACGCTGGACGGCGAACGGGCGCTCGCGACGGTCTTTTACGACGTCTTCAATGGCGAGCGATGGGCCGGCTTCGACGCGGTTCTGGTGCCGCTTTGGGATGGCATTCCGAGCGGAGCACCTCTGCCGATTTCTCAGTTCGTTCGGGCGTCGATCGAGCGGAAGACACCGGAATTCGCCCTGAGCGCGCGGTTTCCCGCTGCCGCTCCAACGGTATTTCGCGGGCCGGACGGGCGGACCTGGGTTGATATGCTGGAAACATTGATACCGATGGGCGTCCCAGACTCGCCAAAATTAATCGTGTGGCACCGTCTCGACGTAAGCGGCGCGATGAAACATTGAGTGAACCAATTCGCTTCCGCGGCGCCCGAGCGACCTTAACCCTCCGCGGCGGCCTCGAACGCGCGCATGCCTTCCTCGATCACCGCGCGCGGCAGGTCCTGCGTGATGAACACGATCCGGCTGGTGCGCGGGTCACCCGCGGGACACGCGCTGAGCAACGCCGGCCGATGCAGCACATGCTGCACC
>CALFNB010000506.1 GCA_937902425.1 uncultured Acetobacteraceae bacterium | reverse complement strand
CGCTCCGGGCCGCGCTCCCGGCGTGGTGCCCGGACGGCCAGCGGGCGCCCGGGCGACGGGCTGCTGCTGCACCTTGTCCTTCAGCAATTCTCGCGGCGGTGGCGGGGGGGCTGGTGCCGGCGCTTCGGTCCCGTTGGCGGCGGCCTCGGCGGTCAGGCGGGCATGTTCGGCCACCACCGCTGCCTGCTCCGCCTCCTGGCGCGCATCCTCGGCGGCCTGCAGGCGAGCCTCGGCCTCCTCGACCTCGCGGCGCGCGGCTTCTTCGGCCTCGCGACGGGCGTCCTCCTCCGCCTTGCGCCGCGCTTCCTCGGCGGCGGACATGATGGAGATCTTTTCCTGCTCGCGGCGTTCCGCGTCGCGGCGGGCGGAGTCACGCTGCTGCTCGACCAGAGCGCGTTGCCGTGCCGCCTGCTCGGTCGCGGTCAGCGCGCGGCCAGCCCCTGGTACTGGGCGTGCCGCGGCGGCGCCGCCTCGCGCGGTGATCGCGATGTTGCCCGGCGTGGCCGACGGAGCCCCCGCCGCCTGAGCCGGGGTCGCCGGCGCTCCGGTACGCTTTTTGCGCACCTCGACCTGCACGACCTTCGACCGGCCGTGGCTGAAGGTCTGCCGTACCGAGCCCGCATCGACCGTTCGTCCCAGTTCCAGCCTCGCCGCTGGCCTGAGGGAGAGACGCCCCTTGCTGCCGTCCTGTTCGTTGCCTTCGCTCATGCTCTACCCGTTGGTACCCGTCACATCATTGATCGCAGCGGTTTCCCGCCGTGTCGAAAGTCCCGCCGTCCCCTGGTGCGAAGACGGCGTTCTGAGTCCAGCCAATCGGCCGGCTTCAATGGCGATGGAACCGGCCAATCGGCCAGGCGCCAACGCCACATGCACGACGGTCTCGTGTCCCATGACACGTCCCAGCTCCGCGCCCGTCAGCGGGTCGAGAACCGGAACCGTATCCGGGACGGCGGACCGAAATCGTGCCCGCTCCGCCTCACTGCCATCCGCGGCCTGCAGCACCAGACCCACCGGATGGGTTCGCATCCAATCACGCGCCTTCTCAAACCCCGCGATGGCCTGACCCGCGCGCCGGGCGAGGCCGAGCAAGTCGCCAATCCGCCGGATCAACGCCGTTTCCAGCACGCCAGGAAGATCGGGGGGCACCTGAACCGGACCACGCGCGGCGCGTGCGATGGCCCGGATCAGCTCCCGGCCTTTCGGACCAGGCGGCATGCCATCCGCGGACATCCCAGCTGGGGGCATCCCCTTCGGGCGCGTCCTGTCGGCGCCTTCTATCACATCCCGGCAGGCACTCAACCATATTCCCCGGCCGGGCAACTTCCCCGCGAGATCGGGGATCAGGGCACGATCGGGACTGATAACGAAGCGGAACATTTGTTCCTTCGGCAGGCGTTCCCGCGTGACCACGCAACGGCGCATCGGGCCTGTTTCCGGCTCTTCCTCATTCGCGTCAACGATCGTGTCGTCGAGAGCAGCCTCGGTATCAGTCGTGGCCCGTCTCCTCGGCCGGAGCGGATTCAGACTCGCCGGCCGCGCTTTCGCCAGCGGCTTCATCATCGAACCAGTGCGCCCGCGCCGCCATGATCACCGCGTTGGCGGTGTCTTCGTCCATTTGCTCGGGGCCGACGATCTCGATCAGCTCATCGGAGGCGAGATCGCCCAGATCATCGAGGGTCTTGACGCCTTTTTCGCCGAGGGCGACCAGCATGGCGGGGGTGAACGTCTCGAACGCGGCGATGTCCTCGGACACACCCAGTTCGATGCGCTTGTCGGTCAGCTCGGTATCGCGGCGGGTGAGGAACGCCTCGGCGCGGCGGATCAGTTCCTCGGCGACGCTGTCGTCGAAGCCCTCGATCGCCGCGACCTCCTCGGCCGGGGTGAACGCGAGTTCCTCGACCGTGTTGAAGCCTTCGGTGACCAGCAGTCCGGCGATCATGTCGTCGACGTCCAGCGCTTCGACGAACAAGCCGGAGCGGCGGCGGAATTCTTCCTGGCGGCGCTCGCTTTCCTCGGCTTCGGTCAGGATGTCGATGTCCCAACGCGTCAACTGACTGGCGAGCCGCACGTTCTGGCCGCGGCGGCCGATGGCGAGGCTGAGCTGCTCATCGGGCACCACGACCTCGACCCGTCCGGCTTCCTCGTCGAGCACGACCTTGGTGACCTCGGCCGGGGCCAGAGCGTTGACCACGAAGGTCGCGGCCTGCGGGCTCCAGGGAATGATGTCGATCTTTTCGCCTTGCAGTTCCTGCACGACGGCCTGCACGCGGGAGCCGCGCATCCCCACGCAGGCGCCGACCGGGTCGATCGAACTGTCGCGGCTGATCACCGCCATTTTCGCCCGAGAGCCCGGATCACGCGACACCGCCTTGATCTCGATGATGCCGTCGTAAATCTCCGGCACTTCCTGCGCGAACAGCTTGGCGAGGAAGCCAGGATGCGTGCGGCTGAGGAAAATCTGCGGCCCGCGCGGCTCCTCCCGTACGTCGTAGATGTAGGCGCGGACGCGATCGCCATTGCGAAAACTCTCGCGCGGGATCAGTTCGTCGCGGCGTAACAGCGCTTCGGCCTTGCCGAGTTCCACCATCAGGTTGCCGTACTCGGTGCGCTTGACGGTGCCGTTGATGATCTCGCCGACGCGGTCCTTGAATTCCTCGTACTGGCGCTTGCGTTCATATTCGCGGACGCGCTGGACGATGACCTGCTTGGCGGTCTGCGCGGCGATACGGCCAAAATCGATCGGCGGCAGCGGATCGACGACAAAATCCCCGATCGCCTTGTCCGGAAACAGTTTTTGCCCGTCCTGAGCGGACATCTGGGTTTCTTCGTTTTCAACCGCCTCGACGATTTCCGTCCAGCGGGAGAGGCGCACGTCGCCGGTCTTGCGATCGATCGTGGCGCGGATGTCTTTCTCGTGGCCGTACTTGGCGCGGCCGGCTTTTTGGATGGCCTGCTCCATCGCTTCCAGCACTTCCTCGCGGTCGATGTTCTTCTCCCGCGCGACGGCGTCGGCGACCAGCAGCAGTTCAGGGCGAGCGATGGCGGTATCCATGATGGCCTCGTTTACCTGTGTTTTGGTGGCGAGTGCTTTTAGTTGGCGGTCGGGGTTGGAGCGGTAAAGGCGATCAGAGCGTCAGTCAGCACGAGTTTGGCGCGGCGGATGTCGCGCAACGGCACTGCCGCCTCGGTGCCGTCATCCAGCCGTAGTTTCCCGAATTTGTCATCGGCGCCAAGCACGATGCCGGAAAACCGCTTGCGGCCCTCGACCGGAAACAGCGTTTCCACCCGCGCGAGGTGGCCGGCGAAGCGGTTCCAGTCCTTCGTCCTCGTCAGCGGACGATCGATGCCGGCCGAGCTGACCTCCAGGTTCCAGGCGCCCGGTATCGGGTCTTCGACGTCGAACACGCCGCTCAGGTAGTGACTGATCTGCTCGCAGTCCTCGACCGAGATCAGGCTGCCGTCGGCGCGGTCGGCCATGACCTGGACCGTCGGATGCTCACGGCCGAGCACGGCGACACGCACGAGCTCGAAGCCCATGGTTTCCAGTCTTGGCGCGACAATGGCGGTCAGTTTGGCCTCCAGGGTCAGCGGCCCGGTCTGATTGGGCCCGGTCGGATTGGGCCCGGTTTGATTGGGCAAGGGGTCGTCCAGGTTGTCCAAAACAAAAAAGGCGGCCGGTTAAGGCCACCCCCCGTAAAGCAGCGGAGAATTTGGTGTGTGGATGATATAGCGGAACCGGGGGCCGATGACAAGGGGTAGGGGCGGTCCGGGTGTCATTGGGAACACGAGGCGGAGAACGCGGGTGCCGATGCATTGTGTCTGTATCGGATTGCCCGGAAACGCGGTAGAGTGCATTCCGCTGTAGCACGGCAACCGGATATCCGACCGATGAGCGCATCCCTCAAACCGCTGACCGTGGACGAGTTTTTGGCGTGGGAGCGATCCCAGCCGGCGCGCTACGAATTCGACGGCATTCAGCCGATCGCCATGACCGGCGGAAGCGTGCCCCATGTGCGAGTCATCACGCGGCTTACGGCGGCCCTGGTCAACCGCGTCCGCCCGCCATGCGAAGCATTTGGTCCGGAACTCAAGGTCCTTACCGGCGGCCGGGTCAGGTATCCCGACGCGACTGTCGCGTGTGGGATCCTCGGCGAGGAAGGCGACACCATCACGCCCACCGCCGTGTTCGAGGTTCTGTCCCCCTCCACGGCGTTGACTGATCGCCGCGTGAAAACGGTCGAGTATGCTTCCGTCCCCAGCATTCTGCTTTACGTCCTGCTGGAGTCGGAACGGCCCGAAATCACCGTGCTCCGCCGCGGCACCGGGTGGGAACAGGAAATAATCACCGGCCTCGACGCCGAACTCGCGATGCCGGAGATCGGTGTCACGATCCCGCTTGCCGACGTTTACGCTCGGTAACGATCGTCGAATTCCGTCTGGCTCTCATGCCGCGGTCGCGAGCGCGGATGTCCGCGGAACCGCCGATTGATTATCGCGGAATATCGCCAACGACCCCAGCGATGCCGACACACGATGCATCACCGAAGCCCAGTCGCCGGGCCTCGACTGGCGGAAAATCGTCATCGACGGATACCACGGGGTGTCGCTCCGCCCGTGCAACCAACGCCAGCAATTGTCGTAACGATCCAGCAAGAACACCGGTTTCCCCATCGCCCCCGCCAGATGCGCGACCGAGGTGTCGACGCTGATCACCACATCCAGATTGGCGATGATGGCCGCGGTGTCGGCGAAGTCGCGCACCGATTCCATGAGGTCGGTCAGTTCCATGCCTGGCGGCGGTTCCTGCCCTTGCGCCGCGGAAGTGCCGGCCTGGAGGCTGACGAACCGCACGCCTCGCACCGCGGCCAATGGAGCGAACGCGGCGAGGCCGGTGCTGCGACGGCGATCCACCGAGGTGAAGCCGTGCAACCAGGGACGCGCGTGTCCAGCCCAGACCAGGCCCGCGCGCAAGCCGTCCCGCGGCACACGGGCAGCCCAGGCGGCGGCGAGCGTGGGGTCGGGGATGAGCCAGGGGGCATCGGGCACAGTCCGGGTGGTGGTGCCGAATGCATGCGGCAGGCTGAGGAATGAGCTTTGGAAGTCATGCGGTGGCAACGTGCCCTCGCCGGCCTGGATCACGCTGATGCCGGGTATCCCGCGCAGCAGGCGAACCAGCGGTGCCGGTACCGACGCGGTTACCGTGGCACCAAGTTCGGCCAGCATGGGCAAATAGCGAGAAAATTGCAGCGTGTCGCCGAAGCCTTCCTCATGCCAGATCAGGATATTTTTGCCATCGAAACGAGTGTCCGCGCCGATCGACGGCACTGCCTCGGCGTCCGAAATCGCGGCATGGACCGGTCGATCGAAGCGCGCCTCATAATCGCGCCAGCCGTCTTCCCACCGGCCGGCATGCAACAGGGCGATGGCGCGGCTGACCTTGATCCGCGGGTCGTTGCCGGAGCAGGCGAGGGCCCGGTCGTAGGCAGCCAGCGAGTCACCGAACCGGCCCTCGATTTTCAGCATCATCCCGAGATTGGACCATGCGCCCGCGAAGCCAGGCTCCAGCCTGGCCGCGTTCTCGAAATTCCGCACCGCCTCTTTGAACTTGCCGGTCTCGGCCAAGGCCATACCGCGCAGGTTGCTGGTGGTGGAACAATCAGGGGCATCGCGCAACACGACCAATGCCGCGTCGGCTTCGCTGTGTTCCAGCAAATAGCCGGCGAAATCGAGGCGCAATCGGGTGTCGGCCGGGGCCAGCCTCAGGCACGCGCGGTATTGGCGCGTCACCAGCGCCCGCGGCACTCGTGGCTCCATGGTCGCGAAGTCGCGGCAGGGATCGGCATGGTCGGGCCGGGCGCGCCGCACGCGGCCGAGAATTGGCGCGGCACGGGCCGCCTCGCCGCTCGCCGCGATGGCAAGCCCCAGGATGAGCATGCCTTCCACGTCGGTGGGATCTTCCGCGAGGAGGACCCGGCACTGGACCTCCGCCATACGCCAGCGCCGCGCCTCCAGGTGGTCGATCGCTTCCTTCAGTTGCCGCATGCGGAAGTGTGGCGTTCCGTCTGGACTGTCCATTTTGGCTCCTCCTGTCAGACAGGCGTATTCTGGCAGCAAAGTGTTAATGAGGCGTTTACGCGCGGGAGCGGTTCTCATTCCCGCGCATGGAGCGTTCAGGAGACTCTCGATGCCGATCAATCCCGCCGATGGCCCCATTCTGGGCACGCTGTATGGCAGCGACGCGATGCGCGCCGTGTTCGATGAGGGCGCGTACTTTCAGCGCATGCTGGATGTCGAGGCCGCGTTGGCGCGGGTGCAGGCGCTGCTCGGGATCATTCCGGCGGATGCGGCGGCGGCGATCGGCGAAGCGGCGGCCAAGGGTGATTTGCGCACCGAGGTCCTGGCCGCGAGCGCCCGCAATGTCGGCTACCCGGTCGTGGGTCTGGTGGCCGAACTGTCGCGCGGCGCGGGTGAGGCCGGCGGTTGGACCCATTGGGGGGCGACGACGCAGGACATCATGGACACCGCGACGGTGCTGCAGGTGCGCGAAGGGCTTGGGCTCATTGAGGCCGAGATGCGCGCGATCACGCGGGCCCTGGGCGATCAGGCACGGGTGCATCGCGCGACCGTGATGGCGGGCCGCACCCATCTGCAACAGGCCTTGCCGACGACCTTCGGCCTCAAATGCGCCACCTGGGCTTTGCCGTTCATCGGGCACATCGGGCGGTTGCCGGAACTGCGGCGCCGCGTCGAAATGGTCGAGTTCGGTGGCGCGGCCGGCACTCTGGCGTCGCTTGGCGACCAGGGCATCGCGGTCATGGAAGGACTGGCGGCCGAACTGGGTTTGCACGCGCCGCTGGCACCCTGGCACGTCTGCCGCGAGGCTCTGGCGGAAACCGTCGCTTTTCTGGGCCTGATCTGCGGCGGTCTGGCGAAGTTCGCCACCGACATCATCCTGTTGGCGCAGACCGAGGTCGGGGAAGTCGCGGAGCCTTATGTCGCGGGCCGCGGCGCATCCTCGACCATGCCGCAAAAGCGCAATCCGATCGCGTCGGAATACATCCTCGCCGCCGCGCGCACCGTGCAGGGGTTGGTGCCGGTCATGCTTGGCGCGATGGCGCAGGACCACGAGCGCGCCACCGGTCCGTGGCAGAGCGAGGCGCTGGTCATCCCGCAGGTCTTCGTGTTGACGCACGGCGCGTTGCTGCACGCGCGCGCGATCGCCGAGGGGATGGTCGTCGATTCTGGGCGCATGCGGCGGAATCTGGATCTGACGCACGGGTTGATCGTGGCCGAGGCGGTGATGATGGGCCTCGCGCCGCATCTGGGCCGGGGCGAAGCGCATCACGTCGTCAAGCATGCGTGCGACATTGCGTTAACGGAACGGCTGTCGTTGACCGACGCACTGGCACGCGATCCCGCGGTGTCGTCGCGGCTCGACCGGGCGGCGATCGAGCGGATGACGGATCCGGCGTCGTATCTGGGCAGTGCTCAGGCGTTCGTGGACCGGGTGGTGGCGGCGGCTGATCGACTCGAGTGAGCGGCCCGGTCCAGTGGCCTGATCGGATGCCAGGTATGCGAGGCGTTGATTGTAGACCCGCGGTGGAATATTTATTTTTGTGCAATAATTTGTGCTTGACGCTCCAAATCAAATTGACAAATGACACCCGGAACGTAGAAAAGGGATGGAATTTCTGCTGCCGCCGCGTGACCGCCTTGAGCAGGCGATGACGGCTCGCACCAACGAACCGCGGGGTTTAGCAACGATGGTTAGTCAAACGTCATTTTCCGGGATCAACGCCTCGGGCCGGATTGTCGGTGGGCATAGCTACACTATCGGTTCCGTCGCTCCCAATCAGTACGCTTACACATTCGTCTACGCTGGCGGCATCTTCACGAATGTCGCCGATCCCAATTCTGGCGCGGGAGTCACCGGTATCAACGATGCGGGGCAGGTCGTCGGGCTTTTCTCGGATAGCACGGGCACTCATGGATTCCTGAACAGCGGCGGAACTTTAACGACAGTCGACGATCCCGACGCGACCGTCTCCAATGGCACGAGCGCCACGGAAGCGTACGGTATAAACAACGCCGGCCAGATCGTGGGTATCTTCCTCGGCCCCGGTTACTGGAACGGCTTCTTGGATACCAATGGAACCTTCACCACGATCACCGACCCGTCGGCGTATTTCAACCCCGGCCCTGGCGGCGGTTTCACTGGAGGTGGCACATTCGCGACCGGAATTAACAATAACGGACAGATCGTTGGCTATTACTTCGACGTGACCGGGACACGTTTCGGATATGTCGACACAAGCGGAACCTTTACCATGATCGGCGATCCTTTGGCCGCCGTCGGCACCTTCGGATCGGGAACTGTCGCCAACGGGATAAACGATGCCGGGGACGTCGTCGGCTCGTATTTTGATGCTTCCGGCGGTCAGCATGGTTTCGTCGACACCGACGGCGTCTACACGACCATCGACGTTCCCGGCGCCATTGCCACGACTGCCGCGGGCATCAATGGTTCCGGGGTCATCGTCGGAACCTGGTATGGCTCAAACAACTTAGGCCATGGCTTCGAGGCAACGCCGATCGCGCCGGGTGGCACCATTTACAATATCACGAAGATCGATGCACCCGATACTGGAGGCTCCCTCATTCCTCCGCCACCCACTTGTTTTCTCGCCGGAACCCGCATCGCCACGACAGGCGGCGAGATACCGGTCGAACAACTGATCATTGGCGACACCGTGCGCGCGCATTTCGCCGGTTCGGCGGCGGTTTGTTGGATTGGTCATCGTCGGTTCGATTGCCGTAAGCATCCCAAACCGGAAACGGTCTGGCCGGTGCGAGTGCGTGCGGGCGCATTCGGCGACGAACGACCTCATCGAGATCTTTGGCTTTCGCCCAATCATGCCGTGTTTGTCGACGATGTGCTGATCCCGATCAAATATTTGAGAAATGGCGGCACGATAGCCCAGGTGCCGATCGACGAGGTTACCTGGTACCACGTGGAGTTGCCGCGGCATGACCTGCTGCTGGCCGAGGCATTGCTCGTCGAGTCCTATCTGGACACAGGGGACTGTTCGGACCTGACAAATGGAGACGACGTCATACGACTGTTTCCTGAATTCACGACGCGCGCGGCGGACGAGACATATGTGTTGTGGGCGGCACGAGGTTGCGCGCCTCTTGTCGTTGCTGGATCGAGACTTGATCGTGTGCGTCAATTGGTGAATTCCATCGCGACAGGAATGCGGCGCGTTGCTGTTCGTGGCCACGCTCAACAGCGATGACATCGGGTCCGACCGCTGTCGCCATCGATTGAAACCTCCCGTCGGTTGACACGTTCGGGTACGAGCGGTTGTCTCGCACCACGAACGGGAGGAAATGACCATGCCGAAAACCCGAGGCACCGGCCTGTTGATGGCCTGGACCGACGTCGATCCGGCGCACGAAGCCGAATTCAACCGGTGGTACGACGAGGAACATATTGGCCGGTTGCTCGCGGTACCGGGGTTTCTCAGCGCCGGCCGATATCGCGCGTTGCGCGGCGGACCGAAATATCTCGCGATGTACGAACTGGAGGATCACAACGTGCTGCGCTCGGCGGCGTTCCTCGATACCGTGCGGTATCAGCCTTCGGCGCGGCGGCTGGCGACGTCGCCCAGTACGACGGGGCGGAATTTCCTGTTGAACGGTTATCGGCAGATCTTCCCGGCGCGCACGCATCCGGCGGATAACCCGACCGA
The DNA here is from genome assembly GCA_937902425.1 of uncultured Acetobacteraceae bacterium. Taxonomy (GTDB): domain Bacteria; phylum Pseudomonadota; class Alphaproteobacteria; order Acetobacterales; family Acetobacteraceae; genus Rhodopila. The sequence continues at coordinate 9,781 of CALFNB010000506.1, read as the reverse complement.
GTTGCCGCGCTGTTTGCAAATGGGCCGCATCGGCGTCATGGCGTCGATGGAGGAAGAGTTCAATGACTGGTACAACACCTGTTATATTCCGGGATTCCTGAAGGTCCCCGGCGTGATCCGCGCCCGCCGCTTCACCGCGATCGAGGCGCAGCCGAAATATCTGACCGTCTACGAGTTCGAGCATCCCGGCGTGCCGGATACGAAAGAATGGATGGCGGCGCGCGACTCCAATCCGTGGAGTCGCCGGGTGCGCGCGGGGATGCGGCTCGATGAGGGTTCCCCCGCCGTGTTCGAACGGATTTTCCCTGGGTTATAACAAGGAGATTGCGATGACATCGGTGATTGGCACCTGGCGCCTGGTGCGGGCGATCGCGCGGGACGGGAATGGCAACGCGCTGCCCGCGCCGTACGGCGGTTATCCAACGGGCCGCGTCGTGTTGGGCGCGGACGGCCGCATGATGGCGGTGACGTGTGATGGGCGGCGGGAAATCCCCGACGGCGGGAAACGCGAATACAGCAGTTACTGTGGCAACCATAGCTTCGACGGCAAACAATTGGTCACCCGTGTCGACGCCGCGTCCGACCCGAGCCGGATTGGATCCGATCAGGTTCGTGACGTGCGGTTCGAGGATGGGCTGATGGTATTGCGCCCTCCGGCGCGGACCTATGGCGGTCCGGTGGAGCAGCGCGAATTGTATTGGGAGAAGATCGCCGACGTCTGAACCTGTGCGGGTTGTTTGACACGGCGGGCGGCAATGGACAGGGTCCGGCGCGATCGTGAGGCACAGCCGACCCATGCCGCCGCATGCGAATTCAGGAGGACATCACGAGTGACGTTCCGGAAAGCACTCGCCATCGCCGCGATGGCCACGATCCTGCCAATCAGCGCCACCTGGGCCGCGGCATGCGACAAGCCGCGGCAGATGGACGGCTTTCAAACCTGCGCCAATGTCGAAGCGGCGGAGAAGGAAGGCGCTCTGGTGCTGTATTCGCCAGACCCGGAGGCCAATCAGAACGCGCTGCTCAATTCGTTCATGAAGGCGTTTCCGAAGATCAAGGCGACCTATTTGCGGCTGCAGACAGGCGCGCTCTATGCAAAGCTGATGGCGGAGCGCCAGGCGCATACTTATCAGTTGGACGTGCTGACCCTGACTGACATGACCTTCGTCCTCGATTTTCAAAAGCGTGGCGGCTGGGCGCGTTACGAATCGCCGGAACTCGCGGCATTCTCGCCCGAGCACAAGAGCAAGCCGGAAGGCTACTACATGTGGGGCGCGATTATCATCGCCGGCATCGCGTATAATCCCACCACCCTGAAAGCCGAGGAAGCGCCGAAAAGCTGGAAGGACCTGCTGAACCCGCGATGGAAGGACGCGATCAATGTCAAGGTTGCCAATTCGGGGCTGCAGCATGAAGCCTGGCTGTTGATGAAGAACATCTACGGCGACGATTACTGGAAGCAATTCGCCACACTCAATCCACGCGCTTTCGATTCTTACGTGCAGCAATTCGATCGCACGGTCAGCGGTCAGGATCAGGTGATCTCCACGGCGCAATACTCCGGCTATTTGCAATTCAAGGCGAAGGGCGCGCCGATCGCGTTCGTCAATCCACCCGAGGGCGTGATCGCGTCACCGTCCCTCATGGGTGCGGTCGATCAGGCGCCGCATCCGGAAGCCGCCAAACTGTTCATGGACTGGTTCACGGGTGCGCCTGGCCAACAGGCCTACGTGGATGCGACCGCGCTGTATTCCGCGCGCACCGACGTGAAACCGCCGGCGGGTGGCGTGCCGATCGCCGAGTTCAAACAACTGATCCCCGACGACTGGGATGCGTTCCTGAAGACCCACGCCGCATTCGTGAAAGAGTGGAACAGCATGGTCGGGATGCGGTAAATCGATCGGCGACAGATCATGGGGAGGTCGAAAATGGCACATTCTGTATCGTTGCCGAGGCGGAGCGCTCTGGCGGCGTCCGCCGCTCTGCTCGCCGCGCCCGCGACGGCGTCGGAGGTGGGTCCGGTGCGGGACTATCAGGCGGTAAAAACCCGCGATGGCAAGCCGATCCATCTGGCGATGTATCGTAAACGGGTCGGCGGCGGGCGGCTTCCCGTGCTGTTCCTGGTGCATGGATCGTCGACCAGCGCGCTGTCGAGCTTCGATCTGCACGTCCCGGGGCCGGAAAACTATTCGACGATGACGGCGTTCGCCCAGAACGGGTTCGACGTTTGGACGATGGATCATGAAGGCTACGGCAAGTCCGACCGCACCGACGGCAATTCGGACATCGCCTCGGGGGTCGAGGATCTGACGGCGGCGGTCGAGGTCGTGAAGCGGGAAACCGGCCAGACGCGCTATCACTTTCTCGGTGAGTCGTCGGGCGCCTTACGCGCGGCCGCGTATGCGATGGCCGCTCCGGAGCGGTGCGGGCGTCTTGTGCTGGCGGCGCACACTTATACCGGTAAGGGCTCGCCGACCCTGGCGAAGCGAGCGGAAGGTCTCGAGTTTTTCCGGACGCATAATCGCCGGCCGCGCGACAAGGCGATGATCGAGAGCATCTTTACCCGCGATCGGCCGGGGACCACCGATCCCGCCGTGCCGGCGGCGCTGGTGAAGGCGGAGATGGTATACGGCGACTCGGTGCCGACCGGCACCTATTTGGATATGACGTCGAAACTGCCGGTGGTCGATCCGGCGAAAATCCTGTCGCCCGTGCTGGTGGCGCGCGGCGAATATGACGGCATCGCCACGATGGAGGACCTGCTCGACTTCTTCGCCAAACTACCCAATGGCGACAGGCAGTTTTCCGTGATCGCCGGCGCGGCGCACGCTTTGGCGACCTGCAAGGCGCGGTTCGCGTTCTGGTACGCCGCCGAGAAGTTTCTTAAGATGCCCGAGCCGCCAACGGCATGAACGCGCCAAAGCTCACTGGTCGGGCGCGTTGATCAGCGTGCCCTCGCTGGCGAGCATGGCGCGCGCGTGCGGACCGGCGGCTTGCAGCGCCAGCATTGAAGCAGCCCATAAGATGAGCATCGTGGCCGCGATCTGTAGCCGCGGGTTCCAAATGGCGAGGCGGCCTGGAGCGGCGGTGGACCTCGCGACGCCCGCGATCTTTTGCATGATGACTGGCCTTTTGGGTTCGTGGCACGAAACTTTTCTCGTGACGAACTTATAGGGGCCGCATGCGCGGGGCGCTGTGAGGTGGCTCACAGTATTGAGTGCGGAATCCGACGGCGACCGTCGGCTTCGTAATGCCGCGGATTCAATCCGGCGACCGTCCGCCTTCTTGAAGAAATCGCAGGCCGGTACTGGTGGCCTGCACGATCAGTGTCTTGTCCTCGCCGCGGCCGCGGGTGATCAGGCCGCGATCAATCGCATCCTCCCACACCGTGAGCCGCGGGCAGGAGGTGCGCCAGGCGTCGATGACCTCGTCGTAGGGCCGCGGCCGCTTCGCCACGAACGCGACGAGGTCCATCAGCAAAGGATCGATTGTCACCGACAGCAACCAACTCCCTCGGAAGCTAAGCTGATCGCGCGAGTTTCACCCGCATCTTCGCCTGGTACGCGTCCATCATCATGAAGCCGGGATCCGCGCGGCAGTGGTCTTCGGTCCAGCGCAGGATTTCGTCATCCGGTGCGGCCAGGTCGAACGGCACGCCATGCGGCTGCGGCACATGGAACGGCGTATCCAGGTAGGCTTCGACCGTATTGCCCTCGGGGTCCTGGAAGTAGCACGACCAGGCGTTGCCGTGGCAGGTCACTCGCATGCCGGTGGCTCCGTTCTCCAGCGCCCGATTATGGACATCGCGAAGCTGCGACAGCGAGTCGACCATGAAGGAGATCTGGTTGATCGGGTTGAAGCCCGACGGTTCCGGCCGGCCGGACACCAGCACGAACTGATGGTGGTTTTCGGGGCTGCTGCTCATGAACGTCAGTTCGACGCCGCCGCGACCCTCGCCCTTGTCGGTGATCAACAGGCCAAGAACGGTGGTGTAGAAGTTTTCCAGCAGCGGTTTGTCGTGAGCGTAGACGCCCACGTGAGCCAGCCTGGCGTGGATCGTTCCCATGATCGTGTCCTCCGTTTCCAGGCGGGTATTGAAGGGCGATGCCGGCGCTCGCGCAAGAGCCCCCAGGGAAACCGTCAGTGGGTCAGCCCAGTGACGGACCGGGGCCTTGGTCGCACCCCGGGTCTCATGTCTGGGCTTCGACAACACGGCCCAGGCTGCCCGCGCGTTTCGAGTTCAATCGCCGAGCAACCGATCGAACTCCTTTTTGGCGATGCCGTAGCACTCGCACGATTGGCGTTCCAGACTGGCGCGATCGACGATTGTGACATTGCCGCGATTATAACGGATGATGCCGGTGCGCTGCAGCGCACCCGCCGCGGCGGAAACGCCACTCCGCTGCACGCCCAGCATCATGGCCAGGAACTCCTGGGTGAGCAGAAATTGATCCGAGGTCATCCGGTCATGCGTCATCAACAGCCAACGGCAACACCGTTGCCGTAACGAATGATATTGGTTGCAGGCGGCGGACTGCGCGACCTGATTGAAAAACGCATGCGCGTATTGAAGCATCACTTTTCGCATCGAGACACTTTGTGCCAGCTCCCTTTCGAACGCCGTCGCGCTCATTCGCAGACCGACGCCCGGGACCTGGATATAGACGCTGGTGGACGCCTGGCGATCGCCGAAAAGCACTGGCAGGCCAACGATCCCCTCGTTGCCGATCGTGCCAACCTCGGCGGCGTCGCCGTTGGCCATGGTGTTCACCAAAGATCCGACACCGGTCTCGATGAACCAGACGAATTCAATGCTTTTATCTGCCTCGTAGAGAGACTTTCGGTACTCCAGGGGAACTGCCTGAAGGTGCGGACGCAGCCGTTCGTAATCGGCGTTTGTCAGCAAACCGAGCAATCGGTTGGCGTGCGGGCTCAAGGTCTTTTGGTTGGCGTCCACCGTACAGCCTCCTTCGATCACTGTCCGGGCGTTTCGTGACCGCGACGCCGGCCTTCGCGTGTTTCGAGCCGGCGCGTTGCTGTTGCCTGGACCTCGTCCGGCGGTTTCGTCCGGCGGTGCTTGGCGATGCGAATTCTAACGAACGCCGGGATGGGTCGCTCGCGCGAGTCTGCTGATCGCCTCAGCGAGCAATTGCTCGACACTGACGCGCCGCTGCTCGGCGATGGGGCGGCCCAGAATTGCGGGATAACGGTCGATGTTCAATTGAATGGTGTCGGGTGCTTCTTTCATGGCCAGTTCTCCCCGCGACGGATGGAAACAGGCACGATCGGCACGTGGCGCCAGGCGACGATGTCCGCGATGAAGGCAGTTTAATGTCCGGTAGCAGACATTGTTGAGCAATGTCAATCCGGATGAATCGGCGCCGTGAGATCATCGCGGCTCAGATTTGAACGGCGCCGTTGCCCGTCAGGACCTTGAGGTCAGTCACCACGCTTCCCAGGTTCCGTAGCACCGCGACCGGGCTGCCGGCGGCGTGCCCGAGTGGATCGAACAGCAGCAAGGCGTCGGCTCCCTGGTCGGCGATGGTGAGCGAGGCGCCCAGGTTTGGCGGAACATCCTGGATACCTGGCACCGCCGCGGCGAGCAGTTCGCGCAGGTCCAGGCGGTCGCCGGCGGCCAAATCGAAGCCGTCGATCTGGTCCGTCGCGCCGGCGTGCAGCACCACGGTGTCGGCGGTAGCACCCGTGAGGAACTGGATCGAGTGGTTACCCGCTCCGGGGTCGATTACGGCGTTGGACAATGAGATCATTATCGGCGAGTCGGTGGAAGCGCTCGCGGCAAGGGTAGTCGTGGTGCTGCTCGCCGAACCGGCGATATATGCCGTCGTCGCGTCCATCCCGGCGGTAACTGACGGGTCGTTCAGCGACGTCCCGTCGACGCCACTTAACACGCCGCCGGCCGCCGTGAGGAACGAGGCAGGCAATGGCGCGGCAACACCCAGTCCAGCCGCATCCGTTCTGGTGGTGAAGTCGAGAGCGACCGCGATCTTATTTTGCAACTCGATCCCGTCAGTTCCGGTGGCACCGTTCGCGATCGCCAGGATCGCCGCGCCAAGCCCAACCGCGCCGTTGGTAATCTGTCCGAGCCAGTAAGCCGCGCCGCCAGGGTCGGCTGTGTGACCAAACAAGTTTACATAGACCGCGCCAATGAGCGAAGTCAGACTTGACTGGGCCGCGGGAGTCGTCAGATTGACGTTGGTGCCGCCGAGAAACGGGTAAAGCGCGATTGTCTCCGGCTGTGGCGTGAACGAATTCGCGATGTTTGTCAACGCTGTCGCCGCGCTTTGTCCCGCGCTCTGCGCCTGCGTGTTCTGCCCGCTCCAGAAGTTGAAGCCGCCAAAGTCGGCGGCACGATTGAAGTAGCCGACGTAGATCAGTTCGAGTTGTTGCGTGACGCTGAGATTATTAATCAGGCCGCCGCTGATGTTGACCTCAAGACCCGGGAAGCTGGTTTGGACGCCGGAAAGCACCGCGCTGTTCCCGGTGGCGTCCCGGATCGTCGCGCCGTTCGTGTTCAACGCCGTCACCGCCAGCGCGGTCGTGCTCTGACTGGCCAGCACGGAGTAATCGAACACCAGCGCCGCCGCGGTCGACTTCGCGGCGTCATAGGTCGCGCCGCCGCCGTCGTTCAGCGATAAGGTTGGCGCTCCGCCTGACACGGTTACGGCCTTGCTCATGGTGACCGTCAGGGTCACCAAAGTGCCCGTGGTCACATTGCCGGTCCCTGGTGACGCGGTCACCGACAGCACGGTCGGGGCGGCATTGCCGGTCGTGGCCGGAGCGAACCCAAGGACGTCCATCTCCCGGAGGTCCATTGGACTCACGCCGCTTGCCACGCCGGCCACGGAGGAAGCGTCGAATGCGTCGCCGGTCACGCTTGCCGCCCAATCGCCGGCGTCCCCACCGTTGGCCAACGGATTGTTGAACTGGCCGAGCAAATTGACGCCATCGATCGAGAACGACCCTGGTCCCGGCACCAGATCGCGGACCCCGGGCGAGGCATAGCGGAACAAATCAAGCGGCGTGTAAATGCCAAAACCATTTAATGAGCCCAGGCTCTCGGTGCGTCCCAGTACTTCGGTGATCTCGTGCTCCACGACACCGAATGCGTCAAAGGTGCCGGAGGCGGCCTGGTTTGTCGTGGCGTACGTGATCGGGTCCGTGCTGCTGATGCCGATTGACCCAACCGCCACCCCCGGACCTGGGCCAGCGGAAAGACCAAGCGCTTCCGCTTCGGCATAGCTGAGGTAGAAGCTGCCACCGTTCGTCGGGTCGTTGACCGGAAGAGTGGCTGCCGCGGCGATCTCATCCGCTGTCGCGGTGCGCGCGAGAAGCGCTGCCCGAAGCGTCTGATAGCCAACGTCGGTCCCGGACGTTTGGCTCGCGCCGAGGGAGCCGAGCGGCGATCCGCCCACTTCTCCGTAGCCGACGTTGATGGTGATGGATATCGGTGTCGAGAACTGGCTTTCCAGGTAGGCGACGGCGGCGGCGACGGTGGTCTTAAATCCAATTGGGGCATTCGCGACGCTCGCGTCGTAGACCACGTTGATTGTCAGACCGGTCGGGGCATTGACCCCCAGGCCAATCAATGTCGTCCGCGCCGCCTGGAGGTTGGCGGAAGTCCTCGCCGTATCCGCGATCGTCGCACCGTTCGTGCTGGTTCCGGTGACCGCCAGCGCGGACGTGCTCTCGCCGGACCGCACCGTATAATCGAACACCAGATTGGTGCTGTTCGACCGCGCGGGGTCGTAGCTCGCGGTGCCGCCATCGTTGAGCGCCAGGGTTGGCGTTCCGCCTGTCACCGTCACCGGCTTGCTCATGGTGAGCGTAAGCGTCACCAGGCTACCCGCGGTCACGTTGCCGGTGGCTGGGGAGGCGGTTACCGACACCACGGCCGGGGGCACGTCGGTCACGGTGATTTGAATCGGCGTCGAGACGTTGTTGGTCTCGCCGAACTGACCTGTGGCGTCGGCGATCACGCCGATCCAGTAAGTGCCGGCGGCGAGGTTGCTCGGCAGGGTGATGGAGGCGCTGTCAGTCTCGTAGGTGTTGGGCGGCAGCGAAATGTCGCTCGATGTGGCCAGCACGGTATCTGATGCGTCGATGACGCCGTCGGTGGACAGATATACCTTTGAGATCGAGGTCGCCGCGGTTTGGCTGCCGCTGTTCAGGATGCGGTAAGACACTGTCGCGGTACCGCCGGCGACGATTGAAGTGCTGCTCACTGATACGGTATCGGCTACAAGGTCGGGAACCGCGGGCGTCACGGTGATTTGAACCGCGGTCGAGACGTTGTTGGTCTCGCCGAACTGGCCGTTGGCGTCGGCGATCACGCCGATCCAGTAAGTGCCCGGAGCCAGGTTGCTCGGCACGGTGATGGAGAGGCTATCGGTCTCGAAGGATCCCGGCGTCAGCGAACGATTGCTGGTCGTCGCCAGCAAGGTGTCAGCAGTGTCGATCACGCTGTCCGCGGACAGATAGACTTTTGAGGTCGATGCCGCGGCGGTAGCGTTACCGCTGTTGAGGATTTTGTAAGACATCGTCGTGTTGCCGCCCGCCACGATCGACGTGTTGGCCAGAGACACGCTGTTGGCGACCAGGTCCGGGGTGGCGGGTGGTTGGACCGAGAACCCCAGGGCGTCCATTTCGGTGATGTCAGTCTGCGTGACCGCGTTTACCGTGCCGGTGTAGGCGTATCCGAACGAATCGCCTTGGACCGTACTGGCCCAGTCAGCGTAGTCGTAGACAGTGTCGAAAGGATTGAGGTTGGTCTTGCCTCCATCAATGGAAAAATACGCGGGCAGCCCGCCGGTCAGCTGGAAAACTCCCGGCGAGGCGAAGCGGAACAGATCCAGCGGCGTGTACTGGTTCGGAGCATATTGCAGTCCGGCGGTCCGGCCCAACGCGTGGGTTATCTCATGCTCGGCCACACCGATGAAGTCCGTCTCACCGCTTATCGCGCGATTGAGCGGGTCGTAATTGAAATTGACCGCGGTTCCGAACCCGATCGTGCCATCAATTCCGGGTGAGTTGGCCGACAACAACCCCCAGGCTTTTTCCTGTGCGCTGGTCACGTAGAAATTTCCGCCACCGGTTGGGTCGATGACCGGGAGGTTCGCGATGACGGTGGCGTCCGTGGCTGAGGTCGCGTTGGCTTTCAGGTCATTCTTTAATTGGAAGTATTGTAAGTTGATGCCCGACACGGGTCCGCCGGTGGCGATGCCAGCGGTGATCGGTGCGCCGTTATCCTCGCCCCACCCGACCTTGATCGTCACGGTGATGGGGTTGGTAATCAAACCATCCAGATATTGCGCGGCGGCGGCCAGCGCGGGCTTGAAACCGGCGGGAGCGAAAGCGACGCTCGGATCGTAGCTGAAGTTAATCTGCATAATGTGCCCCGCGGTCAGTCGGTCCAGCGCCCTCCGACCAGATACCGCGGCACCGCTGACGGAACGATACGCATGACCGGATTTCACCGCAATGGTGATGACGATGGTTCGTTGAAAGTTAATCCATTCCGGGTGGTTCGAATTGAATGCCGCGCGGAGATCGCATGAGTCGCGGTGGAGTCACAAGGCACTGTGCCTTGGAGACCTGGCAACCCGGCGGCGTGTCGGTATCACTCCTTGAGGAATGCTTCCGGGTCGATCCCGGCCTGGCGTGGTATGGCGCGGAGCGTGCCTTCCGGGACATCGCCGGGATGGTGGTGTAGCGATGCGTCGTGGGATTGACCCAGATCTCATGCGAGCCAGCAGGCTGGCGT
>CALFNB010000505.1 GCA_937902425.1 uncultured Acetobacteraceae bacterium | reverse complement strand
GGCTGGCCTGACCGGCGCGCTGGTGACGCCGATCCTGTCGCTGTCGCCCGGCGTCGGCGATCCCGTGCTGGCGACGTCGTTCCTCACCGTGATACTCGGCGGTCTGGGCAGCCTCGGCGGCGCCGCGCTCGCGGCCTTCGTCGTGGGCATCGTTGAAGCCTACACCAGCGTCTACTTCGGTGGATCGATCGGAGCTCTGGTCTTATTCGTTCTGGTGCTGCTGCTGCTTGTGTTCCGTCCAACCGGTTTGCTCGGCCGCGAAACGCGCGGAGCCTGACATATGGACGCCTCGACGCCACACGCCGGCCTCACTGAAAAGCTGGTGCGGCGCGAGAGGTTTCTGGGTGGTGCGGAGATCGCCGCGATCCTGACGTTTGCCGTGACGTTCGCCATCCCCCTGCTGACCAAAAGTGTGCTGGTTTATTCCGTGCTGAACCAGATCCTCGTCGGCGTCATCGCCGCGCAAAGCGTCTGGATCATGCTGCGGATGAACCTGCTGAGTTTCGCCACGCCGGCCTTCATGGCGATCGGCGGCTATACCGTGGCGATCGCCGGCCGCCATGACATCACCGACGCCTTCCTGATGACCGCCGCGGCGTTCCTGCTCCCGGCACTGGTGGCGGTGCCTCTGGGTGCCCTGGTTCTACGGTTGCGCGGCACGTATTTCGTGTTGGTCACCTTTGTGCTGTCGCAGATCACGCAACTGGTCCTGTTCGAAACACCGGCGCTGACCGGAGGGTCGAATGGTATCTCCGGGATTCCGCCGGTCACGTTGTTCGGTTCGGAGTTGGCCAGCTACCGGGAGATGTTGTTGTTCGCTTGCGGGCTGGCATTGCTCGCCACATTGATCACGGCCTTGCTGACCCGCCATTTCCGCCAGCATTTCGCGGCGATCGAGGAGAACGAGATCCTGGCTGAGAGTCTCGGGCTGGTGGTGTGGCGCTACAAGGCGCTGGGTTTCATCGTCGCGGCCGGCGTGGCGGGGCTGGCTGGCTATTCGCTGGTGAACATGCTGCTGACCGCGCACCCCAGTTCGTTCGATTCAATCACCGCCGTGGATTTCATCGCCTACACGATCGTTGGCGGCCGTGTCTCCATCCTTGGCCCGATTGTTGGCTCCACGCTGCTCGTCTGGGCTACGAACCTGTTCGGCACGCATGGCCAGTACGCACAAGGGCTGTACGGCGTGCTGATCCTGGTGGTCGTTCTGGCGGCGCGCGGCGGCATCGTCGGCTCGGTTGGCGCGTTGGCGCGCCGGTTGCGGTCATGAGCGAACTGCGCGTCGAAGGTCTGGCCAAGAGTTTCGGTGGTCTGCGGGTGTTTGAAAACATCAGCTTCTCGCTTCCCGCCGGCGCGGTACTGGGTGTGATCGGGCCGAACGGCGCCGGCAAGACGACGCTGATCAATGTGATCTCCGGCCGCCTGACACCGTCGGAAGGCCGGGTGATCCTGGATGGGCGCGACGTCACGGGGTGGCCAACGCACGCGCTGAGCAAACTTGGCGTCGCGCGCAGTTTCCAGCAGACCAACACGTTCCGCGGCGTTTCGGTGCGCGAGAATCTCGCCCGGGCGATCCGTTTCGGTCACGGCACAGAGGGCGATCTGGCAAGACTGCTGCACGATTTTGGCCTCGGCGATCGCCTGGAGGAGCAAAGCGACAAGCTGCCCTACGGATTGCAGAAAATGCTGGGCCTGCTCATGGCTTTCGCCACCGGGCCGCGCGTGGTGCTGCTCGATGAGCCCGCGGCGGGGCTCGAACGCGCCGAGCGGCACCGTATCGATGCGTTCGTGCAACATGCGTGTCAGGCCGCCGGCTGCGCCGTGCTGATCGTGGAGCATGACATGGACCTGATCCGCCGGCTGTGTCCGCGTGTGCTGGTTCTCGATGCCGGCGCCGTACTGGCGGATGGCGCGACAGTCGAGGTGCTGGCCAGACCGGACGTGATCGCCGCCTATCTCGGCGGTGACGACGATGAGGTCGCATGATGCTGCTACGGATTGAAAATCTGCACGTGCGATACGGCGGGATCAGTGCGCTGTCGGGCGTTTCGATCGACGTGGCGGAAGGCGAGACGGTGTTGCTGGTAGGTGCCAACGGCGCCGGCAAGTCGAGCACCATCAACGCGGTGATCGGTCTGGTGCCGGCCGCCGGCGGGCGCATCATGTTCGACGGCGTGGAGCTTTCATCCGTACCCTGCGAGCAGCGGGCGCGGCATGGGATTGGTTATGCGCCGGAAGGCCGGCGAGTGTTCGCCACGCTCTCGGTCACTGATAACGTGTTGTCTGGAGCGTTCGGCCGTGGCCGGGTCCGTCAGCGCGAGGCATTGGACTGGTTGTGCTCGGTATTTCCGCTGCTGAGCGAGCGCGCCAAACAACCGGCGGGGCAATTGTCGGGCGGGCAGCAGCAGATCGTCGCGCTGGCGCGGGCCATGGCGGCGTTTCCGCGGTTGCTGCTGTTGGATGAGCCGTTCCTCGGTCTGGCGCCGGTCTGGATCGCGCAGATCAGCGATGCGATCACGCAGTTGCACCGGCGCGGCACAACCGTGCTGATGACGGAACAAATGGCCCGCCCGGCGTTGAAGTTGGCGACGCGAGGATATGTGATGCGCGGTGGCGAGGTTCGGCACAGTGGTACTGTGGCGGAGATCCGCGAACTGGCGCTCGCGGACGAATATTTGTAGTCACGCGGCGACCGACCGCACGACCCAGCCGTCACCGGCCCGGGGAAGGGGACGTTCCCTTTTGCCGCCCCGCCACACCACGGTGCCGTGCAGGTCGATGGCCCAGGCGGCACCGACGGCGAGAACTCGCAGGCCATCGCTGGCCTCGGCGTGTGACGTAATGTGGTGATGACCGTGCACGATCAGCCGCGCACCCATCGCGCGAGCGAGGTCGTCCAGCACGATGACTCCCGCCGGATGGCTGGACGGCGCTTCGTGCGTGACCAGGACTTCGGTTCGTTGTTCCGAAAGCGCATCCACGTCCTCCGGCCAGATCGCCGTGGTCGCCAGAAAATGCGCGAATGCCGCGGCTTGTCGCGGGTTGAGATCCGGGCGAGTGACCGGGAGATCGGCTGCGAGTTGTTCGCGCCGATGCAGTCTGGGTGGTGCGTTGCCCGACCAGACATGGGGCAGAAACGTTCCGCCAAGCCCAGAGACGCGGACCCCCGCGATTTCGGCAACGCGGGTATGCAATGCCCCCGCCGAGGTGAGCGGATTGCGTTCAGGCGCGGCGAGATTTTCCCACATCTCGCGTCCCGCGTCATGTTCGTGATTGCCGTGGATCCAATATACCTCGACACCGCGGTCCAGCAGCGGCGCGGCCAATTGATCCAATGGCAGCGTGCACTCGATATCGCCAAGCAGAACGGCCGCGGAAGGCGGGGTTGGCAGGGCGGCGAGACCGGCCGCGACGTGGTGCCAGTTTTGGTGAATATCACCGATGAAAATAAGACTCATGCGGCTCCGACGTGCGATTGGAGTTACCACTATGAAAGCATGATCCGGGATTGCAAGCAGTCGCTGCCATGATCGCCGCGCGAAGGTGTAGATAATTGCACAGGTATCCAATGAGCATCGGCGGGGCCGGAGCCAGTCCGGCGGGGTGGCACGTTGCACGAGACGGTGTGACGTCGTATGCCAAATCAGCGCGCCGGCCCGTGCGCGGCATGGCGGAACGCCGCCCGCTGCCAGGCTGCGATTGAGGGAGATGAACGGACATGGATTTCGGATACACACCGGAGCAACAGGCTCTGCGGCGCGAGGTCCGCGCCTTCATCGCTGAGCACGTGACCGAAGATGTTCTGGCCGAACGCGGCTCGTCGGAGTCAAACACGGGGCGTGGCGAAGGCGGCGCGATGAAGCGGCTTTACGAGAAGGTATATGAGCGCGGCTGGCTCGGAATCACGTATCCGAAGGAGTACGGCGGTCAGGGCGGCGATCGCATGACCCAGTACATCGTCGAGGAAGAGTTCACCCGCGTTGACATCCCCGTCGGCATGGGCGGCAGCGGCGCGCCGGCGATCATGGCGGCAGGCACCGAAGAGCAGAAGCAGTATTATATCCCGGGTCTGATCAAGCGCGAGATCTCCTTCGCGCTTGGCTTCACGGAGCCGCACGCGGGCGCCGACCTCGCGTCGTTGCAGTGCCGCGCGGTGCGCGATGGCGACGAGTACGTCATCAACGGGCAGAAGATGTACACGTCGTCAGCGCATATGGCGACGCACATCTATCTGATGGCGCGGACCAACCCGAACCTGCCGAAGCATCGCGGCATCTCGATCTTCCTGTTCCCGATGGATACGCCCGGGATCACGGTGCGGCCATTGTGGACCATGCAGAACGATCCGACGGCGCCAATTGGCACCACCTATGGCCACCAGCGCACCAACGAAACGTTCTTTGAGGACGTGCGTATCCCGGCAGCCAGTCTGTTGGGTAAAGAGAACGGAGGCTGGCGCGTCGGCGCCATGGGCCTCAATCTGGATCGCGTCGGTGCCTCGCGCTATCTGATCTCGGTCCGCCGTGACGAGGATATCGTCAACTTCGTCAAATTGAATTCGTTCGATGGCTATGCCCCGGCGAAAGATCCGGCGATCCGCGACAAGATCGCCGAACTGTGGATCGAGGCGCAGGTGTGCCGGCTGATGACCATGCGCAGCATGTCGATCGTCGAGCACGGCGGCAATTTCACCTACGAAGGCTCGGCGGAAAAGACCTGGGCGCCGGAACACGGCGTGCGCACGACGGAAGCGATCGCCCAGATGCTCGGCCCATACGGCCAGCTTCTGAACGGCTCGCCGCACGCGGTCGAGAGCGGCATTTTCGCGCACAACCTGCAAGGCGCCTTCCAGTCCGGCATCAACCACGGCAGCACCCAGGTCATGCGTGACCAGATCTGCCGCCGCGGTCTGGACATGCCAAGGAAGTGACGCCGGTCGCGGAGGAAAAATGATGGATACGACACTGAGCGAAGAAGAAGTGATGGTCCGCGAGACCGCGCGGAAGTTTCTCGAAGCGCGCTGTCCGACCAAACTGGTCCGGGCCATGGAAAAGGACGAAAAGGGTTATCCGCCCGACCTGTGGCGAGAAGCCGCCGAGCTTGGCTGGCAAGGTCTGGCGCTGCCCGAACAATACGGCGGTAGCGGCCTGCCGATGACGTATCTCGGCTTGGTGATGCACGAAGTGGGACGCGCGCTGACGCCGTTGCCGATGCTGAGTACGGTGACGGCGGCGTTGACCATCGCCGCGCATGGCGACACGGCATTGTGCCAGGAGGTCCTGCCGAAGGTCGTTTCCGGTGAAACCATCCTCACCTGGGCCTTCACCGAGCAAGACCCGCGGTTTCTTCCCGAAACGGTGCGGATGCGGGCGGTCGCCGACGGCGATCATTTCGTACTCACCGGGACAAAACTGTTCGTGGAGAATTTCGTCGCCGCCGATCAGTGCCTGGTGGTGTGCCGCACCTCGGACACGGGATTGTCGGTGTTTCTGGTCGATTGCCGAAGCGCGGGCATCTCGCACCGTGACCTGGTGACGCTGGCGAAGGACCGGCAAAGCGAGGTGACGTTCAATGCCGTGCGGGTGCCGCGCGGGCGGCTGGTCGGCGGCCTGAACGAGGGCGCCGCGATCGCCGAG
This sequence comes from uncultured Acetobacteraceae bacterium, assembly GCA_937902425.1. GTDB lineage: Bacteria > Pseudomonadota > Alphaproteobacteria > Acetobacterales > Acetobacteraceae > Rhodopila. The sequence continues at coordinate 15,009 of CALFNB010000505.1, read as the reverse complement.
GGTCTGATTGATCGTGCCACCGTCCTGCTGTGCGCCCAAATGCTGGGTGCGACGCGCAAGGACATGGAGATGGCGGTGGAATGGTCGAAGTTCCGCAAGGCGTTCGGCCAGCCGATAGGCGCGTTCCAGTCGTTGCAGCACATGTGCGCCGATATGCTGATGTGGGTGGATGGCGGCGATCTGCTGACCTATGAGGCGTTGTGGAAGATGGACCAGGGGCTTCCGGCCTCGGTCGAGGTGTCGCAGGCCAAGGCGTTCTGCAACGAAAAATGCCAGGCGGTGGTGCGCGGCTGCCAGGTGATCCATGGCGGCATCGGCTTCATCATGGAGTTCGATCTGCAGCTTTGGTATCGTCGGGTCTGTGCGTGGACCACGCGGTTTGGCACGGCGTATGAGCACCGCGCACGGATCGCGCGGGCGCTGCTGGATCATCCCGGAACGGTCATTCTGGGCCAGCCGGTACCGGTCGTGGCGGAAGCCTGAGACAGAACGAACAGAGGAGAACGTCAGATGGCGCAATGCCCGGTATGCGGTGCGAGCGTGGATGAGGCGGCGGTGCGGGCGACGACGGGCTTCACCGCGCACGGCGCGTCGGAGATGGATCCGACGAAAGGAACGCGGCAATTTCACGACGGCAAGTGGGTTTATTTCGACAGCCTGGAATGCCGCGGCAAATTCCTCACCAGCCCCGAAACTTATGTCCGCGCGTCATAGAAGCGATGATGCCGCCGTCAGCATTGGATGACCTGAGGGTCCTGGACATCAGTCAGGGAATCGCGGGCCCGCTTTGCGCCAGACTTCTGGGTGATTATGGCGCGGACGTCATTAAAATTGAACCACCAGGTGGCGAATGCGGCCGCCGCATGCCGCCATTCTTTCACGATGACCCGGATCCGGAAAAGAGCCTGTTCTTCCTGATGGCCAACCTGAACAAGCGCGGCATTGTCCTGGATCTGGAACGTCCAAAAGATGCCGCGCTGTTCAGGGAACTCGCCCGTAACGCCGATGTCATCGTCGAAAGTTTCGAGCCGGGTTACCTGGCGTCTCTCGGCCTTGATCACGCGACACTGGAGGCCGAGAATCCGGGGCTGGTGATGACCTCCATCACTCCGTTCGGGCAAACCGGTCCGTACAGTCACTATAAGGGCTGCGAGATCGTTACCTACGCGACCAGCGGGATCATGGCGATCAGCGGGACCGCGGACCGGGAACCGTTGAAACATGGAGGTTTCCCCGGGCATTACGAATCCGCGATGAACGGCATGCTGGCGACGAACGTCGCGCTGCTGACCCGCGATCTGACCGGCCTCGGTCAGCATGTCGACGTGTCGATGCAGGAGGTCGTGACCTCGTCGCTGGTGATCAATCAGCCGAATTACAGTTTCACCGGCGGGGTCCAGGGCCGGCGCCGTCCGGAAGGCAGTTCATTCGGCCAGGTGACACCATGCCAGGACGGGTTTTTCGTCTGTCAGGAAGGCGGCAGTGCCACCTGGAACGATATCGCGAATTTCTTCGGCCGCGAGGAACTGAAGGAGGAGAAATTCGCCAACCAGGCTCAGCGGTTGCTGCATGGTCACGAACTGGATGAGATCATCCTGGACGCGACCAAGGACCGCACGATGGCGGAGATGTTCAAGACAGCCTCGGAACAGTTCCGCATGCTGTTCGGCATCGTGCAGACGCCGGAGGACCTCGCGAATTGTCCGCAACTGGAAGTCCGCGGATTCTATCAGGAAGTGGATCATCCCGTGATCGGCAAAATCCGTGTTCCATTCCGTATGTGGAACATGAGTGCGGGTCCGGCGACCTGCCGCCGCCCAGCGCCGCTGTTGGGGCAACACAACAGTGAAGTGCTGGCGGAACTCGGCCGCGCCGCCGCGTGATGGGAAATGGTGCCCAGAGATGACGCTTCCGCTGGCGGGTTTGCGGATTATCGATATCAGCAACGTGTTTTCGCTGCCGTACGCCGGCGGATTGCTGGCCGATCTCGGCGCTGAGGTCATCAAAATCGAAGGACCCGCGCGACTGGATATCTCTCGCGGCGGCGCCTTTTCCGGTGTGCATCCGGACAACGAACCGGGCGACGATCCGTGGAATCGCTCCAGCACTTATAACCTGCTGAATCGCGGCAAGAAGTCGCTCGCGATTGATCTGCGCCGGCCGGAGGGAAGACAGGTCCTGAAGGACCTCATCAAGGTCAGCGACGTGCTGACCGAGAATTTCACCCCGCGCGTGATGCGAGGGTGGGAACTTGATTACCCGAACGCGACGAAACTCAACCCGAAGCTGATCATGGTGTCATGCAGCGGATATGGGCCTCAAGGGCCCTACGCGCAGTATCCGGCACAGGCGACGACGCAGGAGGCGACGCACGGGCTTGCACATGTCACGGGTTATCGCGGCGATGTTCCCTCAAAGGCCGGCCAATCTTTCGTTGACTTCCTCGCGACATGGGCTTTGGTCATGGGCACCACGCTCGCGCTGCGCTACCGGCATCGTTTCGACAAGGGACTTTGGGTCGATGTCGCGATGTACCAACTCGGCTGCACCATGGTGGCGGATCGCATTCTGGATTGGGAGGCCAACAAACGCCTGGGTGAGCGTATCGGCAACCGTCATCCGTGGTTGGCGCCGCAAGGATGCTATCGTTGCGCCGGCGATGATGCCTGGTGCGTCATTTCGGTGCATGACAGCCACGAATGGATGGCGCTTTGCCGGGTGATCGGCCGGCCGGAGCTCGCGAATGACCCGCGTTTCGCCAGCAACGACGCACGGATGCGCAATCATGATGAGATTGATACGTTCATCAGCGCATGGACGGCATGTCGATCGAAGACCGAAACGATGGAATTGCTTCAAAGCGCCGGTGTCCGTGCCGGCGCGGTGTTTAATGCACGGGACATGCATCTCGATCCGCACGCGAAGGCGAGGGGTCTGCTGGAAACCTTGTCCTTCCCGCCGGAACGCGGCATCGGCAAGCGCATGATCCTCGGCCGCCCCTGGAAATTGAGCAAATTGCCGCTGGCCGGGCGAGGCCCAGCGCCGTGTCTGGGTCAGCACAATCGTGAGGTGTTGAGGGATATTCTGGGCTACGACGAGGCGCGTTACGCGGCGCTCGAAGAGTCGGGCGTTATCGGCACGAAACCAACCGTGCCGCGCCCGGTTATTCGCATGAGCATGGATGAACGCGTCCGGCGGGGGCGTTTGGCGTCCTGGGACCCGGATTACAAGGAGCGGTTGGGCATTCAGGAATGATACCCGGGCTCCGAGCGCGATCATTTTCCAGCGGTACCGACCGCGCCATCGTTGCCACGGCCGTCGTGTGTGCGCCGGAGCTTCGTTTGCACCTTATCCCAGTTTCGCCCTACGTTTCAATTCCGCGGATCGGCCCGTCTGCCTGGTCATTTATCTCGATCAAGGCCTCGCGTTTGGTCCGCTTATATCTGGACTTCTTGCAATGGCTGGTGACCGCGCGAGGTGCCAGGCTGCTACCGTGAATGAATGCCGGGCTTGGATCGTCGCGCGGCTGATGGCCGGCCCGCGGCCCCGAGAAGGACCAACAAACCAATAATGCATCGTCGCCCAGGGAAGGAAATGTAACAAATGACCACCGTATCGTTAACGGGGACTGGCGCGGAGGACCTCACTGCCCGAACGGTGACGCCCGCGGAGCAGCTCACCGCCCGCCTCGACCGGCTGCCGATGACGCGGAGCCTATGGATCATGACGGTTCTGCTGACCTTTGGCGGCTTTTTCGATGGCTATGCGATTGGGCTCATCGGCGCTTTGGGCCCGGGCCTCATGAAGTCGGGAATCTTCACCGCGACCACGGTGAGCTTTTTCGGCATGAGTGGGTTCGCGAGCTTTGTCGCGGCGATGTTCGCCGGGTTGTTCGTCGCCGCGCTTGGCGTTTCCTTTATCGCGGACCATTTTGGCCGGCGTGCCATCTTTGCCTTCTCGCTTCTCTGGTTTGGCATCGCCAACTTCGTGATGGGACTCCAGACGACCGCTGACGGCGTCAACATCTGGCGGTTTATCAGCGCGCTGGGCGTCGGTGTCGAACTCGTCACGGTGGACGCCTATCTCTCCGAGCTGGTTCCCAAAAGGGTCCGCGGCAGAGCGTTTGGCTTCCTGCAGGCGATGAGCGCGATCAGCTTCCTGGTTGCCTATATCCTCTCCTGGCAACTGGTTCCGAATGCTCCGTTCGGCTTTGACGGCTGGCGCTGGGTGGCCTGGATTGGCTCAATCGCCGCGGTCGCCGTCTGGTGGATCCGACTCGGTCTGCCCGAAAGTCCCCGTTGGCTCGCCCAACAGGGGCGGATGGAAGAGGCCGAGAGAGTGATGGCGAGGATCGAAGCGCGGGCCGAGGCCGAATCCGGGCGGCCTCTGCCGACGCCGGAGCCGCCGCATTACCAGGATCCGCGCAAGGGGAGCATCGTCGAAATCTTCAGCCCGCGCTATCTCAAACGTACAATTATGCTGATGCTCTTCAACTTTTTCCAAACGGTCGGGTTCTACGGCTTTGTCGCATGGACGCCGACCTTGCTCATCGCCAAAGGCATCCATATCACCCAAAGCCTCGAATACAGCATGATCATCAATATCGCCGCCGTGGCTTTTCCGCTCCTGATCATGCTGTTCGCCGACGAGATGGAACGCAAATGGCACGCCTGCGCTTCGTGCTTCGCGATCGCCGTGTTCGGCATCTGGTTCGCCAGCGCAACCACGCCGGCCGCGCTTATCATACTTGGGTCTTGCCTGGCGATGTCAACGCAGTGGCTCTCGTACGGGCTTCACAGCTATCAGTCGGAACTCTATCCGACGCGGATCCGCGCCCGTGGGATTGGGTTCGTGTATTCCTGGAGTCGGCTTAGCGGCATCCTCACCCCGTTCTTCGTCGCCTTTTTCCTGCGGGACTTCGGTGCCACGGGCGTGTTCGTCTTCGTCGCATTTTGCATGGCGGTGGTGATCATCTCGGTCGCGACGCTCGGTCCGCGCACTGGAAAGCTACAGCTGGAGGCGATCGCGCACTGAGCAAGGGGGGGCCTCGGTCCCCTCTTTGACCAGCACCTTCGCGCGGCCCGGAAGGTTAGCCTGGCACCTTCCGGGCGATCGCGATTAACCTGTCCGTGGGAGTCCGGTGCGGACCGCGGAGTCATTCGTTCCCGCCATGGCGCGCGCCTGAAGCGCGACGCCGCCCGGCCAGGTGGCAAACGCCTTAACCGACCTTCCAGATTTCCCCGGTCCGCGCGATGTGTTTGATCGGCGTCAGACTGTCTACCTGGAAGCCGGTCTTTCGCAGCCAGGCGTCGAACTCCGCCTGCGTGTTGGCATGACACTCCGCGAGCACGCGTCCATCGGCCAGCGCGACCACTTCGGTGATCGTGGTGCGCGGGTCCAGGCGCCACTTATCCGTGGCCTTCAAATCAGCGGTGAATTTACCCAGATCGTCCCATCCAGGCACCTTCCCGATCGCGATCCAGCGTCCCATATCGTCTCCTCCGCCGTTCGCAACGGCGCTACAATGGTTAAGCCTCTTTCGGCGCCACGAACGGATAGGGGACCGCTCGGCCACCCTTGATCGGCAGCACGATGGTCGCCGTTCCCGGACATGTTTCGATGTCCGATTGAAGCTTCATCCCCACGTCCATCTCGACCAGGCCCAGTCCGTCGGCGACCCGCTTGCCGGTCACTTTGGCCCAGACCGTGATGGTGTCGCCGGGAACGATCATCGCCCGATGCTGAAACTGCACTTTCCACGGCCAGCCGTCAGGCAGGCAAAGATCCTTCAGATAGCGCGGCAGGATGCTCTGCTTCCACGATCCTTGCCCCAGGATGTTTGGCAGCCCGTCGTGATAGACCGCGAAGTTCTGGTCGTAATGAATACGGTGCCAGTTCTCGATCGCGGCACTCCATCGGAACAGATGGGTCGGCGTCATCGGGCCGATCACCAGCGGCGGCATCTCCTGCCCAACCGCAATGTCATCGAACCAGGTCTGCTTCTTGGTGCGAAGCTCGTCCGCGGTCACCATGATTTGAGTCCTCCTGTGATGCGGTCGTGCCTAACGGCGGATGGTGGATGCGCGCAGGATGCACAGCACCTCGCCATCCTGGTTGGTGTAGGTCGTCTGCGTGGTGACCACCAGCATCGCGGTACCGTCCTTGGTGACGCGCCCCTTGACGTCGTGGTACTTCGCCTGGCTGTAGATGTGGTCGCCCAGAGCCGGGTACTTGTAGACCTCGATCTCGTTGCCGGCGTTCAGGATACGCTTCAACGACGTCGGCAACGAGGGCAACTGCCCCTTCCGATCGGCGCCGCCTTCGCGCACCCCCCCGATGCCGTCCGAGTTCGGGTTCTCCCGGAACGCACGGCTGATCGGGTCTTCGACGCCGGCCAGCGTCTTGCGCCCGATATAGGAGCAATAGATCGGTGGTGTCACGATCCCGCCGAACTTCGTCGATTTCGCGAATTCGTCGTCCCAGTAGCGCGGATCGGGATCCATGATCGCGTTCGTGAAGATGCGCAGACCTTCCCGCTCGATGCCCCAGGGAGGGCTGGCCTCGACCTTTTCGGCGGACATGCCAACCAGCGCCTTGACCTCATCGGTCAGGGGATTTTTCGTCTCACTCATGCAAAGCTCCTTTCAGAGCACGGGCGAGCCGAAGCGCCGGGCTTCGACCCGCCAAAGCAACGATCCGCTCCCCATGCGGAGAGCGGACGCCCTTACTCCGCGGCCTGGGCCAGTTGCGGCTTCGGGAAGAACGCCTCTTCCCACGGCCATGCGCCGTCGGGCTCATACGTCGGTTGCCCCTTCAGCGCCCGGTCGAGATACGGGCTGCTGATCGGCTTGTCCCAAGGATAGATGCAGCCTTCGTAAACCTTCTTGCCGAGTTTGAAGTGCTTGGCCTGCTCCACCGTCTCGACGAATGGCGCGTTGGCGTCGACGAACTTGTCCGGCGTCATCGGGCGCGGACCGCCGCGGGAGACCATGCCCCAGGCATAACGGCCGATCATCTTTTCAAGCATCCAGACGCAGTCGATCAGCTTGTCGAGGTTGACGCCGGTCTCGACGCCCATGCCTTCCAACATGTGCATGAAGTCTTCCGTCGGCGCCATGCCCGTCGCCTGTCCGTTGCCGCAATACGGGCAACCGCCGATGCCGCCGATAGTGCCCTGCAGGTGCAGCGTGTCGTCCGCGTCGAGCGTCTTGATCGCGGCATAGGCCGACGTGATCGCCATGCCGCGCGCGTTATGCAGATGCGCGCTGAACGTGTCGATCTCCGGCCACTGGCGCTTCACGCGGCCAAAAATCTCCTCGACCTTCACCGGATGGCACCATCCCATCGGATCGCCGATGCTGACCGAGGTGACCTTGACGCCGACCGCGTCCCACAGCGCGTGCTGCTTCTCCAGGAATGCCATGGTCATATCGACGGTGAAGTTGCCGACGAAGTTGGAGCCGAAGGTGGCGTTGGTGCCGATTCCGGCCTCTTTGATGCCGTCCCGCACCGTGTTGTCGATCACCTTCTGCCACGCCGCCATTTCCTGCATCTGCGAGCGGTTGGTGTTGCGCCGGGCGAACACGTCGCATTGATGCACCCGCAGTTGCGGCCGCTTGCTGCGCACGATCGTCAGAGGCGGCGAATATTGCTTCGCCCGCTCCACGCCTTTTTCGTTCAGCGCCAGCGCGGTGTACATCACGCCCGGTTTTGGATGGAACTTCGTGACGATTTCGTCGATCCGCGCCATTTGCGGCGTGTATTTCGGACTGACGAACGAACCGATCACGATCTGCTTGAGGCCGGTCTCCGACAGCGCATCCAGCAGCGCGACCTTCTGGTCGACCGGGATGTCCTTGCTCTCGATCTGCATGCCTTCGCGCATGCCTTCTTCGGTATAGACGATTTTTGGGTAACGTCCTGACATTGGGTTCCCTCCATGGGTATTCGCGGGGCCACCTGGCTCTGCCGGTAAAACTCCATTTGACTCTCTGCCCGTCATTGCGCCAGGTCAAGCCTTTGTCATTTTCTTCGGCCTCTTTCAGCCATGACCGGGGCGTGCTTGGCTGCGGCGTAAGCAAGCGGGATGGAGTGGCTGACGGCGTGACGATCGTTTTCATAGGCGATATTCATCAACAATGGGATCGCGTCGCGCGTGGCCTGGACGCCTGGGACGATACGCCGCGCGCCGCGGTGCTGCTGGGTGACATCGAATGCACGCGGCCGCTGGACCAGCTTGCCGCGCCGCTGCTCGATCGTGGCATCGCGGTGCACTGGATTTTCGGCAACCACGACAATGATGGCGGTCCCGAGATGTGGGCGAATCTGGTCGAGCCCGCGCGCAATCCCCGCACCGCGCCTGGCGCGCTGCATGGCCGAGTGACCGAGGTCGCCGGCGTGCGCATCGCCGGTCTCGGCGGAACGTTCCGCCCCCGGATATGGGACCCGCCGACACCTCCCCGAGTGCGCCGGCGTGCTGACCTGCCGGATGATCTGGCGCGGCTCGGCACCGCCTGGCGAGACGATCATCTCAAGGCCATGGCGCACTCGCTCGGCTCCACCGCGATCTGGCCGGAGGACTACGAGGCCTTGGCCACACAGCGCGCGGACATCCTGGTGACGCACGAGGCGCCCGCCAGTCATCCGGCGGGCAATGCCGCTCTGGATGCTCTGGCGAGGGCCATGGGGGCGCGCCTTATCGTGCATGGCCACCATCATGTTACCTACCGCGCCGTCGCCGCCGATGGCATGCGGGCCATGGGAGTCGCCTCAGCCTGGGCGACCCACCACGACGGTACGGTTCTGTGGCGGGGGGAGACAACCCGCCGGCTACCGCCGATGCCCGATGGCTGGACGCTCGAGGCGGACCTGTCAGACCCGTGACGGAGGAAAACGCGGGTCCACGTAGTGGATCAACCGCGCTTCATCGGTCGCTGTGTCCAGCACCGCGCAACTCAGATGCCGGCCGTCGCTGCTGTCCCGCCCTTCGCCGGCCGTGCCCGGGTTCACCACCAGGACGCCGCCAAACCGCGACACGACATGCGCGTGGGTGTGACCATACAGCACGTAGTCCGCGCCCGCTTCGGCGAACAGCGCCAGCTTCTTGTTGTGCGGGAAGATATACTCGCCGCGCGGTTCCCACGGCGTCGAGTGAATCATGAGCACTTTCTTCCGCCCATAGGTCAGCATCCGGCGGTGCGGCTGCCCCGCCAGGAAAGCCGCCAGCTCCATATCGACACCTTCGCGGTTCGGCATTTCGGAGAGGAATGCCTCGTCGTGGTTGCCAAGTATGATTCGCGCGTCGAGGTCTTTTAACAGCGCGACGACGGCGTTGGAAAAGCGATTTCGGTCGACGCTGTCGCCAAGGCACAGCAATTCGTCGATCGGCCCCATGACCGCGAGCGCCTCACGCAGGCCCGCGATGTTGCAATGAATATCCGAAACGATCCCCAGCCTCACCGGCGGCGCCCCGGTTTACTCAAGGCGCGGCGATCGGCGCGCGTGATCATGCGGCCAGCCTCGGCTGGCGCCGGCATGGGCATGCAACTCCTCCATCATTCTTGTTCCCGTCCGATGATAAACGACCGGAGCCGCGCCGCAAGAAGGGTTCTCGACCGTCTCAGCCAGACAGCTTCGCCTCGATCACTTCCGTGGCATGTCCAGACCGCGGCGGCAGATCTGGTCGCGCATGACCTGGGTGCTGCCGTGGTTGATGCCGGACTGGAAGGCGCCTTGCAGGTTGTGCGCGAAAATGCCGCTCTCGACCGCGTGCGGCGAGCCGTTCAGAAGCTGGCCGTATGGGCCGAGCATCTGGGCGATCGCTTCCGTCGTGCGCACGCCGTGTTCCGGCGCCCAGGTCTTTTCCGCCGAGCCTTCGTAGGTGAAATTGCCGCCGTGCTCGACGATCGACATGCTGCGCATGGTCATCAGCCGGCACACCTGCGCCTCGATCCACAGTTCGGCGATCTTGTCGCGGATCGCCGGATCTTTCGCCGGAGCGTAACCATCGAAATTGCTGCTTTTGACCCAGTTCACGATGTCCTCGTCACGACGAACGGAGATCAAATAGCGGGCGGCGCCAACGCGATCGAGATTGAGGCCCATGGCGCCGACGCGCCAGCCTTCGTTCTCCTTGCCCAACAGACACGACGCCGGGATGCGCACGTCCTCGAAGAACGTTTCGTTGGTGCGGGGCGTTCCGTACGTCGTCCCGATCGGTGCGCGAGGCTCGTTCTGGATGGTCCACAATGGCCGTACCGTGATCCCGGGCGTATCCATCGGGAACAGGAAGATCGAGATGCCGCGATGCTTCGGCAGGTTCGGGTTGGTCCGCGCCATCAGATAGATGTGCGTCGCCATATGCGCTGACGACGTGTACATCTTCTGCCCGTTGATGACGTACTCGTCGCCATCGCGCACCGCGCGGCACTGCAACGACGCGAGGTCGGCGCCCGCGTGCGGCTCGGTGAAGCCAAGCGCGAAGGAATACTCGCCGGTGATCAGCTTCGGAACGTAATACCGCTTCTGCTCCTCGGTGCCGGCGGCCAGGATCGCCGGAGCGCCGCTGCCGCCGAGACCGACCGAAATATCGACCCGGGCGAACTCTTCCTCGACGATATACTGGGTCATGCGGTCGCCGCCCTGACCGCCGTATTCCTTCGGGTAACTGATGCCAAGCCAACCGCGCTCGCCGATCTTTTTGAAAAGTTGATTGACATGCGCGGCGTTCTGGCGGCCGGGGCTGACGCCGAAACCCTCGCTCAGGTCCGCCATCTCGGCCTTGACGTCATCGTTCAGATTCTCGGCGATGAAGGCGCGGACCTCGCGCCGCAAAGCCTGTTGCTCCGGTGTGTATCCGAACTCCATGTCCGTTCGTCTCCCATTTCGCGGCGATGATTACCCGATGCGCCGCCCCATGCGCCACACCCGCATTGATTTGGATCAATCATGATGGCACGGGAAGCAACCGCGGCGGCGTTCCGCGGTCCGATTATTGGACCGTGCCTTTGACTCAAATCAATGCCCGTGCCGGAACTCCAATAGGTAATGCCAACGCCAGGACTCCCAAACCTCTGGTCAATTTATCCAACGGCCCGACAGGCGTCGATGCGTCAGGGCCTAATCGGAGGAAACACGATTGCCAATCCCGACATGGGAAACCGCGCCCGTCGCGGCTGACATTGCCAGAGACGCCACACACCGCCGCCGGGCCAGGCCATGAGCGGACCCCTCGCCGGCATCAAGGTCGTCGAGTTCAGCGTGGCGATGGCGGGGCCTTATTGCGGCATGATGCTCGCCGACTATGGTGCCGAGGTCATCAAGGTCGAGCGAGTCGGCGTTGGTGACGACAGCCGAGGCTGGCCCCCGTACTTCCATGATAAAGTCCCCTACTATTTCGCCGCCGCGAACCGCAACAAGCTCAGCGTCGCGATCGATCTGAAAACTCCGGAAGGCCGCGACGCCGCGCGTGATCTGGTGCTGAACGCGGACGTGCTTCTCGGCAATTACCGACTGGAAGCTCTGCCGCGGGCGGGTCTGGATTACGAGTCGCTTTCGGCCGCCAATCCGCGACTGATCTATTGCCTGATCAGCGGCTTCGGTGCCACCGGACCGCGCCGCGACGAACCGGCCAACGATCTGTTCATGCAGGCCTATACCGGCGGTATGAGCATCACCGGCGAACCCGACCGCGCGCCGTCGAAGATGGGGCTGTCGGTCGCCGATATCGGTGCGGGCATGATGGCGACCATCGGCATTCTGATGGCGCTGGAGGTGCGACATCGCACTGGCCGCGGACAACGCGTCGACACATCGCTGCTGGAAGGACAGATGTCGATGTTGTCGTATCATCTGACACGATATTTCGCGACCGGTGTCGCTCCGACGCGGGCGGGCAGCGGCGGCGGCGTGGGCGTGCCCTACCAGGCGTTCCGCGCCGCCGACGATTATATCGTCGTCGCCGCGTTCAATCCGCGCATGTGGCGCGATTTCTGCGGTGCTCTGGACCATCCCGAATGGGCCAATGATCCGCGGTTTCATACCGCCGGCGCGCGGGCCGAAAACCGTGACCTGCTGATCGGCATGATCCACGAAACGATGGGCAGGCAACCTGTGAAATACTGGGAAGAACGGCTGCGCGCGGTCAGCGTGCCGTCCACGCCGGTCAACAACATCGATCAGATCGTGACGGAGGAGCAGGTCGCCGCGCGGGACATGATCGTCGAACTCGACGTTCCTGGCGCCGGTCCGATCAAGATGGCGGGCCTGCCATTGAAATTCACCGAAACGCCCGGTGCCATCCGTTTGCCGCCGCCCAGATTGGGTGAGCACAGCGAAATGGTCCTCCGACGTCTTGGCTACGGTGTCGAGACCATTCGCGATCTCGCGGAACGCGGCGTGATCGGTCTTGACGCGCCGGACGAACAACACGCACCGGATGGTGGCCGATAACGGCGCGGCTGATCGCCGGAACGAACGAGGGACAACCATGGCCAGCACCATGACAAGTATCAGCGCGAGACTTGAGCGTTTGCCCATGACCTCGGTGCACCGAACGGTTTTTCTGGCCCTGGCATTCGCCTATTTTTTCGAACTCGGCGATCTGAACACGTTCGCTTACGCGGCGCCCGCGATCATCAGGGAATGGGGTATCACCGTCGATACGGTGGCTTTGATCACCTCGGCGAGCTTCGGCGGCATGTTCATCGGCGCGGTGTTTGGCGGTGTGGTGGCCGACCGTATCGGGCGTAAGCGCGCGCTGATTTATTCCCTGACGCTCTACGCGGGATTCTCGATTATCAATGCCGCCGCCTGGGATGTCCTCTCGCTCGCGGTGGCGCGTTGCATTACCGGCATCGGTCTGTCCGCGATGACGGTGATCGCCAATACCTACATCATTGAGTTCTTCCCGGCGGCAAGGCGCGGCCGTTATATGGGCCTGGTCATGACCATCGGTCTGATCGGCATTCCAGCCACGGCCTGGGTGTCACGTTTCGTCGTTCCGCTGGCGCATTGGGGTTGGCGGCTGATCTTCATCTGGGGCGGTCTTGGGATTCTGGCGTTGGTCTACGCCGTGCGCATTCCGGAATCGCCGCGCTGGTTGCAAAGCCATCACCGCACCGAAGAGGCGGAAGCCGAACTCGCCATACTCGAAGGAATCGCCATCGCCGGTGGTGCCAGCCTGCCGCCGGTGCAGGTCGAGGCCGACGCACCGCGCCACCCGCGCGCCGGATACGGCGGCATTCTGCGCGAACGCTATCTCGGCCGCACCATTCTTCTTGGTTCCGTATCGATCTTGGGCACCGTCGGGTTCTACGGCTTCTTCTCCTGGGTACCGACATTATTGTACGAGCACGGCGTCACCGTGGTGAAATCGCTGACTTACACAAGCGTCATGGCGCTGTGCAATCCGATCGGCGCCCTGATCGCCGCCGATCTGGTCGAGCGGTTTGAGCGCCGGTGGTTCAACGTCGCGATATCGGTCTACGTGATGGTGTGCGGCCTGCTGTTCGGCATCAGCGAAAATCCAATCCTGATCATGGTTCTGGGTTCGATGATCGTCATGGGCCTGCAGGCCGCGACGGTAAGTGGCTACACCTACGCCTCGGAGCTTTATCCGACCGAGTTGCGCTCACAGGGGAACGGCATCACATATGGCATTGGCCGGGTCGCCAACGTCGGCGGGCCATTCCTCATCGCCGCGGTGTTTTCGCATCTCGGCTACACGGCGGTCTTTGTTTTCATCGCGGGTTGTTATATCGCGCGCGGTGCGATCTATGCCATGGGGCCGTCAACCAACGGACGCTCGCTTGAGGTGGTGAGCCCCTCGCTCACGCCGCCTCACGCAATCGTGTGAGGCGGCGCCGCTCAGTCCTCGAACCCCAGCCGTTCCTTGTAGTCGGGATCCCACGACGCCAGCCGCCCGCGGCGAACGCGCTCGTCCATCGTCATGCGCGCGATCGGTCGCGGCGCCTTCGGCCGTGTCCCCACGATGCCGGCTTGCTCCAGTTCCGCGTACCGCGCGTCGTCGTATCCCAGCAACCCCTGGATCACGTCCCGATTATGTTCGCCAAGCATTGGTCCTGGGCCGCCAACAGCCAGCGGAACGCGGCTCAGCCGCCAGGGCCGACCAATAATCACGCGCTCACCCATGGCCCGTTCGGGTGAGAATTGTATTTTTTCCAACATCCCCCGCGCCCGGGCATGGCGATCGAGATGCATGTCCCGCGCATCGAATACCGCTCCGGCTCGAACCCCGGTCGCCTGTAGCGTATCCATCGCCACGAACTTCGAAACGCCCGCGGTCCACGCGGAGATGATGGTATCGATCGCATCATGATTCCGCATCCGCGCGTCGTTGGTGACAAAGCGCGGATCGCCGGCGAGGTCCGGTTGCCCCATGACTCCGCATAGCGCGGCCCATTCGGTGTCGTCGTGGACCGAAACGACACACCAGCCATCGTCTCCGGCGCAACGATAACAGCCTTGCGGCGCCAGCCATGGGTGGCGATTGCCGATCCGTTCCCCGAGACGCCGGTTGGCTTCCCAATCAAGGATGTGCTCGGATAACATCGTGCAGCCGAGCTGATACATGGCGACGTCGACCCAAAGTCCCTTGCCGAAACGATTACGGTAGCGCAACCCCAGTGTCGCGCCCATCAGCAGCGACCAGCTCGCGAGGAAATCGACAAAGGACTGACCCGCTTTCGAAGGCACATCGCCGCGGTAGCCCGTGATATGCACCAGCCCGTGCGTCGCTTCTTGCGTGGTCGCCTGCCCAGGATATTGCGCGTACGGACCTTCCTGGCCGTAGCCGCTGCAGGAGAGCATGATCAGCCTGGGATTGAGTTTCGCCGCGTTGGGGTAATCCAACCCCCAGCCGCGCATGACCCGCGGCGTGAAATTCTCCGTCAGAATGTCGCCTACCCTGATCAGATCGCGCAGGATGTCACGCCCGGCGGGTTGGCTCAGATCGAGCGTGAGCTACTTCTTGCCGCGGTTCAGCACGTT
>CALFNB010000504.1 GCA_937902425.1 uncultured Acetobacteraceae bacterium | reverse complement strand
GGGTTGCCCCGGTTCGGTGGTTCGCGTCAGGATCAGTGGTCAAACCGCCGTCCCCGCACCACATATCGCGGTGAGGACCAACCTGGGGGCTGATCGCATGCCTGACGGCTTTCGCTTCGACAACACCTACGCCGCCCTGCCGGAACGCTTTTATGCGCGGCTGGATCCGACGCCGGTCGCGGCGCCGCGGCTCGTGCGGGTGAACACCGCGTTGGCCGAACGCCTGGGCCTCGACGCCGACGCGCTGGCCAGCCCGGAGAGTATGCAAGTGCTCGCCGGGAACGTGCTGCCCGATGGGGCGACGCCGATCGCGGCCGCCTATGCCGGCCACCAGTTCGGCCATTTCGTGCCGCAACTCGGTGACGGGCGCGCCATCCTGTTGGGCGAGGTCGTCGCTCCCGACGGCGCGCGCTTCGACATTCAGCTCAAGGGCTCCGGGCGAACGCCGTTTTCGCGCGGTGGCGACGGCCGCGCCGCGGTCGGGCCGGTGCTGCGCGAATACATCGTCAGCGAGGCCATGGCGGCGCTTGGCGTGCCTACGACGAGGGCCCTGGCTGCCGTGACCACCGGAGAAGCCGTGCGGCGTGACACCATGCTGCCCGGAGCCGTGCTGACCCGCGTCGCGTCGAGCCATATCCGTGTCGGTACCTTCCAATATTTCGCCGCCCGCTCGGACGCCGAGGCGGTGCGGCTGCTGGCCGATCACGCGATCGCCCGGCATTACCCGGATGCCGCGACGGCGGAGCAGCCGTATCGCGCGCTGCTCGACGCCGTGGTGGCGCGGCAGGCGTCGTTGGTGGCGCGTTGGCTGCTGATAGGCTTCATCCACGGGGTGATGAATACCGACAATTGCTCGGTGTCCGGGGAGACGATCGATTACGGTCCGTGCGCGTTCATGGACGCCTACGATCCGGCGAAGGTGTTCAGTTCGATCGATCAGCACGGCCGTTACGCCTACGGGAACCAGCCGCGCATCGCGGTGTGGAACCTCGCCCGGCTGGCGGAAACCTTGCTGCCGTTGCTGGCCGACGACGAGGACAAAGCCGTGGAGGTCGCACAGGACGTGCTCGCCGCGTTCAGTCCGCGTTTCGAGGCGGCGTACTTTGGCGGCTTGCGGCGCAAGATCGGTCTGGTCACGGAACAAGATGGCGACGTCACGCTGGTCAACGATTTGTTGAAGCTGATGGCGGAGAATGCAGCGGACTTCACGCTGACCTTCCGCCGGTTGTGTGACGCCGCGGCGGATGATGGCGCGGTCCGCGCCCTGTTCGCCGATCCTGCCGCCTTCGATTCCTGGGCCGCCCGTTGGCGCTGGCGTCTGGGCGAGGAGGCAGCGGAACCAGCCGCCATCCGCGATGCGATGCGCGCGGTGAACCCGGCTTACATTCCGCGCAACCACCTGGTTGAGGCGGCACTGAACGCGGCCATCGAACGCGACGATTTCGGTCCGTTCGAGCAACTGCTGGAGGTGCTGTCGCGGCCGTTCGAAGAGCGGGCCGGGTTTGAACTTTACGCCATGCCGCCGAAGCCGGAGGAGCGCGTGCTACAGACGTTCTGCGGCACCTAAGAAAGGTCAGCCTTTTACCGCGCCGAGCGCCAGTCCACGCACCAAATGCCGTTGCAATGCCATCATGAACACGACGATCGGCAACATGATGCCGATCGCGGCGGCGGCTGACAGCGACCAATAGTTGATGTCCTCGCCGCCATATTCGGCGATCGCGACCGGCAGAGTCTTGGTGTCCGGCCCGGTCAGCACCAGGGCGAACAGGAACTCGTTGTACGCCAGCAGCAGGCTGAACAACGCGGTCACCCAAAGCCCAGGACGCACGACCGGCAGAGCGACGCGGGAGAACACCTGCCAGGCGTCGCAACCGTCAATTTCCGCCGCCTCGTAAAGTTCATGCGGCACATCGACGAAGAAGCCGCGCATCAACCAGATGGTGAATGGTTGATTGATCGCGACCAGCGCCAGGATCATCGCCGGATAGGTGTTCACCAACCCAAGGATCCGCGCCAGCACGAAGAACGGGATCGCCAGCAGAATATGCGGAAACATCCGCATCGCCAGCAAGCCGAACAGCAGGCCGCGTGACGTGGTGCTCGACAGCCGCGACAATCCGTATGCCGCCATCGTGCCGATCGAGACCGACGTCACCACCGTGCCGACCGAGATCACCGCGCTATTGATCAGAAAATGCCAGAAGCCTTTCTCGACCCAGACCTGCCAATGAAATTCGAACGTGGGTGCGAAGATGAACCTTGGCGGCACGGCGAACGCGTCCACCGGCTGTTTGATCGAGGTCAGGAATCCCCAGATGACGGGCGTCAGATTGACCGCGGTGAATCCCGCCAGCGCCAGGAACAACGGAATTTGCGTGCGATGGCCTCCGCGCATCAGAACGCGCCCTTTTCGCGGCGGTAGACGATCCTGATCATCGTCGCCACCAGCACCGCGACGAACAGCAACGTCAGCACGCCCAGAGCGCAGGCCTTGCCCACCTGCAGCAACCGGAACGCCAGCGCATAGGTGTACAATGTAATCGTTTCGGTCGCCGTTCCGGGCCCTCCGCCGGTCAGCACATAGATGGTGTCGAAGAACCGGAACGCGTCCATCAGCCGGATCGCCAGCACGAACACGATCAACGGCCGGATCGCCGGCAGCATGATGCGGAACAGCAACATCCAGACGCCCGCTCCATCGATTTGCGCGGCCTCGATCTGGCTCTGATCGACCGTATTCAGGCCGGCGTACAGCACGAGGATCATGAACGGGGTGAACTGCCAGGCGTCGGCCAGCACGACGGTCACGCGCGCCCAGGCGGGATCGCCAAGAAAGTCGGGGGGAAAGATGCCCCAGCCGATCAGCAGGCCGGAGACCAGACCCCAGCGGCCAATGAAGATCCAGCGCAGGAACAGCGCCGCGACCACGGGGGTGACGATGTTCGGCAGGAACAACAGCAAGTTCAGAGCGCGCACGCCAAAGGTCAGCCGGTACAGCCCGTACGCGATCAGCAGGCCAAGACAGAACTCCAGCCCGACCGCCGACAATACGATGCCAACGGTGCGCAGCAACGTGGCCCAGAGCCGCGCGTCATTCAGCAACTCCCGGTAGTTACCCAGTCCGATGAATTCCTGGCTGCCGGACCCGAGATCGTAATTAAGCAGGCTGAGCCACAGCGCGTAGCCCAGAGGGAACAGCATGACGCAACTCAGCACCGCCGCGCTGGGGGTCAGGAACAGCCACCACGCGGTGTGCGACCGGCGTCGGCTATTTGTAATAGCCGTGACCCTTGAGGAACGTTTCGGTCTCGGAAGCCGCCGTGTCCATCGCCTGTTTGACGGTCATTTCACCCGTGACGCCCTGCAGAATGCGACGCGTGACGAATTCGCCGATCGCGTTGAACTCCGGCAGCGATGGGGCGCGCGTGCCGCTCTCATACGACGCCAGCGCCGCCGGATAAAACCGGTTCGCCTTGACCAGGTCCGGGTCGTCCAACACCGACTTGCGCGGCGGGATCATCAGCGAGGCCGCGTCACGCAAACTTTTCTGGCCCGCCGAGGTGGCGATGATCCGGAACAGAACGTCGGGATCCTGCTTGCTGAACGCGGAAATGGCATAGCCGTCGCCGCCCATGCGACCATGGCCCTGCGGCGGTTTGACCCAATCGATCTTACCCAGAATGCGTGACTTGTTCGGGTCGTCCATCGATTTCGCGCGCGTCGCCCATTGCAGACCCATCGTCGCGGTGTCCTGTTGCAGAGCGATCGTGCACTCATCGTTCGCCGCCGCGGTGAAGCCCTGTTGGGCGTATTTCGTGACCTCCTTCAACATCTCGATCGCGGCGACGCTTTTCGCGGTGTTGAAGGACGGGCGCCAGTCGTTGTCGAACCAGCCGTCGCCAAGCGCGTTCAGGTACCAGTGCGCTTCGTTGGTCGCGGCATCGACCGGCTTCAGGCAACTGATCGTTCCCGCGCGCATCGGGCTGTTGAAGGACTTCGCCAGGTCGCGATACTCGGCGATCGTGGTCGGCGGTGCCTTGCCCTGCTGATCGAACAGGTCCTTCCGATAGAAGAACATCATCGTATTGAGCGTATGCGGCATGACATAAAGCTGCCCGTCGTGCCGGAACGGCGCGAGCACCGAGTCCGGAAAATCGTCGAGTTTGAACTCGTCTTTATACTTCGCCCACAGATCGTCCACGGGGCGGAACCAGCCGTTCCTGACGAACGTCTGAAAGGTCGTGTCGCTGGCATAGACGATGTCGGGCGTGTCGGACTTCGATGACAGCGCGATGGTGGCAAGCTCCATCGCCTTGTCGATCGGCATCAGTTGGGTATTGACGGTGACCCCCGGGACCGCCCCGCGCATGACCTCGGCGTAGTGCTCCAGCGCCGGATAGCGGTGGCTGATCATCTGGATCGTGCCGGCCGCTCGTGCCGGGCCACCGAGGATCACGGGCGCGGCGAGCGCCGCCCGCAGCACGTACCGGCGATTGATGCCTTCTGGTTTCATCGGACGTCCCCTGGTCTTCCTGGCGCTCCGAACCTGGCCATTTTGCCGCGCTGTCGCAAGCGGGGGGTCACGAGACAGGCCGCGCATGGCATGATACGGTCGTGTCAGGCTCAGCCAGAAGAAGAACCTCGCCATGTCCAGGACGCCGTTTGAGAAAATCTGGGATCAGCACGTCGTCAAAGAGTTCGGCGACGGCCGCGCGTTGATCCATATCGATCGCCACTTCGCGCAGGAGGGGACCAGTGGACGTGCGTTCGACGGTTTGCGCGCCGCGGGGTTGCCGGTGCGGCGGCCCGACCTGACCGTGGGTACGATCGACCATGGCCTGTCCACTCTGCCGGGCCGTAAGATCGACAGTTACGCGGCCAGCACGGTGCGCAACCTCGCGATGCGGAAGAACTGCCACGACTTCGGCGTGCGGCTGTTCGACATCGACGATCCCAATCACGGCATCGTGCATGTCGTCGGCCCGAACCTCGGCTTCGCGCTGCCCGGCTGCACCTATGTCTGCGGTGACAGTCACACCGCCTCCTGCGGCGGCGTCGGCGCCTGGGCCTGGGGTATCGGCACCACCGAGGTGATGCAGGTGTTCGCCACGCAAACGCTGATCATGCGCAAACCGAAGACGCTGCGGGCGAGTTTCACCGGCACGCTGCCGCGCGGACTGTACGCGAAGGACATGATCCTGGCGCTGATCGGCCGGTACGGCATCGAAGCAGGCGTCGGTCACGTCGTGCAGTACGCCGGCCCGGCGATCAGCGCGCTGCCGATTGAGGGCCGGCTGACCGTGTGCAACATGTCGATCGAGTTCGGCGCCCGCGGTGGCCTGATCGCCGCCGACGACACCACGTTTCAGTATCTGCACGGCCGCGAGATGTCGCCGAAAGGCGCGTTGTGGGACCAGGCGATGGCCGATTGGCGGGCGCTGTTCGATAACGCCGACTGCCAGTACGACCGCGACCTGGAGATCGATTGTTCGCGGATCAGTCCGCAGGTGACCTGGGGCACGACGCCACAGGATGTCATCGCGGTTGACGCGATGGTGCCCGATCCCGCGTCGGCGACCGACCCGGCACGGCGCGCGATGATGGAGCGTGCCATTGACTACATCGGTCTGACACCGGGCCAACCGATCGCCGGCACGCCGATCGATGTCGCGTTCATCGGCTCCTGCACCAACGGTCGCTTGTCGGATTTGCAGGCCGCGGCGGAGGTCGCGCGCGGCCGCAAGGTCGCGGCGGGCGTGAAGGCGCTGGTCGTGCCCGGTGCCGCGCACGTCAAGGCGGCCGCCGAAGCTCTTGGTCTGCACAAGGTCTTTCTGGAGGCCGGTTTCGAGTGGCGCGAGTCCGCCTGCTCCATGTGCGTCGCGGCGGGAGGCGATATCGTGCCGCCTGGAAAACGGTCGATCTCCACCTCCAACCGCAACTTCGAGGGACGCCAGGGACCCGGCGCGCGCACGCACCTCGCCAGTCCCGCCATGGTCGCGGCGGCGGCGGTGACCGGTTGCATCACCGACGTCCGCACGCTGCTGAATTAAGGAGCCGGCATCATGGAAAAGTTCACCGTTCTGACCGGCGTCGCCGCGCCGATGCTGATGACCAACATCAACACGGATCTGATCGCGCCGTCGCACTTCCCCGGCAAGAAGCCGGAGCAAGCGGTGCTGATGCCGATGCGGGAAAAGATGTTCGCCAATCTGCGTTATTTCCCCGATGGGTCGCGCAGGCCGGATTTCGTGCTGGATCAGCCGCGTTATCGTGACGTGAGGGTCATTCTCGCGGGTCCGAATTTCGGTTGCGGCAGTTCGCGGGAAACCGCGGTGTGGTCGCTACAGGAAGCCGGCATTCGCTGCGTCATCGCGCCGAGTTTTGGCGATATTTTCCATGACAATTCGTATCAGAACGGGTTGTTGCCGCTGAAACTACCGATGGAGGATATCGAACGGATCGCCGCCGCGCTCGACCGCTCGAACGCGTCGGAAATGACCATCGATCTGGAGCATTGCCAGTTGCGCGTGCCTGGCATGGACCCGGTGGCGTTCGAACTCTCCGATGAGCGGCGGCTGCCGCTGCTGGAGGGTCTGGATCAGCTTGGCTTCATGATGCGCAGCCAGGCCGACATCGTCGCGTTCGAGCAATCCGATGAACAGGCACGGCCCTGGGCTTATCCGAGGTGACGACCGGGTCAGTTGGCCGGTTGTCGCAGGTCGGCCGGCAAGAATCGCATGTCGATGCTGCCGGGGAGATCATACGTTCCGGTCACGCTACCGACGTTCTCCTGCATCTTCAGCATCCGCTCGATGCCATCGATGTAGAACCGGCCCTCGTTGAAATACGGCCGTCCATCGACCTTCACCTTGATCAGTTCAGCCAGCATCTTGCGTATGTCCGCGGGATCCAGCCGGTACGCGCTGGCGATGAGATCGGCGGCCTCGTCCGGGTTCGAATACATGAACTGAACCGCTTTGCGATGCGCCCGCAGAATGGCACGCAGTTTGTCGCCCTGGGTTTCGATCGCGGCGATGGTCGCGACGCCAACGACGTTGCTGAGGGCGGGCAGCACCTCCTCCGACGTGGCGATCACCCGCAGCTTGGCTTGCGCCTTCAGCCACAGCGTGTCCGGCACGGGCGCGATGTCGATCAGGCCGACGTCGATCGCGGCCACGCCTTCACCGAAACCGCCGGTCTTGACCATTTCCACATCGGAAGGCGTGAGTTTCGCGGCGGTCAGCAGACCAAATGCCAGTCCCTGACTGGTGGATTTCGGGTTGGTGTAGCCGATCTTGTGCCCTTTGATATCCGCCAGCGTCTTGATCGGACTGTCCTTCTTAACGGCCCACACCAAGCCGGCGATCAACGGCACGTCGTCGCTGATCATCTTCAGTTTCGCACCCTGTTGCACCGCCGAGATGAACGCCGCCGGATTCATTTCGCCAAACACCGCGCCGCCCGCCACCATGTTGCGCACCGTGGTGCCACCGCCCTCGGACGAGATGATACCGGTGATGTCGACGCCTTCTTCCTTAAAGTAGCCCTTGCCCAGTACCACGGCCCAGGGAAACGCGTTCGAACCGGTGCCGTAGTTCGAGACGGCGATCTCCTCCGCCGTGGCGGGCGTGACGAACAGCGCGAGGCCCGCCAGCAAAAAGGCCACGATGCGGATGGTCATTGTCGTTCTCCCAATCGTGTTTCGGCGGCGTGCGCCCTTGGTTTCCATGCAGTATGCGACGATTATCGCGCTTCGCAAACCACACGGTCGAAACCATGCCCCTGACGCTGTTCGAGAAGATCTGGAACCGCCACGTCGTCAGCGAATTCAGCGACGGCCGCGCGCTGATCCATATCGACCGTCACGTGCTGCAGGAAACCACGAGTTGGCAGGCGTTCGATGCGCTGCGCGAGCGCGGTCTGCCGGTGCGCAATCCGGAACTGACCCATTCGGTGATCGATCACAGTGTCGCCACGCACCCAGGGCGCACCGCCGACAGTTTCCCGCCGACGCGCGACATGATCCTCGCGATGCGCCGCCACTGTCAGGAATTCGGTCTGCGCCTTTACGATATCGACAGCGACCGGCAGGGGATCGTGCACGTCATCTCGCCGGAGCTGGGGATCGCTCAGCCGGGCTGCACGCTGGTTTGCGCCGACAGTCACACCGCCACCAGTGGTGGCCTGGGGGCATGGGCGTGGGGCATCGGCACGACTCAGGTGCTGCACGTGCTGGCCACGCAGATGTTGCTGCTGCGCAAGCCGGAGACGATGCGGGTGACGTTCAACGGCACCCCTGGCCGCGGCGTGTTCGCCAAAGACCTGATCCTGCATTTGATCGGCCAGCATGGCGTCGCCACCGGCACCGGACACGTGGTGGAATACGCCGGCCCGGCGATTCGCGCGCTGCCCGTCGAAGGCCGATTGACGGTCTGCAACATGTCGATCGAGTTCGGCGCCCGCGCGGGACTGATCGCCGCCGACGACACAACTTTTCAGTATCTGGCGGGCCGTGAGTTCGCGCCCAAAGGTGCCGCGTGGGATGCCGCGTTGCCCGAGTGGCGGCGCCTTCCGTCAGACGATGGCGCGCTTTACCACCGGGAACTGGTGGTCGACTGCGATGCCATCACGCCGCTTGTGACATGGGGCAACTCGCCACAGGACGTGATCGCGATCGATGGCCGAATTCCCGCGCCGGATTCCTTCGCGGAGCCGGACCGCCGCGCCATGGCCGAGCGTGCCTTGCGCTACATGGATCTGACACCCGGAACGCCGATCGAGGGAACCCCGATCGACTACGCCTTCATCGGTTCCTGCACCAATGCCCGGTTGTCCGATCTTCAGGAAGCCGCCTCCATCGCGCGCGGCCGCAAGGTCGCACCCGGCGTGCGGGCGCTGATCGTCCCAGGCTCCACCACCGTGAAACGCGAGGCGGAGGCGAGCGGCCTTGATACGATCTTCCGCGATGCCGGCTTTGAATGGCGCGAATCGGCTTGCTCCATGTGTGTCGCGGCGAATGGCGACATGGTGCCGCCTGGCAAACGCAGCATCTCGACCACGAACCGAAACTTCGAGGGCCGTCAGGGGCCAGGCAGCCGCACCCATCTGGCGAGCCCGGCGATGGTGGCGGCCGCGGCGGTGACCGGTAAGATCACCGATGTGCGGCGATTGCTCGACGCGGGAGAGGCATGATGGAAAAGTTCACCGTGCTGCGCGGCAAGGCCGTGCCGATGATGCGCGCCAACATCAACACCGACGATATCATCGCCGCGCAGGCGATGATGGGCAAAGTCGAACGCATCGGCGATCGCCTGTTCACCGGCGCGCGCTACGACTCCGATGGCAACGAACGGCCGGAGTTCATCCTGAACCAGGATCGTTACCGCGGCAGCCGGATCCTCGTCGCGGGGGCCAATTTCGGCTGCGGCAGCTCCCGTGAGGCGGCGGTCTGGGCTTTGACCGGCTACGGCATACGATGCGTGATCGCACCGAGCTATGGCGAGATCTTCCATGACAACAGCTACCAGAACGGATTGCTGCCGATAATCCTGGATGAGGCGACGGTCGCCCGTATCGCCGCCGCGATCGAGGGCGCCGATGAACCCGTGGTGACCGTCGACCTGGAGCGCGGCGAAATCCGCCTGCCGGAAAATGGCCTCGTCCGTTTCTCCATCCCCGAGGAGCGGCGCGCCGCGCTGCTGGCCGGGATGGATGAGCTGGACATTCTGCTGACCCGCGGTGAGGCATTGAACTCGTTCCAAATCCGTGATCGTTCAGAGCGGCCGTGGATCTGGGGCGCCTGAAAAACAAGCAACAAAAGGAAACGTTCTTGGCGCCGCTCGTGAGTTTGCGGCAGGTGAAAAAGGTCTTTCCGCCCGTCCGCGGCGGCAACCCGGTGCACGCACTGGGTCCGATCGACCTCGACCTGCGAGCCGGAGAATTCTTCGCCGTGGTCGGCCCGTCCGGCTGTGGCAAATCGACGTTGTTTGAATTGATCGCCGGCCTCGCGCCCGCGACCGAGGGCACGATCGCGTTCGAAGGTAAGCCGATCGCGGGCAATGTCCCGGATGGCATCGGCGTCGTGTTCCAGGAGGATTCCTGCCTGCCCTGGCGCACCGTACGGGCGAACATCGAGCTTGGCCTACGGAAAAGCCGGCTGCCAGCCGCCGAACGCGACGCCAAAGTCGGAAAAGTTCTCGAACTGATGAACCTGACGGAATTCGCCAGCCACTATCCCGCGCAATTATCCGGCGGCATGCGGCAGCGCGTTTGCATCGCGCGGACTTTGGTCATGGAACCTCGGTTGATCCTGCTCGACGAACCGTTCGCCGCGCTGGATCAGCAGACCCGCCTGCTGATGGGTGAGGAAGTGCTGCGCCTGTGGCGGGCGATCGGCGCGACCGTGTTCCTGATCACCCACGCGCTGGATGAAGCCGCGATGTTGTCCGACCGCATCGCCGTGATGTCGGCCCGCCCCGGTCATATCCTGGAGATCGTCGAAACCGGCTGGCCGCGGGAGCGCGACAGCCGTATCCTGGAAGACGATCGTTTCGGTCCCACCGCCGCCCATTTGTGGCGATTGCTGCGCAACGAAACACTGCGAGCCGCCGATGCGCGCTAAATGGCGGATACCGTTGCTGCGGCTGCTGATCCTGGCGATCGGCGTCGGCGTGCTGGAGGTGCTGTGCGCGCTCGACATCATCGATCGGCTGACGATGCAGCCGCCGCATCAGATATTCCTGGATTTCATCCACCTCATGGCATCGGGCGCGATCAACCAGGCGATCCTGCACACCTTGAAGAACGTCGTGATCGCCTGCGCGATGGCTCTGATCGTCGGCATCACGTTCGCCAGCATCGTCCACCTCATACCGCCGCTGCGTGAGGTGTTGGATCTGGTGTTCTCCACCTGGTACGCGGTGCCCATCCTGGCGTTTTATCCCCTGCTGATCGTCGTCTTTGGATTGGGCGACCTGCCACCGATCGTGATCGGCTTCCTGCAAGGCGTGGTCGCGGTGATCGTCAGCATGCTCGACGGATTGGACCGGGTCCCGCGGGTGCTGCGCAAGCTCTCACGCGTGCAGAAGATGAACCGGCTGGAAACCGCGTTGCTGATCACGCTGCCCGCCGCCGCGCCATGGGTGCTGACCGGTGCGAAGCTGGCCATCATGTTCTCGATCATCGGCGTGGTCGCGTCGGAGTTCCTGATGGCGCGCGAAGGACTGGGTTACGAACTGAGCTACGCCTACAACAATTTCGACAATGCGCGGATGTATCCGATCATCGTGCTGGTCATCGTGTTCTCGGTGCTGGTGAACAGCCTGTTG
This sequence comes from uncultured Acetobacteraceae bacterium, assembly GCA_937902425.1. Taxonomy (GTDB): domain Bacteria; phylum Pseudomonadota; class Alphaproteobacteria; order Acetobacterales; family Acetobacteraceae; genus Rhodopila. The sequence goes on along the minus strand of CALFNB010000504.1, from coordinate 1,490 downwards.
TTCCGATGGGAGGCGCATTTGTTACGCCAGCGCGGGCTACGCTCATGACCCGGATCGCAATGCTGTGCGGGCTGCCGGTTATCCTGGTCCTGACCTGGCAGGGCCTGTTCCTGTACGCGGGCGAGGAGGCGCTGCGTTCGCCGGCGGAAACCGTACTGGCCGCGATTTCGCTGGTGCGGACCGAGCTGTTCTGGAACCACCTCGCGGAGACCGCGCACGCTTTCGCGCTGGCGCTGTCGATGGCGGTCATCACCGGTGTCGCCTTGGGAATCTGGCTCGGTTACCACCGGCTGTCAGGCGAGATTTTCATTCCGATGTTGGTAGGGTTCGCCTCGATCCCCAAGGTGGTGCTTTACCCGTTGGTTTTGCTGGCGTTCGGTTTGGGTCTGCCGGCCAAGGTCGCGTTCGGCACGATGTTCGGCGTCCCGCCGATCGCGCTGTCCACGATCAGCGCGGTCAACAACATCCGCCCGGTGTTGTTGAAGGTCGGGCGCGTGTTGGGTCTGGGGCCGGCGGACATGGTGCGCATCGTCCTGGTTCCCGCCGTGATGCCCGAGATCATGACCGGCCTGCGACTGGGCTTCTCTCTCTGTCTGATCGGCACCATTCTGGGCGAGATGTTCGCCGCGCGCCGCGGTCTGGGCTATTTGCTGATGACCGCCATCGGCCTGCACGACGTCGACCTCATCATGGCGCTGACCTTGCTGCTGACGTTGTTCGCCGTTTGCGCCAGCGCGGTGCTGCTGACGATCGACCGGCGCTTACGCCGCCGGCTGTAGGGCAAATCGCAGCATCAACCGATTACGTTCTCCGACCCGCTCGTAGGCGATGTCATCGCAGTAGTGATCCAACAGAAGCAGACCCAGCCCGCCGGGTTCAACCTCAGGCAGGCTGGCGGGTGGCTTCGGGGCTGGCACGGCGGACGGATCGAACGCGCATCCCGCATCCTCCACGACAATCACGGCGGCCTCAGGCGAGGTTAGCAGCCGGACGGTGGTCTCACCTGACGCATTTGGCGGGAACCCATGCATGGCGGCATTCATGACCGCCTCTTCAAGCGCCACCCGCATGGCGTGGTGCACGGAGTTCGGCAATGTCCTGGCTTGCGCGTCGAACCATGGATGGAGGCGGGCAAGATCCCTCGTGCTCGCACTCTCGATACGAAGCTCGTTACCGGAATCGAGCACGCCAGGCTCAGTTCGGCGCGGCGATGACCGCCGCGATTGCCTCGGCTTCGTCATGGTAGATTGGGATCAGACCGTCGATGCCGGTGGTCGTGATGACTTCTTCAACCTGTGGTTGCGGCGTGAGGAGCACGATCTTGCCGCGCTTGCTGAAGATCGATCTCGCGCTGACCACGATGCCGCGCAATCCCAGGGAAGCCATGAACTCGACGGCCGAAAGATCCACCACCACCGCGCGGCGCGATCCCGCGACGACGGCCATGGGCATTTCAAGCTCACGGGCGCCCGCGAGAGCATCAGGATCTC
>CALFNB010000503.1 GCA_937902425.1 uncultured Acetobacteraceae bacterium | reverse complement strand
ACTACCCGCTGTCGACGCTGATGCTGGCGGGAATCCGGGAAATCATGGTGATCTCCACGCCCGAGGACCTGCCGCAGTTCAAACGCCTTCTCGGCGACGGCAGCCGGTTCGGCGTTCAGTTCGCCTACGCGGTGCAGCCGAAGCCCGAGGGGATCGCGCAGGCCTTCCTGATCGGCGCCGACTGGATCGCGGGGGCGGCCTGTGCCCTGGCGCTCGGCGACAACATCATCCACGCCGATCACCTTTCGAAATTGCTGCAGCAGGCGGCCAATGGCGAAGCGGGCGCCACCGTGTTCGCCTACCAGGTGCGCGACCCCGAACGCTATGGCGTGGTCAGTTTCGACGCCACTGGGCGCGCCATCGACCTCGTCGAAAAGCCCACCGTCCCCGCCTCCAACTGGGCCGTCACCGGCCTGTACTTCTACGACCGCCACGTCACGGAAATCGCGCGCACGATCGAGCCCTCGCCGCGGGGTGAGCTGGAAATCACCGATCTCAACAAAGTCTATCTGAATGCCGGCACGCTGCGGGTGGAGCGGCTGTCGCGCGGCTGTGCCTGGCTCGACGCCGGCACGCCCGACAGTCTGTTGCAGGCGGCGACGTTCGTGCAAACAATCCAGTCGCGCACGGGGAATCTCGTGGGGTGTCCGGAGGAGGTCGCGTTTCGGATGGGCTATATCTCGGCCGACGCCTTGCGTACGCAGGCGAGGCATCTCGGCAAGACCGATCTTGGCCGGGTGCTGCTGGAGTTGGCGGAAGGAGAACACGATTGAACGTCGAACCTCTGGCGATCCCCGATGTGCTTCTGCTGACGCCGCGACGCTTCCACGATCCTCGAGGGTTTTTCTCGGAAACCTGGCACCAGACCCGGTTCGCCGGGGCCGGCGTTCCCGGACCGTTCGTGCAGGACAATCATGCCGTGTCCAACGTCCGCGGCGTGTTGCGCGGATTGCATTGTCAGATCGGGACGAACGCGCAGGGTAAGCTGATCCGCGTCGTGAAGGGGGCGATCTGGGATGTCGCTGTCGATATCCGGCAGGGCTCCGCGACCTACGGCCAGCATGTTGGCGCGGTGCTGAGCACGGAGAACTGGAGCCAACTTTGGGTGCCAATCGGGTTCTTGCACGGCTATTGCACGCTGACCGATGACACCGAGGTGATCTACAAAGTGACCGCCCCCTGGGATCCCGCGGCGGAACGAGGTGTGATCTGGAATGATCCCGATCTGGGCGTGGCATGGCCGTTCGCGGAACAAAACGCGGTCCTTTCGGAAAAGGACAAAGATCTGCCGAGACTGAAGGAATGCGACGCATGGTTTTGACCCGCCCGACACGGCGCGGCTGCCTGGCCGTCCATCTATGACTTCACCCATTCTGGTTACCGGCGGCTCCGGACAACTCGCGGCGGCGTTGGTCGCCCAGGGTGGGGCGCGCGTTCACAGGGTGGGGCGGCCGGAGTTTGATTTTGACCGGCCCGAAACGATCGCCGCCGCGTTTGAGGCAGCCGCGCCGTGGCTCGTGGTCAATGCCGCCGCCTACACTGCGGTGGACGCCGCGGAATCCGACGAAGCCGCCGCATACCGTGCCAACCGCGACGGGCCAGCGGAACTGGCGCGGCTTTGCGCCTCCGCCGGCGTTCCGCTGATCCACGTTTCCACTGACTACGTGTATGACGGCGACAAATCGTCCCCCTATGTCGAGTCCGATCCGGTCGGTCCGCGCTGCGTCTATGGGGCGAGCAAGCTGGCCGGCGAGCGGGCCGTCCTGGCGTCAGGTGCCCGAGCCATCATCCTGCGGACGTCATGGGTCTACGCCGCGACCGGCCGTAACTTCGTGCGCACCATGCTGACCCTCGCACAAACCCGGGATGCGCTACGGGTCGTCGCCGATCAGCACGGTTGTCCAACCTCCGCCGCCGATCTGGCGGCGGCCATTCTGACGATCGCGGACCGGATTGAACTGGATGGCTGGAACGAGGCATGGTCCGGCGTGTTCCATGCCGCCGGCTCTGGCGCGACGACATGGCACGGACTGGCGCTGAAGGTGTTCGAGGCAGCGTCACGCCACGGCGCCAAGACCCCATCATCGGTCGCGGCGATCACGACCGCGGAATATCCCACACCGGCGCGCCGCCCAGCCAATTCGCGACTGGACTGTGGTCGTCTGGAGGAGGTGTTCGGTATTCGGCTGCCGGATTGGCGCGACAGCGTATCCCGGACCGTCGATGAGATTTTCGCGGCCTGATTGACCTTGGCGGAGCGCACCGGCCGGCACCGCGCCCACTGAGTGACTCAATCGTCACCCAGCGCCCGAGAAAAGCTGGTCATACCGCATGACAGGCGTGACCAGCCGATGATAGATTGGCTCCATGCGGTTGTCTCGGGATGCGCGTCGCGCGGTACTTCTCACTCTTTGCCTTTTATCCGCCTGCGCGGCCGCCGATCCGACGGCGAGCGAGGTGAGGATCCCGACCGGCTATGGCGAAGCCGGTCATTACCTCGCGGGGCGATTTGAGTTGAGCCAAGGCGACTTCGACACGGCTGCCGGAGATCTGCTCAAGGCGTCGGCCGACAATCCAGACGACCAGGACTTGTTGCTTCAGGCCTTTATCGCCTGTGTCAACGCCGGCCGGCCAGAAGCGGTGCGGCTCGCGAGCCGTCTGCCGGGAAACCAGGTTGCTCAGATGGTGCTCGCCAACACAGCCGCGAAGTCCGGCGAATGGGACAAGGCGGTCGCCATCTTCCGCTCGATACCCCGAGACGGCGTGATGCAACTGCTCCAGCCCCTGCTGCTGGCCTGGGCAAGCCAGGGCAGCGGCGACATCGATCAGGCGTTGTCGACGTTGCGGCCTCTGCTGGAAAATCCGCGCTACCGGCCCATCGTCGCACTGCACGCCGGAATGATCGCCGACCTCAGCGGCCGTCCTGTCGAAGCGGCCACGTTTTATCATCAGGCCGAAGCGGCGATGGGTAACGAAAGCCCTCGCACGGCCCTGATCCTCGCCAGTTGGCACGCGCGATCGGGGCAACTGGCGGAGGCCGAAGGCATTCTCGGGCGGATGGCGGACATCGTGCCGGAAGCGTCGATCGCTCTGCCGGGCATGATCGCCAGCCTCAACAGGCGTCCGGTCGCCCGCGCGCTCGACGGCATGGCAGAAGCCTACGCGACGTTCGCCGCGGCCTTGCGCGCGCAGCAGACCGGCGAGTTCGCGATGATCATGAGCCGCCTCGCACTGGACGTGAAACCAGACTCCGCGACCGCCCGCCTGATGGCCGCGGATATCCAGGCCAACGCGAAACACTACGATGTCGCTTTGAATTCGTTGGAGAAGGCCGCCAGGACCGACGATCCAATCGCGCCGATCATTCGCCTGCGGCATGCCGCGGTACTTGAACAAACCGGGCAGACTGACGAGGCGGTCCGTGAAGTGGAACGGATTGGCCGCGATTATCCTGACAGTTCGTTGCCCGACCAGGAACTCGGCGATCTGCTGCGACAAAAGCAGCGGTTCTCGGACGCTATCGACGCGTACGACCGCGTGATCGCGCGCATTCGACAGCCGATTCAAGGCAATTGGCTCATCTATTACAGTCGCGGCATCGCTTACGAGCGCACCGGGCAGTGGACCAGGGCTGAGGCGGATTTCAACCACGCGCTGGAGCTGTCTCCCGACCAGCCGTCCGTGCTGAATTATCTCGGCTACTCCCTTGCCGATATGGGCCGCAATCTGGACCGGGCGCGTGACATGATCCAACGCGCGGCCGCTCGCCGGCCAAACGACGGTGCGATTACCGATAGTCTGGGTTGGGTGCTGTTCCGACAGGGTAATTTCGTTGAGGCGAGCCAAATGTTGGAACGAGCGGTGGGGTTGGAACCCGAGGATCCCACGATCACTGAACATCTCGGCGATGCGTACTGGGCTACCGGCCGCAAGATCGAGGCACAGTACCAATGGCGGCGCGCGCTGACCCTCAATCCCACGCCGGCCGACGCCGCGAAGCTGGAAGCCAAGATCAAATCTCATCCGTATGGCACCGTGGCCAGCGGGAAATAGGAGCCAGGCGGGGGAACCTCCGTGAACCCGAACGCTGAGTTCGCGCCGGCGAAGATCAATCTCTTTCTGCACGTCACCGGCAGGCGCGCGGATGGCTACCATTTGCTGGACAGCCTGGTGGTGTTCGCCGGGATCGCCGACCGGCTCGTGGTCGAGCCGTCGGAAATGTTATCTCTCGCCGTGACCGGCCCATTCGCGGCAGCGCTTTCGGCGGAGTCGGATAATCTCGTCCTGCGGGCCGCGAGAACGCTGGCGGCCGAGTGCGGCGTCCGGGCCACGGGCGCGCTGAGCCTCGACAAGCGCATCCCGGTTGCGTCCGGGATTGGTGGTGGCTCCGCTGATGCCGCCGCCGCGGTGCGCCTGCTTTGCCGGGTCTGGCGACTTGATCCAGACAGCGGAACCCTCGATCGCATCGCCGCCGGTCTGGGAGCTGATGTTCCAGTGTGTCTACGGAACCGATCGATGCGGATGAACGGAGTGGGTGAGATTCTGACCCCCGCGCCTGCGTTACCGCCCTGCGGGTTGGTGCTGGTCAACCCGGGCATTCCTCTCGCGACGGCGTCGGTGTTTCGCGCGCGATCCCGCGGATACTCCCGGAACGCAACTTTGCCGGATGGTTGGGACACCGCTCAGGAGTTGGTTGCGTCATTGTCAGGGCTGACAAATGACCTGGAGGTCCCGGCGATCGGCATGGTCCCAGAGATCCGTGACGTCCTCCGCGTGATCTCGAACACAAGAGGCTGCCTGCTGGCGCGCATGAGCGGCTCCGGTGCGACGTGTTTCGGCCTGTTCGCCAATGCCGCGGAGGCTGAGGCCGCGGCAACGGAACTCGCCGGACCCGGTTGGTGGACCTGGGGCGGTTCGTTGGCGCGGTGATCCCGTCCCGCGGTCTTCTCGCTTTACGCGGCGCGCGTCCCGACCTATCACCCAGGGGCCCCCCGAGGGCCCCAGGGGGGGCCAGGAAGGGGTCCTGATGGGGCGTCGCCAAGTGGTAAGGCAACGGATTTTGATTCCGTCATGCGGAGGTTCGAATCCTCCCGCCCCAGCCAGCTAACCACTTGATTTCACTGTATATTTCAGCATATTGCCGAACGGCTCGAAACGCCCCCGAAATGGCCTCCTTTCGCCGCTCCGCTGTGGGGCGCGGAGCGGAGAGACGAAATCCGCACCGACCTTCGGTCAGATTCGGGCCGGTGGTCTCTGTCGGGCTTTGTTCCGGTACCACTTGCGCGACCGATGGTGCCAGCAACGAGGAGCGCACGTCAGCATCGCGTGGGAAAGCGGTGGGCGTCTGGTCGTTGGAACCCTCGGTGTACTCGCGCGGCCGATGGCGCCAGCAGCGAACAGGTCGTGCGTCGGCACCAAACAGAAATGCCGCGGGCCCTTCATCGCCGAAGGGCCCGCTGCCCTACTGATCATGCGCGACGGAGTTCAGTTGAAGCCGAGGGCTACCTTCTGCGCGCGCCAGTCGATCGGGATCCCCGGTAGGCGGATGAGTTTGTCCGCCGTCAGCGCTGGAGGTTGATATCCCCGCAAGATCGCCTGCGTGATGTCCGGGGCGAGCCAGGACAGGCGTAGCAGCCGCGTCGTGTAGGAGCGGTTCAGATTCGCGCGCTTCGCCAATTCCTGAACGCTCCCTGGCCGTTCTCGCAGAAGTCGCTGTTGTAGTTGATGTGCGCGGGCCAGCTGTTTGATCAGGGAGGCGTTGGGTTTGGCGGTGCCGCCAGTGCCGACGGGCACGATGAGTCGCTTGCCCCGGCTTGTGCGTTGGACGCGGACAGAGACGGAGTGGATGACTGTCTCCCCGTCAGGCTCGTCATTGGCATCCGATTGGCCATGCCCACCGGCGATCTGTCGGAGGATTGTACCGAGCCGCGTCGGAATGACATGGAGAGCGACGGTGTCCTCCCCGGTTGTGGTGCAATTTAAAATGCGATTGCAGCATTGGCCGGAAGCGCCAGTTTTG
>CALFNB010000502.1 GCA_937902425.1 uncultured Acetobacteraceae bacterium | reverse complement strand
AGGGTGGTCAATGAGATCAATTTTGTAAATTATGAACAGATCTTTTAATTTCTCTCTGCGAAGGAACAGGCTGGAGATCCTGGGTATCGATATCTGCACAGTGTGTTGATCAACCGAGGTTACAACTGGCATGAGATCGTCGTAAGCTGGATCAAATTTAAACAGAAGAACCTTTCTTGCTTGACCTGGTCTGGACGCGAAGATACTGATCGCCGCATCTTTTGCAAGCGTATCACAATCCGTCTCGCTAATCTCGAAATCAAAGCCTGAAACACCGGAAATCCGCCCGCGAGTCTCGGTGATGCAGTCGTAAGGCGTCGGGGCCAGCCCAACCGTGGCCAGCAGCAGATAGAGGATGGCGACCAGTGTCACGGCGGAGGCCAGGGTCCAAAACAGCAACTCTTTGACGAAAGAAGCCAAGGATGGCATTCGAGAACCCTATCAAGGAGTTGCCGGCTGGTCAAACACGCCCCTTAGCCCCAGATTGAAGCCGGTTGCAATGAATTGAGCGGGTCTTGGCTCGAGACCGTGGGGTTGATCGGGTCTCGCGTTACTCGGTTTGAGTCTCGCGAATGTTCCCGCGATGGTCAACGTCTCTATGAGCGTGAGGCCCGCCTGCTGAGCGAATAGCCCAACATTGACATCCGCGACGTCCCTGAATTGCCGGAATTGCGTGAAGCCCGTGATACTGTTTCCTTGTCGTTGATAGTCGAAGGTACCGCCATGGCCAACAGCGGCGCCGAGCCTCACGCCCAAGTACGAGATTGCGTCCGAGGGGGCAGCCTCCGGATTATTCAATGTCAAGAGATAAATCGCACCGGTTTGGCGGCCCGCTTCCGCCACCGCACTCAGGTCGGCGACATCACCTTGCCGGTTGGAGAATACGAATCAGGAATATTCTGGCCGTTCGGCAATTGAACCTCAACTCCCTGATTGGCCGTGTCCGCTGCCTGAGGCGGTGCCGGCCCAGGACGGTCGGTGCGTTTGACCGGTTCGATGTCCGCGGACGACGCCGAGGCCGCCGGCTGCCCCACACTCCTCGTCGTCCCGGCCGCGTCGCATCCATCGCCATCCGCCGCATCGGCATCCGTCGCCGTCTTCCTCGCCGCCCTCGCGAACTGCCCGAATGGCTGTTTTACCGCGTCGTCAAAGTACCCAGGCCGACCGTACGACCCGCTTTGCCGCTCGGCGTCGGCAGGCGGGACCGAGGCATCCTGACGATCGTCATCGGACTTCACGGCGGCCTCACGCGACAGCTTCGCCGCCGGATCCCCGCCATCCTGGCCGGTTGACGCCCGCTTTGGCATCGCCGCCGACGATGGAGAGTCACCCCCGGGATCATCGCCGGACCGGTAGCCGGCGAGGCCGAACGGGGTCCGGCCGCCCGATTGCGCGGGCCCCGTTCGTGCGGGCCAGCTACCGCCGTCCGGCCGGTTCCTGGCGCCCGAGGTTCGATCGCGTTGCTTGTCCGGCGGCGGGTCATCGTCCCCGCCAGGTTGCCGCGCATTGTCACCCTGGGCGGCTGCGTCCTCGCCATTGTCTGAACCCGGATCGTCATCCGGATGCCACTCGGCGCGAATATCGCCATTGAAGTCGCCGCCCGGCATGGCGCAGGTGATCTGACCCGTCGCCGGATCGAGGGTCGCCGGGAAATGCAGTGGATCGAAAACGGAACTGAACTCCGGCGGCGGCTGTTCGCCCTCAGGGACAAAAACCGCGCGAATCACTAAAATGTTTGGGCCGGGGGCAGAACGGCCGGATGAGGAAGCCAACGGAACACACCTGAGTTTTTGTTCCATGCTTATCCCGCCCACCCGGTTTCGCGTCAAACGGTTACCTCGCGGCGTTACCGTACGACGATCATGGCGGATCGCCCGCGGCTCGCCGGTTCGAAGGCTCCGGGTGGTCCCGGCGTACGATCCGCGTTCAGGTTCACCCGTCCAGGTTCACAAGGTGTCCAGGTTCACAAGGTTGACCACCTGGCCATGTGCGTGAACACTCAGGCCGGGATCCAGGGAGAGCGGCGATGCCAGCGCGCACGGGAAAGCAATATCTTGCTGGTTTGCGTGAACAACCTCGCGAGGTTTGGTTCCGCGGCGAGCGGGTAAAGGACGTCACGACGCATCCCGGCCTCGCCCGCGGCGCGACGGCGATCGCGTCGCTGTACGATCAGCAATGCGACCCAAGGTATCGCGCGCGGATGACCTTTACGTCGCCAAAGTCCGGCGATCCGCTCGGCCTGTCCTTCATCATTCCCCGAACTCGGGAAGACCTGGAAAACCGCCGCGTCATGATGCTCAACTGGGCTCGTACCACGTGCGGAATGATGGGCCGTTCGCCCGACTTCATGAACGTCCACTTCGCCGCATGGGCCGGCGCCGCCGATTATTTCGGTCACGACAAGCCCGAATACGGTGAGAACATGCGGCGCTATTACGATTACATTTCCGAAAACGATCTGGTGCTGACCCATTCGCTGATCAATTTGCAGCGCAGCCGCACCGTCTCCGGCATGTTCAATCTGGAGGAGGGCACCGCGTTGCAGGCGGTCAAGGAAACCTCCGCCGGCGTCATCGTGAAAGGTGCGCGCGTGCTGGCGACGCTTGGCCCGTTCGCCGATGAGATCGCGGTTTATTCACCCCGGCTCGGCCGCCATACCGAAAGCCACAGCCCGTTCGCGCTGAATTTCTCCATCCCCTGCGCCACGCCCGGCCTGAAGTTCCTGTGCCGCGATAGTTTCGATTACGGACAGTCGCATTTCGACCATCCTCTCGGGTCGCGCTTCGAGGAAATGGATTGCGTCGTCTTCTTCGATGACGTGCTGGTCCCCTGGGACCGTGTGTTCATCTACGGCGACGTCGACCGGCTGAATGAAGCGCCCAACATCACCTCCACGTCATCGCACACCGCGCATCAGGGGGCAGCCAAAAATCTGGCGAAATGCGAACTGGTGCTCGGCGTCGCGTTGCTGATGAGTGAAACCCTCGGCAACGCCCACCTGCCGCACACGCAGGAACGCATCGGCGAATTGATGATGTACACCGAACTGATGCGGGCCTGCATCCGCGCCGGTGAGGCGGACGCGAAACTCAACGAATGGGGCGTGATGACTCCCGCGTCGTTGCCGGTGGAGACCACCCGCAACCTGTTCATGACGGCGTACCCGAAGATGGCCGAGATCATTCAGTTGCTCGGCTCGTCCAGCCTGATGATCCTGCCGACCGAGGCGGACTTTCAATCGCCGATGGCGCCGCATATCGAGCAATATCTGGCGACCGAGGGCAGCAACGCGCGCGACCGTGTGAAATTGTTCCATTTGGCGTGGGACATCGCCTGCTCGTCGTTCGGCCAGCGTCAGGTGCTGTACGAACGTTTCTTCGCCAGCGACCCGTTGACCCGGGCGCGGGCTCTGGCATCTACCTATCCGAAGCAGGAACTCAAGGACCGGGTCCTGGAATTCCTGAACCGCGACGACCATATCTCGTAACGAGGAGGAGTTTTCGATGCATCTCGGACACGTCAATCTCTATGTGCGCGACGCCGCTGCCTCGCGCGACTGGTACCTGAGGGTGCTGGATCTGCACACCTATCATTTCGCCCCGGGCCGCGCGGCGTTCCTGTCGGCGGACAAGGAAAAGTCGCACGAAATCGCGCTGATGCAGCTTGGCCCCGACGCGCCTTCGCAGCAGCCGGGCCAGGTCGGCCTGAACCACGCCGCGCTGATGGTCGACAGCCTGGATCAGTTGAAGGACTGCTATCGCCGGCTGAAGGAGAACAACGTCAGGCTCGACCACATCTCCGATCACGGGTTGTCGCTTGGCATCTATTTCCGGGACCCGGACGGCAACGGGCTCGAGGTATCCTACGAACTGCCGCGCGATCAGTGGCCGCGCCAGGAGCAGGTGTTCGCCCCCGACGTGGTGAACCTCGGCAAGTTCCCCGGCCCCTGGGACGACGATCCGGCTTACTCGCGCCGGCGGCAACCCGTCACAGCATAACGGTGCCGCCGTCCACGGCGATGGTCTGACCGGTCACGAAACCGCTGCCATCGCCGAGCAGCCAGGCGATCGTTCCGCTCAGATCGGACGGCTCCAGCGTGCGTTGAATGGACTGACCGGCGCGGATGACCTCCAGCCCGCGGTCGAGTTTGTCGGCCAGGAATTCGCGCGTCCCCTCGGTCATTACCGCACTGGGCGCGACCGCGTTGACCCGGATATTGTCGCGGCCCAGTTCGCGCGCGAGGCCGCGGGTCATGCCGATGACGGCGGCTTTCGAGGTCGTGTAGTGCAGCGCGAACGGCATCCCGTAGGTGGCCGCGAGTGAGGCGATGTTGACGATCGATCCGCCGCCCGCCTGGCGCATCGCCGGCACCACGGCTTTACAGCAATTCCAGATCCCCTTGACGTTGACGGTCATCGCCGCGTCCCAGTCCGCCTCGGCGATCTGATTGAACCGGCCGCCGCGTAACGATCCATACAAGGCCGCGTTGTTCACCAGTCCATCGATCCGGCCGTACGCATTGAGTGCCGCCGCGACCATCGCCTCGACCGATGCCATGTCGGCGACGTCGAGCTTCACGGTCACCGCGCCGGGAATGGTGCACTCCAGCACATCGCCGCCGACGATGCGCGCGCCCGCGGCACCGAGGCTGTTCGCGTATTCCAGGCCGAGGCCGCGCGCGGCGCCCGTGATCAGGATGACTTTGCCGGTGACGCTCATTGTCCGCTCCCTCGTATTGCGGTCGAACGATGCGGCCGGTTGCCGAGGCGCGCAATCCCGTGTCAGAACCAGCGCCGAGTGTGGCGGAAGGACGGGCAATGGCACCAAACACAAAGCGCGTGTTCTATGTGAACGCGCTGTCCCATCCGGTCTATCTGGAGATTCTGGCGAAGCGGCCGGACATCCATGTGGACAAGCTGGTCAACGACAGCCCGGACGATGAGGCGGAGCGCGTGTTGTCGCAGGCGCACGCGTTTCAGATCGGCTCGTCGCGGCAGGAACTGGCGATGAAGTATCAGGGCTATACACCGCTGCTGGAGCGGTGCCCCAATCTGGTCGTGCTGTCGACCAACGGCGCCGGGTTCGACACGGTGAACCTGGAGGACGCGACGAAGGCCGGCGTGATCGCGGTGAACCAGGCCGGCGGCAACAAGGAAGGCGTCGCCGAGCACGTGATGGCGATGATGTTAAGTTTGTCGAAGCGCATCATGCTGACCGATCACGCGATGCGGACGGGCGGTTCGTACAATCGCCGCGACTTCATGGGCGACGATGTGCTCGGCCGCACCATTGGCATCATTGGCCTCGGCAATGTCGGTTCGCGAGTCGCCGAGCTGTGCCGCGGATTGTTCCAGATGCGGGTGCTGGCTTTTGATCCCTACCTGACCGCCGACGTCATGCGCGCGCGCGGTGCGGAGAAAGTCGCGACATTGCAGGAGATGCTGCGCCAGGCGGACTACGTGTCGATCAACTGTCCGCACACGCGGGAAACGCGCGGCATGATGGGTGCGGCGGCATTCGCCGCGATGCAGCCGCACGCCTATTTCATTACGACCGCGCGCGGCGGCATCCATGATGAGGCGGCGTTGGCGGAGGCGTTGACGAAGAAGCAAATCGCCGGCGCGGGGCTCGATGTGTGGGAGGATGAGCCGCCTCCCACGGGCCATCCGCTGCTCAGCTTCGACAACGTGCTGGTCAGTCCGCACACCGCCGGTATCACGCGGCAATCGCGGCACAACATCGCGAAGATCGCCGCCGAGCAAATGTTGGATATTCTGGACGGGAAGAAGCCGCCGAGGCTGCTGAACCCAGAAGTCTGGCCGGCATATCAGGACCGGTTCCAGCGGATCCTGGGCTTTCGGCCGGAAGCGTGAGTTGGGGGAGAGCGACGGGATCGCGCCTTGATCGATCAGGCGGAGCGCAGGTGCGCACGAGTCTGGTCGTGACTGCCGCGACGTCGATGACGATGCACAAAACCGTCGGACACCCCATCGCTCCCTCGAGCAAGGCAGGCCGAGCGGAGATCTCTCGGTCGAGGGTGGTGGGTCAGTTTCAACGTCCGCAATGGGTGGGGAGCGGACGTACGAGGCCCTGCTCGGCCACGGCTGAATTGCGCCCGTGGCGGACACTCAGGCGAAGCGGTTCATTTCTCGAAAGCGGACATAAACATCACCGTCTCCAACATCTACGTCCCCTCCGGCGGTCATGGGTGGTTTGCGGAGCTTCCCGACTTGCCAGGCCAATGACGGCTGTGCGCCATCTTCCGCCGTTCGGCTGATGTCGGAGCCGGCGCCCACCACGGAACGCGGGATGTTGGTTGAGATCGGCGTCAAGATCATCTGTTACGGTCGGACAATTAACTTCCAAGTGGTCAAAGTCATGGTGCCACGTGATTTGTTTGGTACAACATGGCAGCGATAGCTGACCTTCGACCAAGGTCTGCCCTGATGAGATGCTGAGCACCCGATATCGAAATGCTTCCCTGGGAATGCCACCGGAAATCCGCATTGAGATACAGGGCAGCATGTCGCAATGGCCGAGATCTCGGCCATTGCGCGGAAGATAGATAAGGCTCCCGAATGCTGTTGGATAAAGTTTCTGTTGTGGAGCAACCCCGAAAGTGCTTCGGTGCTTGACGGAGCGGCTGTTCATGCCGTCCATCCGGCAGTTCCCGGCTGAAAGGGGGATGAGATGGCGCTTTGCCCTCCGAGTGTTGTGGGTCCGATATCACCGTGTGTGAACAGCGTTCGTGTACAGAACCAGCTAATCGGGGCGACTGTTGCTGTTCTTCGCAATGGTGCGCAAGTAGCGGGCGGCCTGGCGACCTGGACTGATCAAACTTTCGATCTCAATCCGGGCGTCTCGCTTAACTCCAATGACAAGATCAGCGCAACTCAAAGCTCCGGCGGCACAACCAGCGCACCGACTCCTGTCCCGGTTGTTGTTCAGCACGCGCCAGCCGCGCCTCTGAATTCGGTGACGTTCGCAAGCGCGGTACTCAACTGTTCGAATGCGCTGTTGATCTCTGGCGCTGTACCTGGCGCGGATATCACGCTGACGGATCAGCACGGCAACATTCGCGGAACGGGAGTGGCGTCACAGGACGGGTCGGTCGGCATTGCTATCGCGCCTCAACTTGGTAACGGCGAGATATTACATGCCGTGCAATCCGCGTGCGGCCTGACGCAGCCGGCTCCGACCCCATCGCCACTGCCGACCGAACCACCAATCCACTTGCCGCCACCGATTGTC
>CALFNB010000501.1 GCA_937902425.1 uncultured Acetobacteraceae bacterium | reverse complement strand
CCCTGCTCCGCCGCGCCCACCATGCCGATCATCCGCCGCAAATCCGGCCCGTCTTCGGTGCCCTCGAACAAGCGGCCCAGAAAGGCGGGCACGCTGGCACCGCGGAGCGGCCAAAAACAAGTTGATGAATGAGCGGTGAGAGGTTACAGGTTACATACGATCGTGGGATTTCGTCATAAGGGCCTTGAGCGGTTCTACAAAACAGGCAGCATGAGCGGGATCGATGCCCAGCATGCCGGAAAACTCCTGCGTTTGCTTACCGCGCTCGATATCAGCGCTGAACCCGATGACATGAAACTGCCGGGCGCTCGGCTCCACGAACTCAGAGGTGACCGTAAGGGCCAGTGGGCGGTCTGGGTGTCGGGAAATTGGCGGCTTGTGTTCACGTTCCAGGGGAGCGACGTCACGGATGTTGACTATGTGGACTATCACTAACGGCCTAGGAGGGCACAAAATGGCGATACACAACCCGGCTCATCCGGGCGAAATCATTTGGGAAGAGTGCCTCAGGCCGCTTGGTTTGACGGTCACGGCCGCCGCCGAAGGTCTTGGGGTATCGCGTAAAGCCCTGTCGACTCTTTTGAATGGGCACGCGGGCGTGTCGCCGGACATGGCTATTCGCCTGGAAAAGGCGGGCTGGAGTCGTGCCGAGGCGTGGTTGAAGATGCAGCTTGCCTATGATCTCTGGCACGCTCAGAAACGGGCGGGATCGATGAAGGTCGTTCGTTTTTCAGATCGCGTGCCGGCCTGAACCAAGGTTCTTCGCTCTTATCGCGGACACCGTTGCCAGGGACCCGGGCGGCGGCGCCCCTGACCCAGAGTTCCGGGGTCGATGCAATCGAGCGGCCCGGTCGCGACGCACCTCGCGGCATGGACCGGGTCCGCCACTGTTCAACCGAGTTCGCGACAAGACCGAAGGATTCAGCGCGGCCCTTGTTCCCGGCATGGCTTTCGTTGAGCAGGAACGTCTGGATCCTGGCCGGTGCCACAATCGCACCGGACGCATTTGATACGGTCGTCATGCGGCGATGGCGCCGGCCTCAACGGTCGCCACGGCGTGGAACGGTTCATGGAACTCGATGATATAGGCCTGGCCGTCACGATAGGCATGGACCACGGTGCCGCTGGACCCGGCCGGCACGGTGCCTTGCTTTGTCTCTACCGGCTTACCCAGCCTTACGACGGTCAACTCCGCGACTGACCGAGCCTTCGCCGTGGCGTCCTGCTTTACTTCCTTGGGCTGAGTGCCGCCCGCGATCGCGGGCCTCGCGATGTCGTCACGCCTCCTCGCCGCCAGACACCTCCGCCGCCCGGCAGCCCAGCAGATGCGCGATGGCATAGGTCAACTCCGGCCGGTTCAGCGTATAGAAGTGAAATTCATCCACGCCGTTCGCCTGCAGCAGCCGCACCTGCTCCGCCGCGACCACCATGCCGATCATCCGCCGCAATTCCGGCTCGTCGTCGGTACCCTCGAACAAACGGCCCAACCAGGGGGGCACGCTGGCGCCGCAGAGCGCGGAAAACCGGGCAATCTGGGCATAATTCGAGACCGGCATGATCCCTGGCACCACCGGAGCCGTGATCCCGGCGGCGAGGCACCGATCGAGAAACCGCAGATACACGTCGGTATCAAAGAAGTACTGCGTGATCGCCCGGGTCGCCCCCGCGTCCAGCTTGCGCCGCAACGCATCCAGATCCGCCCCTGGGCTGACCGCCGCCGGGTGGGTTTCCGGGTACGCCCCGACCGAAATCTCGAACGGCGCGATGGCGTGCAGGCCCGCGACGAGGTCGGCGGCGTAAGCATATCCACCAGGGTGTGGCGCGTATTCCGTGCCCGGAGGCGGATCGCCGCGCAGGGCCACGATATGGCGCACGCCCGCTCCCCAGTACTGCCTCGCGACCTCATTCACCTCATCTCGCGTCGCCCCGACGCAGGTCAGGTGCGCGGCGGGGACCAGCGTTGTCTCCCGCGCCAACCGCGCCACGGTGCCGTGCGTCCGCTCCCGTGTCGACCCGCCCGCCCCATAGGTGACTGAGACGAAGCGCGGACCGAGTGGCGCCAACCGCTTGATACAATTCCAGAGTTGCTGCTCCATCGCCTCGGTGCGCGGGGGCGAAAACTCAAACGAGAGCCGAGGCGCCGGGTGCGCGGCGTCTCGCATTGGCAGGCCGGTGAATCGGGGCCCGGTCAGCCAACGGCGGAGGGTATGTTCGGTGTCGTCGTTCATGCGTCTCCCAATCCTCCATTCAGCCGGTCCGGTGCAAGTGTCCCGTGCATGCCACACTTCCGCCTTGGCGGGAGGCCAATGATTGCGTGGGAACCGGTGCGTGCTAGATTTCTTATCATAACCAACGTGAATCCGAGGCTTAGATGCACGCCGTTGTCCGCCTTAGCTTGCCGTACAGGTCAATTTTCCGAACTGCCTGCGCGCTGCTTGTCTGTGGCGTCGCTGGATGTGCGACGCCGCCGCCCGCCGACGATCCGGACGCCGTGGCGGATTTCCGCCAGACCAACGACCCGCTCGAGCCCACCAACCGGGTCTTCTACAAGATCAACGATGGCCTGGACACGGTGATCATGAAGCCGGTGGCGCAGGCCTATCGCTATGTGGTGCCTCATCCCGTCCGAACGGGGATCCACAATGTACTGGATAATCTCGGCGCACCGGTGCGGCTGACCAACGATACCCTGCAGGGCAAACCAATGCGGGCGGGCGACACCTGGATGCGGTTTCTGATCAATACGACGGCGGGCGTAGGCGGCATCTTCGACGTCGCCAAATCGGCCGGTTATCCGGCTCATGACACGGATTTCGCCCTGACTCTCGCCAACTGGGACGTGCCGGAAGGCCCGTTCTTGTTCCTGCCCGTGATTGGTCCCTCCAGCCCTCGAGACGCCTCGGGCTTCATCGTGGACCAGGCGATTGATCCATTCACCTGGATCGGTCAGGGCACGACGCCCCACACCATCGGTTCATGGACTCGCACGGTCGTTGGCGCGGTTGATGAACGGGAGAGTCTGCTCGACGTGATCGACCAGATAAAGAAAACCGCGCTTGATCCCTATGCGACATTCCGCAGCCTGTACCGGCAAAACCGGGCGGCGAAACTCACGACGCTCCGGGCCGACAACGCGGCCACGATCCCCATTTGGTGGCCGCGAGGCAAAGCCGCGGCAGCGGCCGATCAGACGCAGAACCAAACGCCCAGATAACGAGAGGCTGATGAAGCGCATGTTGTACCGACGCCGTTTTCTTGCCACGGGCCTGGGTATGGCCGTTTCCGGGCTGGTGTTTCCGCGTGCCCGTGCGCAAGCGGTCGAAAGGGCGACCGGCTTCATGCAACAGACGGGCAGCCAGTTGACCGCGATCGTGAATGGAGCCCAGGGCGCGGCCGATAAACGGCGGGCGATAACGCTAATTCTGGAAGGGACTGTCGATGTCGATGGAATCGCCCGGTTTTGCCTTGGACGTTTCTGGCGGATCGCCACACCGGAACAGCAAAAGCGGTTTCTCGCCGCGTTCCATGAGGTCCTGGTGACGAACATCTCCTCAAAACTCGGCGAGTATAAGGGGGTGAAGCTGACCGTGCAGCGTGGACGGCAGCAAGATGATGAGGGGATCGTAACGACGGTCGTGGAGCGCCCGAACAATCCACCGACTTCAGTCGACTGGGTCGTTGAGAAGCCCGCCACCGCTCCAAAAATCATCGACGTGATCGCCGAGGGAACCTCATTGCGGCTGACCCAACGGCAGGACTATGCATCTTATCTGACGCGGAATAACAACGACGTCGACGCCTTGATTAACGCGATGAAACAGCAGACCGCGAACAGCCAATAGGCCGGGGTTTCGTCTTCCCCGGTCGCCACGATTTCGTGCGGTGTGTGCGGGGGGCGGTAAGCAAGGGGCCCTGGGTGACGGAGCTGGAAACCAGGCTGAGGCAAGGTCTCGCGCTGCACCGGCAAGGGCGGCTGAACGATGCGGCACGCCTCTACCAGGAGGTTTTGCAGCGGCAACCAAATCACTTCCTGATTATGTACCATCCTCAGCTACCGCCATCGCCGAAACCGTCGGTGAGCCGGCGAATCCGGCCCGGCCCGGCGCTGTTTGAGGTGACCGCCACCGGCGTGTGTGGTCTGGAGGACGTTCGAGGGTAAGCCGATAGCAAGAGGCGGAAGCCTCAACATGCTGATTTCACCCGGTTTATTGGCCGTGGGATGTGGCTGAGGAAATTGGGTAATCAGGAATCACTTTGAGGCGCTGCATTTGCTTGGCGTCGCCGCGTTACAATCAAGGCAACCGGAACTGGGCGTCCAGCTGATCCGCCAGGCGATCAACGTGGACGGCTCCATCGTGGGCGCACACATCGCCCTGGGCAACGGATTACGTGATCTGGGACGTCTCGAAGAGGCACTCGCAAGCTACGACCACGCGCTCGCGTTGGCTCCGGACAATGGCCGGGCCTGGTATATTCGCGGCAATGCACTGCTGAACCTCGACCGTCCGGAGGCCGCGGCGGAGAGCTTCGACAGGTGCATCGTTCTGAGCCCGGACTACGTGGAAGCTTACAACGGTCGCGGAAATGCATTGTGTGCCCTGCAACGCCCCCGACGATGCGCTCGCCAGTTTCGATCAGGCGATCGCGTTTAAGCCTGGCTTCGCTGAAGCCCACCATAATCGCGGCAACGCGTTATTGACGCTGCGGCGCTTCGACGAGGCTCTCGAAAGCCATGACAACGCGGTCGCGTTGAAGCCAGGTCTCGCCGAAGCACACAGCGGCCGCGGCAACGCGCTATGGGAACTGAACAGGCCGGAAGCAGCACTGGCAAGCTACGACAAGGCAATCAGCTTGAAACCCGACTACGCAGACGCGCACTGTAACCGCTGCAATGCCTTGCGCGATCTGAAACGTTTCGACGAAGCGCTCGCGAGCTGCGATGTGGCGATCAGGCTGCGGCCGAATCATGCCCAGACGCATCATAACCGAGGCAACGCACTGGTGGATCTGAAGCGGCCAGAGGAAGCGGTCGCGAGCTACGACAAGGCGATCGCCATAAACCCCGGCTACGCGCGCGCATATTTCAATCGCGCGAATGCGTTGCTGGTGCTGACCCGTCGAGAGGAGGCGATCGCGAGCTTCGACAACGCGATCGCACTGCGGCCAGACGACGTGCCGGCGTATAGCAACCGCGGAAATGTGCGGTTGGAACTGGCCAACATCGAAGACGCGATCGTGGACTTCGATACGGCGATCGCGCTCCAGCCGGATTACGCGCCGGCACATTGCAACCGCGGCAATGCGATGGTGGCACTGTTGCGTCTCAGTGAAGCCGCCGCGTGCTTTCGAGCGGCCATTGCCTTACAGCCGGATTACGGCGACGCATACTGGAACGACGGACTTCGGCTGTTGCTCACCGGGCAATTCGAACAGGGATGGCGTTCGTACGAGTGGCGCAAGCAGCTGAAGGATCCCGTCGCGGTCCGCCCGTATCCACAGCCGCTTTGGCTCGGCGAGCAGGACATCGCGGGCAAGGTCCTGTTTATTTACTGGGAGCAAGGTCTCGGCGACACGATTCAGTTTTACCGATATGCGAAGCTGGCGGAGGCGCGCGGCGCCAAGATCGTTATGGAGGTACAGCACGTCCTGCACGGCTTACTGAGGCAACTCAGCGCGACGATCCAGGTCATCACGCCGGATGAGACCCCCTCACCCTTCGATTATCACTGCCCATTGATGAGCCTGCCGCTGGCATTTGGTACGACATTGGCAACGATTCCCGCGGAACCGTACTATCTCTGGGCGGACGAGAAGATGCGCGCGATGTGGTCGGCCCGCCTGGATGCACTCCA
This sequence comes from uncultured Acetobacteraceae bacterium, assembly GCA_937902425.1. Taxonomy (GTDB): domain Bacteria; phylum Pseudomonadota; class Alphaproteobacteria; order Acetobacterales; family Acetobacteraceae; genus Rhodopila. The sequence goes on along the minus strand of CALFNB010000501.1, from coordinate 9,370 downwards.
CGCGTCGCCGACCAAAAAGCCCAGGATCGGCATCGCCTGGAGTGGCAGCGCGGATCATCACCACGATCATCTCAGGTCTCTGACCCTCGCCACATGTCTCCCTTTGTTGGACCAGGACGCTGATTGGGTATGCTTGCAAAAGGAGATCAGAGACACTGATTCCGCAGCCAGGCAACGGGCCGCCTCGCTCCGGTCTTTCAGCGATGAACTGGGCGATTTCAGCGATACGTCGGCCCTCGTGGACCAGATGGATCTGGTGATCACGGTTGATACCAGCGTCGCCCATCTCGCCGGAGCGATGGGGAAGCCGGTCTGGGTATTGTTGCCGTACAGTCCCGATTGGCGGTAGTTGCTCGATCGGGATGACAGCCCTTGGTAGCCATCGGCCAAACTGTTCCGTCAGCCGCGTGTCGGGGAATGGGACAGCGTCATTGATCAGGTGGCACGCGCACTGGCTTCGATCAATATCCCGGTAACTCGTTGACACACGTCACTCGCCATCCTTCCGGATGCCGTTCGAGGCAGGTCAGCGACAAATTATGAATGGACAGGTGCAGCGCGTTGTCCGGATGCACGTCCAAAGCGTACGCGACGGCGGCGCGGATCGTGCCGCCATGGCTGACGATCACGACGTCTTCGCCATTATGGTACTGGGCCATGCGTTCCAGTGCCGCACCGGCGCGGACAATGACCTCGACCATGCTCTCGCCGCCGGGCGGCTTCTCGTCTCCCGCCAGCGGCCAGAACGGGTGTTGCGGCGCCGCCAGCTTCGCCGGCAGTTCCGCGTGAGGCAGACCATGCCATTCGCCGAGGGACTGCTCGATCATATCGGGCTCGATACCAGGCTCGACCTCCGGATAGCCCGCGTTGAAGATCGCCTTCGCGGTGCGGTGCGTGCGAGACAGCGGCGTGACCTTCCACACCGCGGGCCGGGGCAATCGACGAGCCAGTGCCGCGTACATCGGCGCCTGAGCCTCAAGCGTGGTTTCACACAGCGGCACGTCCATGATGCCATAGAGGATGGCACGGGAATTCTCGTCGACCAGAGCGTGACGGATCAGCCAAAAGCGGGTTTCACTCATTCGCCAATGCTCAGTAACGCGCCGCGCACACGGGCCTGATGGAACTGACGCGCGAAGATCATTGTCGCGACGCCCAGCCATATCGCATTGAGGCCGAACGCCCATGACAGATGGTCCCAGCGGATCACGCCATCCAGCAGAATACCGCGCATTCCCTCGAACACATGAGCCGACGGTAGTGCCAGCGCGATTGGCCGCACCGCGGCCGGCAGGACGTTGATGGGATAGAAGACGGCGGAGAATGGAGCGAGGCCGAACAACACCGACCAGGCCAACGGTTCAGCGCCGGAGCCGTGGCGTAGGATCATGCTCACGACGGCCAGCGCGACCGACCAGCCCATGATCATGAGATTGACGAAAAACAGCACCAGCACCGGCCCTAACGCGAACACGTTGAAGGCATAGAAGCCCCACGCGAGGGCAATCGCGGGCGCCACCCCGACCAGCATGCGAATGACGGACATGCTGATCAGGGCCGCCACCAATTCCCACGGGCGCAGCGGACTGACGAAGACGTGGCCCAGGTTGCGGGACCACAATTCTTCCAGGAAGGAGATCGTCACGCCCATCTGGCTGCGCAGACAGACCTCCCACAGCAGCACGCCACCCAACAGCGCCGAGACCGTGACCGCCGCTCCGGCACCCAGACGGCGGGACAGGAAGGTCGCGGTGAAGCCCCAGATGCACATGCCCAGTACTGGCCAATAAGTGAGCTCCAGCAGGCGCGGCCAGGAACGGCGATAGAGCGCCAGGTGGCGATACATCAGCCCCCAGATGCGGCGTGGGGCGCCGGTCATCTCGGCGCATCCGTCATTGGCTTCATGCCGGCACCGTGTCCTGGTGCACACCAGGCCTGCTGGCGGAGCGGCGGTCGCGGGCGATGTCGAGGAACACTTCCTCCAGATCATCGCGGCCATAGCGGTCCAGCAGGTCCTGGGGACTGCCGCGGTCGACCACGCGGCCTTGCTTCATCATCAGAACGTGCGAGCAAAGCCGCTCGACCTCGGCCATGTTGTGGCTGGCGAGCAGGATCGTGCAGCCGGTCTCGCCCCGGTACCGCTCAAGCCAACCGCGCACCAGGTCGCCGGTGTCCGGATCGAGGCTGGCGGTCGGCTCGTCGAGCAGCAGAAGTTCGGGGCGGTTGATCAGGGACTTGGCAAGCGCGACCCGGGTTTTCTGGCCAGCCGACAACTGGCCGGCGGGCCGGTCGAGCAGGGCGCCGAGGTCGAGTTCCGCCGACAGTTCGGCGATGCGCTCATCGGTGTGGCGGACGTTGTAGAGGTGGCCGTATACGCGCAGGTTTTCCCGCACCGTCAGGCGCTGTGGCAGGGAAACGTAGGGTGAGGAGAAGTTCATTCGCGCCAGAGCGGCGAACCGGTCGCGCAGCATGTCGTGGCCGAGAACGTGGATCGATCCCGAGGTTGGCAGCAGCAATCCGAGCAGCATGGCGATCGTCGTGGTCTTACCGGCACCATTGCCACCCAGAAGGCCAACGGTCGCGCCGGCCGTGGCGGCGAAGTCAATGCCGTCGACCGCGAGGACCTCGCCATAGCGTTTGACCAGGCCATGGACCTCGATGACGTTGTTGGGGGGTTGGTTCATGGCGGGCACCGTTTAGACGATTTCCCGTTGGGCGGAAACCGGCCGGTGCGAAGACCAACTTAAACCCGGCCCGTTAACGTTCTGTTCAGGTTTTGCGAGGATGCTCTGCGCCGGATCGGTTCGGAGGCACGTGACCGTGAGCGTCGTTCAATCAGGGCTGCTATTGATGCTAGGCACGCCGTTCGCCCTGGCCATCTGGATAACACTTGTTCACCGGCGGCGGGTCGAGGCGGGCGAGCGCTCGACCTCACACCATGTCGCGGAGGTCTCCGGCTTCGTTGGCGGATTTGCAAAGGCGACCGTCGATCTGGAATCGACGGTGATGGAGGCGGCGGCGGCGCTCGGTCCGCTGGTACGCGGACATTGGGTTCGGCTCAGTCAGGCTGTGAGCCCGGCGATGACCGTGCAAGTTGATCCGAACGTTCTCGCGACGGCGTTGCGGGAAACGATGATGACCGCGGTCCGCGCGACACCGGGAGGACAGGTGCTTGTCACCGCGGCGAGCCTCGGTCGCCAGTTGCATATCTGCATAACCGACGACGGTCGGGGCGACGATCAGCGGCTTCGGGAGAGTTTGGTGCGTGAGGCCGGGGCGTCGATCGCCCTGCAAGGTGGATCCGTCGTGGTACAGGCGACGCCCGGCCGAGGAACCATCGTAACGATACGGCTTCCGTTGCCCGGCGGCGAGAGCGAGGAGATCGATGATCTGGAGAGGTTCCCCGCCCTCGCCGATCAGGCCGCGTGAGGCGCCGCGGAAATCCATTTCGCCGCTGGCATTGGCCTTGGGCCAGCGGGGCGGACCAGTCGGGCGAGCCAGTCGGGTGGGTCAGTCGGGTGGACGACTGCGCGGCGCTGCGAAAAACGAGCAACATCACGACGATCGGTGACCTTCCCGTTGTGCCGCGTGTCCGACAGTGCATACTGAGCGTGACGCTTTGGAGGGGAGCCAATCATGCCGGTCGACAAGCAGCCCTACCGCGACGCGATGGCCCGATTGGGCGCGGCGGTGAACGTCATCACTACCGACGGGCCGGGGGGACGGGCCGGGTTTACCGCGTCGGCGGTGACGAGCGTAACTGATACGCCGCCAACATTACTGGTTTGCGCCAATCGGGCGAACGATTCCTACCCGGCTTTCATGAAGAACCAGGTGCTATGCGTGAACACGCTGACTCCGGCGCAGGAGGGTTTGTCGCCGATCTTCGCGGGCATGACCGACCATTCGGACGAGGAACGTTTCACGAGCCACGATTGGCATACGCTGGAGACCGGGGCGCCCGTGCTGGATAAGGCTCTTGTCGTGTTCGATTGCCGCATCACGCAGATCGTCGAATCAGGGACGCACGATGTATTCTTCTGCTCGGTCGAGGCGGTGCGGGTCGGCACGGCGCAAGAGGGCCTGATTTATTACGGGCGTGGTTATCACACGGTCACCGCCAAGAGTTGACCGAAGGCCTCCTTCTCCATCGTCGGAACATCGACCGGGCCACCCTTTCAGGACGGCAGGTACGGCACCGGGACGAAGTACCGGCCACCAACCGTTTTCAGGGCGTTGTTCTCGCTCTCCAGCGCCACCCCACGTAAAGCGATGAGCAACTGACCGGCGACCGTTCGGCCCCAGAACCACTGGTCGATCTGCCGGGCTGACGGGGGTGCGCCGTCTGCCTGCACCGCCTCCCCGTAGAGTGCCTTCAGATCGTCGGCCAGAAAGCGCAATGCCAGTGCCGCCGTGTCGTGCAATGGCACGGTCGGCAAAGCACCATTCAGGAAGGACGTGGCGAATGCTGCCCAGGCCTCGGGCGGCTGACCGGCGAGGCCAACCGTGGTGCGGCCAAATCGGGCCTTGAACCGCGCCCAGACCGGCAACACCGCCGCCAGTTCTATGCGAAAAGCGGCTTCCCAGGCAGCCGCGGCATGCGGTGTACCAGGTATCTGTAGCGAGACGGCGGGCACCCAATCCGGCCGGTCAAACCAGCTGGGGTTGTCCTCTGGGAAATGCTCAAGCAGGACCGGACCGTCGGCCCGCTCCAACAAACGCAGCGCCTGAAGCAAGACGCGGCGCTGGAACGACGCATCGTTCGGCTCACCAAGAGGCCGCCCCAGCATGAAGGGCAGCATCAACGCCCGTGGCGGACGGGTCTTCTCAACCTGAGGCAGTATCAGCGCCAGCACCGTCGTCGGCAGGCCACGTTCTTCCAACATATGTGCCATCGCGCTCACGGCGCGCGTGCACAGCGGTCAAACGGGGGCCAGGACGACGGCGTCGCAACGGTCGGCGAGCAACGCGGCGGCGATACCATCCGCTGATTCCACCATCGCGGCGGGATCGGTCGAGCCCATGACGGTGTAATGCGTGCTCGCGACGCTGCCGATCACTCCCTCCGCGGCGAGTTCACGCAACCGGTCGATCGGCCAGATAACGTTGATGTCGCGCTGAAAGCCGGCGCGATCGAAGTTGATCGAGACGTGGCTTACAAGGATATCGTTGTTGTTCCAAACGCCGGGCACCGCGCGATATTCACCGGAGCCAAACGGAAACGGCCTGTCACCGCGATGGATCAGTGCCGCGCTGCTGACGATCGCCACACGACGTTGCGACAGCGGCGGTCCATGGACGAACGGAGCCGTATCGAAGCTCGGACAAGGGATGTTCGCGACCGCCGTTCGGGTCGGTTCCGGAATGTCTTCAAGTCGTGCCATTCATACGTCTTCCCTGGTCGCGACGAGCGCGGTCACGCGGGCGCCGAAAACACGATATCCTGCGCACCTGACCACAGCACAAGCTTGCCGAGGCCCGCCAGATTTTCATTACCCACGACCACCGTCAGGAAATGGTTGCCGGCGAGTTGCCCCATTTTGCTGGCGAACTGAACGCCACCATAAGCGAGCAGGATCTCGGTTTCACTGATTCCACCAGGGTACAGCAGAATCTGTCCTGGCGCCGGATAGCTTGTATGATTTTCAAAACCCAGGCCGAGATCGAGGTCGCCAAGCGGGATCCAGCAGGCTTCACCGCTCCAGCGCACATGGATGATATGCTCGCGGTAGGGCAGCAACTGGCGGAATCCGGCGCAGGTTTTGGGCGCGGCCGTGTCTTCGAAACGGGCGACGAACTGGAACGGCCCCGCTGTTATTTGGATCAGGCTCATTGACGAAACTCCATGACATCCGATCAGCAGGGGGACATCCGATCAGCAGGGGCGCCGTTGAAATGAAAGCGCCCCGTCACGTTGATGACGGGGCGCACTTCCACGAAAACCTCAGATCACATCTGCTTGTAGTTGCCGTCGGCGTCCCAGATGTACATGACGTAGCCGCCGCCCGTCACATCGCCTTTCTTATCGAAGCTCACCGCGCCCAGTACGCTTTGCCATGGCCCGCTCGCCTTCAACGCCGCCGCGACTTTTTTCGGGTCCAGCGAGGCGGCTTTTTTCGCCGCCTCAGCCCAGATCTGGATCGCGGCATAGGTGTACAGAACGTACCCTTCAGGATCGATCTTCTTGTCAGTGAACTCCTTCACCACCTTCGCCGCCGTGGCATTACGGCGCGGATCGGGGGAGAAGGTCATCAGCGTCCCCACGCCCGCGGGACCCGCGATCTGGAAGAACTCCTTGGTCACCAGCGCATCGCCGCTGACCAACGTCACCTTCATCCCCTGTTCCTTCGCCTGGCGGATAATCAGCGCCGCCTCGGTGTAGTAACCACCAATATAGATCACCCCGATCCCGAGTTGCTTCATGCGGCTGACCACGGCGCTGTAATCTTTCTCGCCAGGCGTATAGGCGTCGAACGTAGCTTCTTTCACGCCAGCGGCGTTCAGCGACTTCTTGGTTTCATCGGCGAGTCCTTTACCATACGCCGAATTGTCATTGAGGATCGCGATCTTCTGGCCCTTGAAATGTTTCGCCAGATACTCGCCCGCGACCTTGCCTTGCTGATCGTCGCGGCCGCAGACGCGGAACGTACCCCAGCCGCCCTCATCGGTAAATTTTGGATTGGTCGAGGCGGGCGAGATCTCCAGAATGCCTTCCTCCAGATACACCTTGCTCGCGGGGATGGAACTGCCGGAGCAGTAATGACCCGCCACCAGGGCGACCTTCTTTTCCACCATTTGGTTGGCGACCGAGACCGCCTGCTTCGGGTCGCAGGCGTCATCCGAAACCGTGAGCTGGATCTGTTTGCCCAGAATGCCACCCGCCTTGTTCAGGTCGGCGACAGCCTGAGTCGCACCGGTCTTCATCTGGTCGCCCGCCGCGGCATTCGACCCGGTCAACGGACCAGCCACCCCAATCTGCACCTGGGCCATCGCCGGAAGCGACAGCCACCCGGCCATGATGGCCGCTCCGAGCAAGGATTTCTTAAGCATCGAGCATCCCCATTGTTTTTCGAACGGCATCACCCTACCCCGCTCGCACGAAAAGCGCCAGAATCGGCATCTCAATGAGCCATTTGGATCTTTTGCCATACCTACAACAGCCTGGTGCCGCACCCGGTCCTTATGAAGTCGATCGAACAGTTCTGGACCAAAGTCATGCCGCGCTTCGCATGACGGGTTGACCTGACTCGGCCGAGTTTTCGCTCAGTTGGCCCATTCTCCGGTGCGGCAATCCCAGGGCGGCGATGCAGCCCAAAAGGTTGCCGCAGCCGGCGATGATGACGGTGGCGCGGTAACCGCCGGTCAGATCGAACAGGTGTCCGGCCAGCACGGGCAATGACACCGCGGCGACGCACCAGGCGATGTAGATCCGGCTGACGATCTGGCCATACATCGTCTTCGGCCAATAGACCGCGACCGCGCCGCCCGTGGATCCCGACACCAGTCCGTACCCGCCGCCGATCATGACCAGCGCGAGGACGGCGATTACCGGCGACGGCCAGACGGACAGGATGATGGTTCCGGTCAGCGCCAGGATGTGTGCGCCCGCCGAAACGAACGGCACCAGGAACCGATCCACCAACCATCCGCCCGAGATCCGCCCGCAGGCGATCACCGCTGTGATTCCCGTCGTCGCCCACAATGCTGTCGTGGTGGCGCCTCCGTAAGCGGCGATGATGCCCACCGCCTGACTGAGCACGGTGAGACCTGCCGCGGCGGCGAGGAAAAACACAACGCAGAGCCGGAGCGTGATCGCCGTGTGACGCTCCGCTGGTCCGTCCTGCTGCTCACCCATGCGAACCGGCAACGTTGAACCGGCGTGGATCGTCAGCCAGGTCGAGACGGCGCCAAAAATCAGCAGGGCAGCCGCCAGCCCGGTGAGTGTTACCCGATAGCCATGCAGCGCATTGCTCCAGCCAAACAACGGCGCCGCGATCATCGCACCCAACGGATAAAGGCCGAGGACATAACCGTTCAACAGGCCGGTCCGGGTCCGCACCAGCAAATTCACCGCCTGCTGCAAAATGATGAAGATTATCCCGCCGGCGACCCCGAACACCACGCTGTAGCCCAGAAGCAGCATCGGCAGGTCATTGGCACGGGACGCCAACTCGATGCCAAGCGCCGCGATGATCGCGTTGGTCATGATGAGAACCGCCGGCGACGCCAGGCGATAAAGCATCGGCGCGAGGTTCATCCCAAGCGTGAAGCCCACCGTCGCCAGCCCGAAGACGAAGGACAGCGCCGAGCGTGGGATACCGAGTTCCGCCTCGATCGGTTTGAGGAAGACGCTGAACGCGTAGATCGAACCCAAAGGCAACGTCAGCGCGGTCACCGCCGCGATCGCGGCCCAGGGACGCTGGGTTCGAGGTTGGGCCGGCATCGTTTCCCCCGCTGCGTGGTCGTGGCGGCGGGAGGTCGAACCTCGCGGCCGCGAGGCAGCGTAACGGCGTGAAACGGACGGCGCCACCCAAAGACGTCCGCGTCACTCAGCCAGCAGTAATGCGCGGCGTTATCTTTGGCGCCACCAGCGCCGGCCGAGCTTCAAATCTCGCTCGTACCCGCCAACGCCGTGGTCCGATAGATGTCCTTCAACGCCACAGTGAAATCGACACTTTCCAACCTCAGGTCCGCATCGGCTCCAATCCGTTCCGGGGTCTCCGGCCAGGAGCCATCGCCGCGGCGGCGCAGCAGCTCGGCTTCCACTTTGGTGCTTGAGACGATGAGGATTTCCGCGACGGTGGGGATCGTCGTGTAAGCCCAGATGTTGGCCCAGGTCTCGACCTCATTGCTGGGTGACAGAATTTCGATCAGCAGGATTGGCTCCGGAACCATCAGGCTCGATGAAGGCGGAGCGCACGTGATCCCGAGATCCGGGACGCGATAATTGCGATCCGATCGCACACGCGGGACGACACCGGCTTCGGAAACCACGCGGCACGGCCCACCACGAGCGAGCAAATGGTTTCGCAGCAGGGCGCCAAGTTCAATCTGTAACGCGCCATGCGCGTCAGTCGCCGGGGCCATCGCGACCGGTTCACCATCGATCAACTGCCAGGAACGGACGGACGTGTCCTCCGGATTCCAGGCAAAGAATTCCGCCAACGTCATACGCGCCGGCGGATGATTGCGAAGCGCTACCATGACATCATCCTATCAGATCGCCAGCCTCGGTCACAGCACCATCTCCAACGCCTCCTCTGGAGACGGCCCGCCAAACCGTGCATCATCCGGTCCACCAAACCCAGGAGGAACCCATGCTGAAATTCGGTGTTTCGATGTTCTTCACCGATTACTCGATGGGCCCAGG
>CALFNB010000500.1 GCA_937902425.1 uncultured Acetobacteraceae bacterium | reverse complement strand
GGGCCTCGCCCTTTGCTGGGCTTGAGCCGCGAAGCGGATCAAGGGGGCAAAGCCCTTGGCGGGTTTCAGGGCGGAGCCCTGACCCTGGCCCAAACTCGAGCGACGGATCGATCATCACCCGCTCACCGCGATATCGGTCAGCCGCCGGTATTCGTCCATCGCATAACGGTCGGTCATCCCCGCCACATAATCGCCCACCACGATCGCGGCGCGATGAGTCGCGCCCTCCCCGGCGCGGGCACGCCAATCGTCCGGCAGCAGCGACGGGTCGGCGTGCAGAATGCGGAACACTTCCTCGGTCAGCCGACGGGCTTTGGCGCTCATACGGTTGACTCGCCAGTGGCGGTACATGCGGGTATGCAGGAAATCCTTGATCGCCTGATTGGCATCGGTCATCGCCGGGCTGAACACCACGACCCGATTGCGCGACCGCCGGATCGCATCCGGGTCTTTCGGCGCGAGTTTGGTCAGACGGCCGCGGGTTTCCTCCAGCAAATCCGTCACCAGCCGGTCGATCACTCGCCGGATCGTCTCATGACGAAGGCGCGGCGGCGGCATGTCCAGACTGGCCTGGCGCGCCTCGGCCAGCGCCTGCCCCACGATCGGCAGATGCCGCAGATCCTCCGGGGCGAACAGCCGGGCGCGCAACCCGTCATCCAGATCATGCGCATGATACGCGATGTCGTCCGCCAGCGCCGCCACCTGGGCCTCCGCGCTCGCATGAGTGCCGAGGTCGAGCTTATGCCGGTTGTTGTAGTCCACGATGTACGACGGCGGGTCGCGAAGCGGACCGTTGTGCTTGGCCAGTCCCTCCAGCGTCTCCCAGGTCAGGTTCAGCCCGTCCCAACCGGCGTAGCGGCTTTCCAGCAGGGTCACGATCCGCAGACTCTGGGCGTTGTGGTCGAACCCGCCGAACGGCTTCATGCCGAGGTTCAGCGCTTCCTCCCCGGCGTGTCCAAACGGCGGATGGCCGAGATCGTGGGCCAAAGCGAGCGCCTCGGTCAGGTCCTCGTCAAGGCCCAGGGCACGGGCGATGGAGCGGCCGACCTGTGCTACTTCAAGGGAATGGGTCAGGCGGGTGCGGTAGAAATCGCCCTCATGATTGACGAAGACCTGGGTTTTGTATTGCAGTTTGCGAAACGCCGAACTGTGGATGATGCGATCGCGGTCGCGTTGCCAGGGCGAGCGGCTCTCCGCCTCCGGTTCGGCATACAGCCGGCCACGGGTATTCGCTTCGGAGACGGCGTAAGGCGCCAGAGGAATACGGCCGGTCATCCGGGCCGCTTACACCCGCACTTCCCGTGGTTCAACCAATGGGGGGTTCAACCAATGGGGGGTTCAACCAATGGGGGGTTCAACCAATGAGGACTTCAATTCCGCGGCGGGACCGCCTATGTTGCACGCATGGGACAATTTGCCGTAACTGAGCGGGCCGCCGCCCGCATCGCCGAAATCGCCGCCGCCGAGGGCAACCAACTGGCTCTGCGGGTATCCGTGCTGGCCGGGGGCTGCAGCGGGTTTCAATACCGGTTCGAGCTGGACAAGGACGTGCGGGCGGACGACCTGGTGATCGAGAAGGCGAACGCCAAAATCCTGGTCGATCCGTCGAGTCTCGACCTGCTCGCGGGCTCGGAGCTGGATTTCACCGACGCTCTGATGGGCAGTCACTTCGCGGTGAAGAACCCGAATGCGACGTCGTCGTGCGGGTGCGGGACGAGTTTCTCGATCGAGTAAGGGGCCGTCCCGGTCAGACAATCTGGTAGGAATTCTTGCTACCGAATGCCGCCGCTGGCATACTGGCACGATGGCACACGTGGAAAAACTCAGCGTCGCGCTGACGCAGGATATGGCCACCGAAGTGCGCGCGGCCGTGGCGAGCGGCGACTATGGCAGTGTCAGCGAGGTGATTCGCGACGCGTTGCGTGCCTGGCGGTTGCGCCGGAAGATCGAGACCCTGGAAACCGATGAGTTGCGCCGGCTGGTGACAGAAGGCATCGAGAGCGGACCCGGTCTGGATGCGGATGCGGTGTTCGCCAAATTGCGCGCCCGGTTCGGTCGGCCGGAAGTGTGAGCCAGCCGAGACGGCTGCTTCTTTCACCCAGAGCCGCCGCCGATCTGGAGGAAATCGCCGAATATATCGCTCGGGACAATCCGATCCGCGCGGCGTCTTTCGTCACGGAACTGGAGGCAAAATGTCGATCGGTCGCGGCGGCGCCTGAAATCTACCCCACACGCAATGATCTCGCACCCGGGCTCAGAATGGCTGTCCATGGCCGCTATCTTGTGTTGTATCGCGACCTCGCCGGGGAGCAGGCTGTTCGTATCGAGCGCGTTTTGCACGGCGCTCGCGATCTGCCGAGGCTGATTTAGCGGCTGACGCGATTTGTCACAGGTTGCGGAGTCCATCGGCTGGCGCGGGGGCCGTTTGGTCAACGATCAGGGATTCCTGAAAACGCGCTTCGCCTGGTAGGTTGCGTGTTGGACGAAACAAATCCCGGGGAGGCATCCAGATGATGGATCGATCGATCAAGCGGCTGTCCAAGAAGGCGCGGCGTGGCATGCGCGGCTATCCGGTCGGCACAGTCGCGTTCTACGGGCCCGACGACAAGCGTGCGACCAAAGTCGCTGTCGGCGTCAAGTTCGCCGCGAACACGGAACCGGAAATGCGGAGTTGGTTCGTCGAGGCCGGCGACGCGCGCGGCGACCCTGCCATCGCAGCCGAGGTGTTGGCGTATTTCGAGGCGAACGGAGTTCTGTCGGTCGCCATGGTTGATCGTATCTTCGGCTGTCCGCACCAGGAAGGGATCGACTACGAGGGCGAGTATTGCCCGGATTGCACCTTCTGGATTGGTCGCGATCGTTACACGGGAAAGCAGGTGCGATCTGGCTGACGCGCCTGGGCGGACACGGCGTTTTGTCGGAGCGACGCTTGGTCACTCCCGCGGGTATGCGCGGTAACCCCCGGTATCCCTGCGTAAAGAGATCGCTTCGCTGCGCTCGCGATGGCAGGGTGGTGCCTACGGCACCGGGATCGGCACCTCGCCCTTCAGCATCAGCCGGAACAGATAGCGGCGCTCGTTCATGTCGTAATCAGCGTTCGCCTGATGCATGACGCTACGGTTGTCCCAGATGACCCAGTCACCCTGGCGCCACTGATGCCGATATTCGTATTTCGTCTGCGTGGCGTGATCCATGAGTTCGCCGATCAGCGCCAGCGCCTCATTATCACCCATGCCATCGATCGATTCCATCCGCACCGGGTTGAGATACAGCGCCTTGCGGCCATTCTCCGGATGCACACGCACCAGAGGATGCAGTCCCGGCGGCGGCATCGCCCTGGCGCTGTCTTCGTTCAGGCCGGTGAGTTGGCGCGGGCTGTATTTGCTCTGGTAGACGTGGCGCGCGCGCAGCGGCGCGATGCGCTGCTTCATCGCCTCATCCAGATCGTCATAGGCGGCGTGCATGTCGACATATTGCGTGTCGCCACCATAACTCGGCAGCGAAACGGTATACAGCATCGTCGCCTTCGGCGGCGCCGGATGATTTGAATGGTCGGTATGAAATGTCTCACCCGGAATGATCCGCTTGCCGTTTTTGAATTCGTTGTTGGAGACGTAATACAGGTCCGGGTGACCGGGCACGTGGTGTTCTTTCTTGTCGTGCGGCTGCAGTTCTCCGAACACCGTCGCGGCACGCTTATATTCCACCGGTGTGAAATTCTGATCGCGCATGACCAGCACGTGATATTTGGCCCAGGCGTCGTTGAGGGTGGACTTTGTTTCGGAATCGACAGGTTGGGTGAAGTCGATGCCGACCACCTCGGCGCCGGTGTGGTCCGTCAGCGGCGTGATCGTGAACGAGGCCATGCTGCCCTCCCCTTCGCTTTGAAGGGGAACGCTAAGACCGGGTTCGCCAGACGGTCAAGTCAGGCGGCGCTTCAGGGTTTCGTTGACCAGCGCCGGGTTGGCTTTGCCCTGCATGGCTTTCATCACCTGCCCCACGAAGAAGCCGAACAGTTTGTCCTTGCCGGACCTGAACTCCGCCACCTTGTCCTGGTTCGCGGCGATGATGTTGTCCACCGCCGCGTCGATCGCGCCGGTGTCGGTGACCTGACGCAGGCCTTTCGCATCGATGATCGAAGCAGGGCTCCGGACGACGGTCGCGTCCACACTCAAGGGCGCAGTGCTACTCAAGGCCGCCTCGGCGACCATGGTCTCGAACACCTCCTTGGCGATTTTGCCGTTGATGGTGTTGTCAGCCACCAGGTCGAGCAACTGACCAAGGTATTCCGCACTCACCGGCGGGTCCTCGATGGTGCGCCCCGTGCGGTTCAACGCGGCGAAGAAGTCACCGGTGACCCAGTTGGCGGCGAGCTTCGGATCCCTGCCCTTCGCCACGGTCTCGTAGAACAACGCGGTCGCCTGTTCCGCCACCAACACGCCAGCGTCGTACGCGCTCAGGCCATAGTCCTTCATGAACCGCGTTTTCTTCGCATCCGGCAACTCCGGCAGATGTGCCTTGAGATCGTCGATCCACGCCTGATCCAGCACCAGAGGCAACAGGTCCGGATCCGGAAAATAGCGGTAGTCATGCGCATCTTCCTTGGAGCGCATCGCCCGCGTCACGCCGCGGCCACTGTCGAACAGCCGCGTCTCCTGCTGGACCTCGGCGCCGCTTTCCCAGACCTCGATCTGCCGCAGCGCCTCCACCTCGACCGCCTGCATCACGAAGCGAATTGAGTTCACGTTCTTGATCTCGCAGCGCGTGCGATACGCCTCGCCCGGCTTGCGCACCGACACGTTGACGTCGGCGCGCATGGAGCCTTCCTCCATGTTGCC
>CALFNB010000499.1 GCA_937902425.1 uncultured Acetobacteraceae bacterium | reverse complement strand
TCTTCCGAACCATGGCAGGCACGCCATACAGGTTCCACTGGCAGGTAGGCGACGTTGGCAACACCCTGATTACTGGTGCCGTTGGCAGCGGGAAGACGCTGATGACGGCGTTCTTGCTGGCCATGACGGCCGGGCGTGCCCACGTCTACACCCCGACCGATGGTTCTTGGGACTCGCAGCAGACCATCGCGCGGGCAAACGGCATCGCTGGCGAGCAAGGTGCGGCACAGGCCGCTTACAGCGATTTGCGGACCCATCAGGCGTCGCTTCAGCCGCTGCGCGATCATCTGGCGACCGCCAATACGCCGAAAGACGTTCAGGACGCCCAGGCGCAGATCGAGCTGGAAACGACGTGGAACGTGAATGAGGCCGCACAGCTGCAGGCAATTTCCGCAACCTATCAGGCGCAGTCGGACAGCATTGTCCAGCGCGACAACGAAAAACTGGCGATGGACATCGAGGCGTTCGTTGCGTCGTCTCCTAACCCAGCCCCGTGATGACCGCCTTGGACCAATTTGCTGTGGGAGTACCAAATTGACGGTCGGTTTGATCTTGTTTGCCCTGGCGATCTACGCCGCGCAACGCGGTTCGTACGTCATCTGTTGTGTGGCGCTTCTGTCCATGGTTGTCGCCTTCATCTGCGTCAGGCTGCCGCGCTCCTGGTAGCAGTGCTTGATCGCGAAGGGCATTTGCTGTGAATGTGCAATGGACGTTCCTCGCGTCGATTTACAACACGCTCGTAACGCCCATCATTGGCCAATTGCAGGCAATGTTGGGCGGGGTGTGCACCACCATGCAGCCGGTTGCGCTGGCCATGGTTCTGGCGTGGCTGGCGTTTGTCGCGTTCGATATCGCCAACGGAACCAAGACGGTCCAGCAGGCGATGCGCGACTTCTTCATCGCCGGCATGGTGATCGGTGCGCTTCAGGCAGGGCAATACACTCAGCTCGACTTTCCGCAATTTAAGCGGCGAGGCACAGAGTCTCCACGAATCGATTTAGCAATCGGGCGGGAATTTCCACGGTCTCACGCCCTAACCGGGACGCGGATAAATCCTGCGGGGTCCAAAGTACGCGCCGGACAGCCGCGATTGCATCGCTGAACGTTGGTTGAGACTTATTGTACCAAGCGGTCGGATGGGACCGGACAGCGATGGTTGGCACGCCCATCAATCCGTGTGCCCAAAGGGCGACCAGCGAGTAGAGCCCGAGCAGCGCCGGGGTGGTGCGCATGATAGCGAGATCTGACCACTGCCGTTGCGTCTCGACCCCCAGATGCTCGCGGACTTCCTGGAAGGTGGTCTCGATCCGCCAGCGGAACACGAAGCGGCTGAGGATCGCCACAGGGTCGAGGTCGAGATCGGTGCAAAGAAACGCCTGGGGGTCACGCACGCCGGAGGGATCGCGGACCAGGACCCAGCGGATTGGGGCTGGCGGCAGGCCGCTGGAGTACCAGACCGATGTGCCAGAGACATACTCCAGCGTGCGGGTCTGCCCGCCATACCATTCTGCCATCGTGATCCGGGTCCAGACGGTGGTTGGATCGGCCAGCACAGCGCTGAGTTTCGGCCGGCGTTTGCCTTTCTTTGCCGGCCTACCCCGTTTGTTGGGTTGGCGCTCGGGGGCTGGTTCGAACAGACTGGCATCCAGACGCAGCCGGGTGATCATGCTGACATGACGACGGACAGCGGCAATCAACTCCAGCGAGGCGAAACTGCTGTCGGCGACGATCACCACACGGCGATCCGCCAGCCAGCGTTTGCTTTGTAATATGGCTTGGCGGGCCCGGTCCGTCAGAGTCTTGTGCCGCTTGCCTTGCGCCTCGCTCCAACCGGCGGAAGGCGCCAGCACGGTCAGGAATGGCAGGGCCCATCGGCGGTTCGCGAACGGGATCGGCAGCATCACTGCCAAACACAGCCAGCGCAGACCGCTGGTCTTCACGAACTGCCCCTTCGACGACCGGACCGGGTCCCGATAGATCCCGCGCGCTTTGATCTTCGCGCCCCAGCGCCGCTCTATAGTGTCGTCAACCGCGATCACGACTTCGCCGTCGGGCCACAGCACGGCGAGCAGATGACGCAGCAGCTTGCGCGCCACATCGCGTGAGTCCCAGCGTGCCCGGTTGAGCGCCTCATGATAGCGGCCGAAGCCGGGTTCGTCCGCCAAGCCCATGACGCGCAACGCCTGGGTGACAGTGCGTTTGCCCGGGGCCAAAACGGCGCCGGCCACCAGCACCAGGATGTGGTTCCAGACCGGCGCGGTGAAGCACGGGCGGAACACCGCCAGCCAGGAAACGAGGATGGCCGGCACGCAGGACGCGGCGGACATGGATTCGGGGCGCTCTTGTATCATCAGAGTGTTCGAATCGCGATGGCCGGATCGCGCAAGAGTTTTCTGGTCGGTTCGTGGACATTTTTTCAATCCCCCGCGACACAGCCCATGGCCTGCCTTATCGTGAGGCCCGATGACTGACGCGATCATCCAACAAATCGAGCGGTTCCGCTGCCCGCGCGGGGCTTTCCACGCGGAACGCCGGAACCGCGGCTACACTCTATATGATGACGCGTCCGGCGCCCCCGTCGCACGCCTGCGTTCAGCCGGACACGAGGGCCGGTTCGAAGTTCTCTACTGGTCGCTTTGGAAGGAGCGATGGGTCGCCACGGGCCCCTTCGGGCGCACCGTCCTGCCAATCGATGACGCGCTACGGTTTATCGCCCAGGAAGATATTTTCTGGGTCATGACATGATCGCCTGGACTCGAAATTGCGGAAAGTCGAGCTGAGGAAATCCTCAAAATCAGCGAGCGGATCATTTCTGACTTAGCGAAGGATGCCTTCCTGGTTGTCCATGAGCAGGATGTTCGGGGGCTGGAGGGAGTGACCATTGACCCGGACGACGGGTCATGGGTGCGTTTCGCGCGGTTGCGCGAGATACCCGCACCGCCTGCTGCCCCAATGTTCGACGACTGGATTTCGAAGCCAACCGCCTCGCGTATCTTCGAGAAGCCGCTCTTGGCCGACAGCCGTCTGATTAAGGTTTCCGTTGAGACCGCCTCCGAGTTGGCAGAGGCGGGTCTGGCTGAGATGGATGACGTGATGAGGCCGCTCGGGGACGAGTTGACCGACCATGTCGACGTTCTGCTGCGACTGACGAACCTGCCCGAGTTCGCGGCTACCTTCCGCGCCTATGTCGAGGGCCCCTG
>CALFNB010000498.1 GCA_937902425.1 uncultured Acetobacteraceae bacterium | reverse complement strand
AAGACCTGGAAAACGTCAAGAAAAAACCAGTTCAGCGCCAAATGCGGGATTCGCATTAAAATTCTACAAATAGTTACATCTCGCGACGAAGCAGGAACTCACGGCCGAGTTTCACCATCGGCTTGCCATCGTATTCGACGATATCCGCCGTCGCATAGGTTTCGTGCCAGGAATCCGGGATGAAGCTACCCGTGCCGACCACGTCGATCGGCGCCCTGGCATCGGCCATCACCCGGCATTTCGCGGCACCAAAGCCGGAGGACGCGACAATTCGCGCCCGTTTATGGCCGGCGTCGTTCAGCGCCTCCCGCATGCGCCAGATCGCCGCGGCGGAGACGCCGGTGCCAATCAGGAACCGCAATTCAGCCTCATCGCGATAGTGCCGGATCGCGCCTGGCGCGTGCCGCTCCAGCACGGCGTAGCTGCTCGCCGGATCGAGGCCCTCCAGAAAGCGTCCGCCATGCGTATCCAACCGGAACGATAGCCGGCCTGATTCCGCGAGTTCGGGGAACCGTGCGCAGACCGCGAGCCCGTCGGTGATCTCGCGGCCAAAATAGTCGGCCAGCACGGTCATCGGTTCATCTGGAAACGTCTCGTGAAACATTTCGGCGGCGCGCAGTGTGCTGCCGGCGTAACCGATCAGCGAATGCGGCATGGTGCCGAAACCGCGCGTCGCGCCAAACCAGTGCGCGGTGCCGTCGTTGGCGTTGCCGATGAACCCGACCGCGCCTTCGCGTTTCGCGGCGGCACTGCCCACCGAGCAGGCGTAAGCCATCATGTCCTGCATTTCCGCGCCGGCGCAGTGGCGCGCTTCCATCGCCAGGAACGTGACGTTCGGCAGCATCAGGCACATCTGCCAGGCATTGTGCGCGGCGACGCAAACGGGTCCGATCTTCTGCAGCAGAATCGTTTCCATCTCCGACAGATGCCGCATGCTGCCGGCCAGATAGGCGAGCGGTTCGCCGGCGCCAACCCAGGCGCCTTCTTCATGCGTCAACGCCAGATCGACCTCGATGCCCCGCTCCCGCGCCGCCGCGGCAATCCATTCCGCCATCAGCCGGGGCGCGCAAATCACCGGGCGACGCAGGAAGATCGCATAAGTGACGCGTTGGTCACCGAAGCGCTCAACGATCTTCCGCGTGCGGGTGAAGTAACTATCGGTCCGGGCAGTGATATCCGCTTCGATCTCGCCGTGGACATCGCCGTGGATATCGCCCCCCGGGGCCATTGTCTTATTGCGCCGCGACACGCAACGAGGCAGCGGCGGGCGCGCGCCGCCGTTTCAGTTCCTCGGCGACCAGGAACGCGAGTTCCAACGACTGTTCCGCGTTCAACCGCGGGTCGCAGAAGGTTTCGTAACGCTCCGACAGATCGGTTTCGGACAAATGCCGTGCACCGCCGGTGCACTCCGTCACGTTCTGGCCGGTCATTTCGATGTGGATACCGCCGGCCCAGGAGTTCTCGGATTGATGGATGTCGAAGAAACCGCGGGCTTCGCGGAGGATTTCGTCGAAGTTCCGGGTCTTCAGTTTCGCGGCGGTGTTGATCGTGTTGCCGTGCATGGGATCGCACACCCACACGACCTTGCGTCCGGCGCGTTCGACGGCGCGCACCAGGGCGGGCAGCCGGGCGGCGACCTTATCGGCCCCCATCCGGCTGATCAGCGTGATGCGGCCAGGCTCGTTCGCCGGATTGAGGACGTCCAGGATGCGCAACAGATCGTCGGGCTCCTGCGTTGGACCGACCTTCATGCCAAGCGGATTTTTGATACCGCGCAGAAATTCGACATGGGCGCCGTCAACCTGTCGCGTACGATCGCCGATCCACAGGAAATGCGCCGAGCAGCCGTACCAGTCGCCGGTGGTCGAATCGATCCGTGTCAGCGCCTGTTCATAGGGCAGCAGCAACGCCTCGTGGCAGGTATAAAAATCCGTCTCGCGCAGGTCGCGCGTGGTGTCGCCGGTCATGCCGCAGGCGGTCATGAACGACAGCGTCTCATCGATGCGGGCCGCGAGGTCGTGGTAACGTTCCGCCAGTGGCGAGGCCTCGACGAAGCCGAGATTCCAGCGATGCACTTCGTGCAGGTCGGCGTAGCCGCCCGAGGCGAACGCACGCAGCA
This sequence comes from uncultured Acetobacteraceae bacterium, assembly GCA_937902425.1. GTDB lineage: Bacteria > Pseudomonadota > Alphaproteobacteria > Acetobacterales > Acetobacteraceae > Rhodopila. The sequence continues at coordinate 34,875 of CALFNB010000498.1, read as the reverse complement.
GGTTCAGCGTGCTGGCGGACTGGAAATAGGCGAACTCCATGCGGGCCGGATCGGGAACGCGCGCGTCCTCCGAGAAATCCGGCCCATTAATGATATCCCCCCGGTAACTGGGCAGCGTCACATTGCCCTTGACCTCGTTGTCCGAGGAGCGCGGCTTGGCGAACTGGCCGGCCATGCGGCCCATCTTCACCACCGGCAGCGAGGCGCCGAAGGTCAGCACGACCGCCATTTGGAGCAGCACGCGGAACTGGTCGCGGATGATGTTGGCGGTGAAGTCGGAGAAGCTCTCGGCGCAGTCGCCGCCTTGCAAAACGAACGCTTTACCATCGGAGACACGGCCGAGCTGTTGCTTCAGACGCCGCGCCTCGCCGGCGAATACCAGCGGCGGGTATTTGCCGATCCGGCGCTCCATCTCGTTGAGCTTTCCCGGATCAGGATAGATCGGCTGCTGGCGGATCGGACTGTCGCGCCAGGTGTTCGGCGTCCAGGTCGCGGCTCGTGCGGTGGCAAGGGTCATCGCTGGTCTCCTCGCGCGGGGTTATGTCGCGGATCGGCTGATTTGGCCAATACCGGAGTTTCCGCCGTTGGCTGAGGCAGTGGCGGCGGCGGCATGGCGGGTTGCGAGATCACGTCGAAATCGGCTGTGGGTGTCGGCATCGTCGGAGGCTCCTTCGGGTTGGGAGACCACCAGTGCGGAGCGGGGATTTAAGACGCCGGAAACCCGGACACAAAAAAAGCCGCCCTGAACTGGCGGCTTTGGGTTTTGCTACGAACGTAGGTCCCTGGCCGCCGGTGCATACCAGCGGTACCAAAATCGAGAGGTGGCGAGGGGCACGGTCGTGAGCATGGGGGATTGTTAACCGAAGTGGCGGGATGAGGCAAGAGGGACGGATTGGACATCGGCTCACCTGGAGACTACGGCGTTCACCCCGGCACAAGCGGCGCATGCAAACGGGTGCCTTCGCAGATGATGCCGCCGCGATCCCCCGGCGCGATCCCACCATAACATTCCGCGAAGACCGGCGGCAGCGGGCGGGCACCCGGCGGGGCCAGCCACAGCCGCAACAAATGCCGCTTGCGCTCGACCTCGGGCCAGTCTTCGTATGCCGTGCGGGCATGCAAAATCGTATGGTTGTGCAAGAACTGGATGTCGCCCGGCATGAACGTCATGTCGAGCCGCAACTCCGGGTCGCCCGCGAGTTCGGCGAGCATGTCGAGCGCTTCGATATCCTCGGCCGTGAGCCGCCGCGCCTCGGGGAACCGTTGCGCCGAACCGATATGCAGTCGGGAATACAGCACGGAAAGATAGCCGGCGTGCTCATTGAACACCGGCGCTTCGTAGAACGGCGCCTTGCCCGCCGGTACTTCGCCGCGACGGTCGACCGGGAACGACTGATACAGCCGCTCCAGCAGATCGGGCCGGCGCGCCGCCATGACATTGTGCAACGTCATCGAACTGACGATCGCCGAGAGCCCGCCGGACTTCGCCCGCCGGAGGCACAACAGCGCGACGACATCGCAACGATCGATATGGAAGTTCTGGCGCTCGGCGGTCGCATAACTGCGAATATTCGGGTTGGTCTCGCTACGCCCGCCGAGGTCGTAGATGTGCCCGAGCAAATGCCCCTTCGCGTTCTGCGAGCGAGCGCTGCCGAAATACGTGCCGACACCCCAACAGGCCGTCGCGCTCTCGGCGACCGGCCGGTTTTCGACCGGCATGCCACGCAGCAACACAAAGCCGCGGCCATCGAGCACCTCGGCACGGAGCCGCTGCAGAACCGGCCCCAGGGTCGGCAGCGGAAAGTCCTCGCGGGTTATAGCCGCGAGATCGAGGCCGCGCGCCCGCACCGTCGCGACAGCGATTTCGATCTCGGCGATTTCGGTCGGCGACAGGCGATAGCTCCACTCGGCCTCACGGGTTCGCATATCCGGGCCGATCCAGGCGGAGGGGCCTTCGATCAGTGGCCGCGACGGTACCGGCCGTGCCGGGGTAAGCACATTTGTGTCGGTCGCGGGCATCGGACGCTACCTCGCTGTACTGGGCTGGCGCAGCATACACCGGCGCACCACCCGGTCCAGCCGTCCGGTGTAGCGGAACACGACATCGTGATGGCGGCCTTTACCGTCAGACACGGTTCCGCATCGATCAAAGATCGTGGGCTATCGAATCCTTCCCGACGTCCTCCGGCACCTGAAATAGCGCTCCGACGGCGCAACGATCACCCGGACGGGTTGAGTAACGCGTCCGGGTTGCGCGCCATCGTCTTCACCAGATCGGCCCGCGTCACGATGCCGGCCAGCTTGCCGTCCCGCACGATCGGCACGCGCTTGATGTCGTTGATCATCATGAGTTCCGCGATCTCGCCGATCGGCGTCGTCTCCGTGGCGGTGATGACATTGGCCCGCATCAGTTCCCGCGCGCTCGCCTGGCCGCCTTTGATGTAATTGACGAATTCCGGCGCCAGGTCGGTGCCTTCGGCGAGGTGCCGCAACCACCAGTCACGCCGCCGCTCCCGGCTTTTCATCAGCGGCCGCACGAGGTCGCCTTCGGTGATGATCCCAACCAACCTGCCGTCGGCCTCACAGACCGGCACGCCACTGATCGCATGTTGCGCCAGCGTTTTGGCGATCTCGGTCATCGTGGCACTCGGCGCCACGGTGACAACGAAGCGGGTCATGATCTCGGCGGCGTCCATCGGATCCCTCCAGCGCATCAACGAGATCATTAACGCACGGACGAGGGGGTTGGACCTTGACCAGGATCAATCCTGGCCGCGGGTTATCAACCGGCGTCCCCTCGGATCGTCACGGCATGTTGTCCGGACCGCTGCTGTCAAGGCACGGGCGGGTTCGGATGGCCCGAACGAACAGGGCCCTGGCGGTACGGGCGAGGCCACGACGTTCACCGTGGCTATCCGACGTCAAAAGCGCGGACCCGGCCCTGACGACGGGAACCAGGCCGTAACGCCAACGCTCAGGGAATGAGCACCGTGCTGCCGGTGGTCTGCCGCGACTCCAGCGCGATGTGCGCCTTCGCGGCATCCTGAAGGGGAAAAGTCTGATTGACCTGGATCTTCACGGCCCCGGAGCTGACAACCGAAAACAGATCGCCCGCCACCGCCTCCAGATCCGCCCGCTTCGCGGTGTAGGTCGGCAATGTCGGACGCGTCAGGAACAGGCTGCCCTTGGCGCCCAGTACCCCAAGATCGAACGGGGGCACCGGCCCCGATGCATTGCCGTAACTCACCATCAGGCCAAGCGGCGCGAGGCAATCCAGACTGGCGGCCCAGGTATCCTTGCCGACACTGTCGTAGACGACGGGGACCATGGCGCCGCCGGTGACTTTCTTCACCTCGGCGACCAGGCCGGCGTATCCGATCACCGTATGCGCGGCACCATTCGCGCGCGCCAGTGCCGCTTTTTGCTCCGACGAGACCACGCCAATGACGGTCGCGCCCAAATGTTTGGCCCATTGGCAAAGGATCAAACCGACACCGCCGGCGGCGGCGTGCACCACGATCGTTTCGCCCGCCTTCACCGGATGCGTCCGGCGCACCAGGTATTGCGCGGTCATGCCCTGCAGCATCATCGCCGCACCGGTTTCGAAGCTGATCGCGTCGGGCAATTTAACCAGCCGATCGGCGGGCAGCACGCGATCGGTGGCATAGCCGCCCATCGGTCCGGCATACGCGACCCGATCGCCGGGTTTCACCGCGGTGACACCCGCGCCGACGGCGGTCACCGTCCCGGCGCCCTCCGACCCGATGATCAGCGGCATGTTGGGGGCCTTGTACAGGCCGGTGCGAAAATACACGTCGATGTAGTTCAGGCCGACCGCGTGGTGCCGGATCAGCGCCTCACCGGGTCCGGGCTCGGGCGTGGGCACATCTTCCCACTTCATCACCTCGGGACCGCCGTTGGTGTGGATGCGGATAGCCTTCGTCATGTCAATCTCCGTCCCGGTTCAGATCAGCATCGCCTGTGGATTGTCCCAGCCCGGGTTTGCCCCGACTGGTGTTTCCAACAGCAGCAACACGCGTTTGGTCGGCAGCCCGTCGCCGCCGGAGTAACCGCCCATACCGGTCGTGGCTACGACGCGGTGACAGGGGATGATGATCGGAATGGGATTGGCACCATTCGCTCCACCGACCGAGCGCGGACTGCCGCCGGCGTCACGCGCGATGTCGAGATAGGTGCGCGTCGCGCCGTACGGAATCGCCAGCAACACCCGCCAGACGCGCTGGCGATACGGCGAGCCCAGAGGCGCCAGCGGCAAATCGAACACGGTGAGAGCGGCGTCGAAATAAGCGTGCAGTTGCTCGCGCGCGGACCGCAGCAATGCGGTCTCGTCCTGGTCGCGCCCCCAGCCCCAATCGACGGAGACGATTGCTCCGTCCTCCTCGGCGACCGAGAGATCCCCAACCGGGGTATGCAGCGAGAGAAGTGGCACGTGTTGCCCTGTTGAGCCGAACACGATCTCGGCGCCGCGGGCGGTGGATGTCAAGGGGCGCGGACCTCGCGTCTGTCAGTCCGGCTCCGGCACCTTCCCGCGAGCCAACGTTTCCAGGAGGGCGATTTGCGGTGGCAGGCAACGTTCCAGCGAATATCGGCTGAGCGCGGTCCAGCGCGCGGCCGCCCGAACCGACGCGTAACGGCTGGGGTGTTCCAAAGCGTCAATGACTCGGGCGGCGATCATGTCCGGAGAAAAGAAGTCGACCAGCACCCCGTTCTGTCCATCCTCGATCACCTCCTGAACCGGCGGCGTGGCCGAGCCGATGACGAGGCAACCCGCGCTCATCGCTTCCAGCATCGACCACGACAACACGAACGGCACGGTGAGATACACGTGCGCGGCGGAGACCTGAAGCAGCCGTAGGTAATCCGCGTATGGCAGAGCGCCGGCGAAATACACGCGCGCCGGATCGACCTCGACCTCATTCAGCATCTGCTGGCGCCACGTCAGGCCACTGGGCGGCGGCTTGCCGTAGCTCACGTCGTCGGTCCCGACGATGACGATCCGGGCCGCGGGCCGCGCCGTCAGGATCGCCGGCAGAGCACGCATGAACGATGGGAAGCCGCGGTACGGCTCAAGGCTTCTGGCGATGTAGGTGACAACCTCGTCGCCGGGCCGCGGCGTGGTGCCATCCGGCAACAAAAACGACGCGGAACGATCCGGCATCGCCGCGTTGGTGTCGATGCCATCGAAGCGCACCGAAATTCGGTCATGCCAGACCGCGGGATGCCGTTCCTTCTGCCACCGTGTCGGACTCATGCCCCAGTCGCAGGTGGCAAGGCCCAACAGAAGGGGTGCGTCGCGGGTGCGGGTGACGCAATTCGCTTCCAGGTCCTGCTGATCCGTGCTGTCGAAATTCGTATCGGCACCGTGCGTGCTGTAGAAATACTCGCAATAATGCAACAATGGCGTGTGAGGGAAAACCTCCTTCACATACAGCGACTCACCCCATCCGGGATGCGCGACGATCAGGTCCGGTTGAAAGCCGTTGCGCGCGAGCGCCTCACACGCGCGGACGACCTGCAGCCCGTGGCGAACCGCGAGGTCCAGTGGCGCCAGGAAAAGATTCGGATCATGCAACGCACTTTCCGGCAAGGTGTATGTCACCCGGCCAATGCCAGGAGGCGCGAAGTCCGTGCGCCGGCTGACGCAGACGATCCGATGGCGGCCCTCGGTGATCAGTCGCGCGATCAGGTGGCGAAACTGACCGGGCATGTTCTGGTGGATGAAAATAACGTTCACGCGCGTATCCCTATCACAGGATACGGAAGACGCCACTGTTCAGAAAGTATCAGGGAACTCGGCTTATTCGCCAGCACCATCCGCGTCGCGGCGCCAGGTGGCCATCCAATGAACATAAATTAACAATATTGAAATGAAAGCATGCCGCAAGAAATTGTGCGACCGTTGCGCGGTATGGCATGGGAGGTCGCGCGGCCCACGCGACTACCGGAACGGTCGGGGGCGGAATGATGGGTCGGCACGGCGAAGCATGGCCAGAGCATGGAGATAGTGATGACAAAACTTCATTCTGGTCAGGACGGCTCTGACGGATTGGGGCAGGACGACGACGGCACCTTCTCCGGCATCGATCCCGACAATCTCGATCTTGGACAGTCAATCACCGGCTTCATCACGTTGGTGGACGCGATTATCGCGCTCCCGAGCAACGATTTCGTGACGGCCGGCCGGAACGGCGCCACCGATGCCAGCAGCAAGCTGTTCTGGATCTACAGTCCGGATGGCGGGCTGCGGGTCGAAGCCACCGCCGGCTACCTGACAACACAAACCGGGAATGGCGGATTCGATCTGGAGGTGCGGCCCGACGGGTCCTGGTCATTGTCGTTCGACGGCTCCGACAAGGTCATCGGCCACGAGGCCGACAGCGAACATCCGATCCAACCGCCCAAGCCGGCGGCGGACCTGAATGTCGTCAACATTCCCGGCACCGGCGCCAACGGGTTCGACGCATCGACGCGGCCGCCGTCCCTGATCAACGGCGGCCTCGGCTGGGATACGTTCCAGGGCGGCGTCGGCGATTACATGATCGGCGGCTCCGGCACCGCGGGCGGAGGGCTGGCCGGGAAAGGCAACTGCGCGGTTTACACGTCCTCGCCGGGGTCCATTCTGGTGGATGCGGCGAACGGGTTCGGCTACGGCGGCAACGCTGAAGGGAATGTCTACGTCAACATCAATCAGATCCGCGGCTCGCTGTTCAGCAATGTGCTGATCGGCAACACCAATGGCACCGACCTGAAATCCGGCGGCAACGACAGCCTGCTGATTTCCACCGGCGGCACCGGGTTCGAGATGCGGCCGGATGGCTTCGGCAATGTGCTGGTCTCGACCGTTGGCGGCGATCGCGTCGTGTTCGACCCGGCCCATGGGTGGGAGCTGGGTGACGGCAACATCATGCTGGGTTTCAACGCGGCGCACGGCAACAGCCTGGACCTGACGGCGCTGACCAATGGCAATTCGATCGCTGTCATTGGCGGCCCGTCGGTGGTGTCAAATTTCCATACGACGTCGGCGGCCGGATACAGCGCCGCGACGGGGACCGGCGACATCAACGATTACGTGAAGATCGTCAATGAGACGGACGCCAGTTACGTGTTGTTCAGCGCCACCGGACAGGTGGGGACGTCCGGAATCGAACTCATCGATCTGAAGTTCACGCACGGGTTGAACGTCAGTTCGCTTTATGCGAACCACCAGGTCCTGGTCTGACCTCGGTCCTTAGCGCGTTGAGAGGATGAACGCGATCAGGTCGTCCATCTCGCTGTTGCTCAGGTGCAGGTCGGGCATTCGTTGGTGCGGGGTTTGGAGAAAGGCCCGCAACGCCAACGAGGTCATGGCGTGATCAGCGGCGATGGCGGGAAACGACGGCGCACCGGTCACGGTCGCCAGTTGGCTGCCCGGGAACGCGTGGCAATTGGAGCACCAGGCGGTCGCCAATTGACGGCCGGCCACCGGATCGCCGATGTCGTCGGCTCGGGCGGCGGTGAAGGACAGCGCGACGGCGAGGAGCGAGGCCAGCGCCCATGGGGCGGGACGGCGATGGGATGGGGTTGGGTGGTTCATGGGAGATTGGTCGGCGTTTGGTGGGGGGGGCGCATTGACCCAGGTCAAGGAGGGGGCGGGGCGGTTGGCGCCTGCCACATACGAGTTGGCGAAGGTGTCGACAACCGCGGGATCCGGATCAGGTTTGGCCCTGCTGTGAAATTGACATAAGATATATTTTCCGGCACATCAGACATAATCCACCAACAAAAATGGCGCCGGCGATTGAGGAGCTATCCGTTGCCTTAACCATCCCCTCATTTTCCGACCAAATCTGTCGCGCGATATAAGAATCGAGATGACGGCCTTGGCTTTTCCAAAAGAATCCTGACGGCGCCTTGTCGATTCGCAATATTCCGTTCGTCGCGTTCCGGTTGCCCGAATCCTTCGACTATCGAATCTCCCGGCATGCGACACGATGCGCGGGGTAAACGATGAAACCGGACAAGACCCTTGGCTTCTGCAGGACGTGAACCGCTTCCTGACCAGCCTGTTCGACGGCGATCCGCATGCCAAACGCGTGCTGTCTCTCGCCAACGCCACGCTCGGGGTCATCAGAACCGCGTCGCTGGCGGTCAATACGATCGGTCAGGGGCTCGCACTGGCGCGCGGCCTGATCACCAAACACGCGATCAAGCAGGTGGACCGGCTGCTGTCCAACGATGGGATCGACATCGACGCCGTCCTGTTCCACTGGGTCCGTTACGTGGTGGGGTCTCGCAGCGACATAAAGGTTGCGATGGACTGGACCGACTTCGATGCGGATAAGCAGACCACGATCATGCTCTCGCTCATGACCCGGCACGGCCGCGCGACACCGCCACGCTCAAGAACCATCGCAATGAGTACGAATACAAGGTGCTCGTCCGGCTGGCCGACATGCTGCCGGCGGAGGTCAAGGTCTGTATCGTCGCCGACCGCGGCTTCGGCGATCAGAAACTCTACCGGGTGCTGACCGAGGAACTGCATTTCGATTACGTCATTCGCTTTCGCGGCAACATCAAGGTGACGGCGGGGGATGGCGAGGAGCGTACCGCCCTTGGCTGGATTGGGCCGGGCGGGCGGGCGCGCGTTTTGCGCGGCGCGAAGGTGACGGCCGATCAATATCAGGTGGGAACCGTGGCCTGTGTGCGCGACAAGGACATGAAAGGAGCCTGGTGCCTGGCCACCAGTCACACGGACAGGAAAGCCAGCGACCTGATGAAGCTGTATGGCAAACGCTGGGGTATCGAATGCGGCTTTCGCGATACCAAGGATCTACGTTTCGGTATGGGCATGAAGTCGATCCACGTACAATCACCCATCCGCCGCGACCGGATGTGGTTGTTGAACGCTCTGGCCATCGCTTTGCTGACTTTGCTCGGGGCGGCGGGCGAGGCTCTCGGTTATGACCGGTTCCTGAAATCGAACACCAGCAAACGGCGCACCCATTCGCTGTTCCGTCAGGGTTGCATGCGGTACGATTTGATCCCCATGATGCCGGAGCAGCGGCTGGACCCGTTGATCGCGCGGTTCGCCGCGATGCTCTCTGAACAAAAGGTTTTCGTTGATACTTTCGGTGCAATATAAAAATGAGGGGAGTCGTGAGGTATCGTCCCTCACCCACCCCCGCGAAACCCCGCCAACAACGCAACGATCTGTTCCGGATCCGCCTGCTCCATCACCCGGCGCGCGAACCGCACGCACGCATCCGAGTCCACCGACCGCACGACATGCTTCACCCGCGGCACCGCCGACGCGTTCATACTGAACGCCCGCAGTCCCAACCCCAGCAGCAACGGCGTGACCCGAGGATCCCCCGCCATCTCCCCGCACAGCGACACCGGCATCCGCATCCGCAACGCCGCCTCGGTGGCGAACTGGATCAGCCGCAGCACCGCCGGATGCAACGGATCGTACATCTCCGCCACATCGCTTTCGCCGCGATCGACCGCCAGCGTATGCGCGGTCAGATCGTTCGTCCCGATGGCGAAGAAATCCGCTTCCAACGCCAACGCATCGGCGCTCAACGCGGCGCCGGGCGTTTCGATCATGATACCAAGCGGCGGCAGTTTCTCCGGAACGCGCTCGCCGCGGCGACGCAAACGCCTCGCCACCCGTTCATAAGTCTCGCGTGCCGCACGCACCTCCGACACAGTCGTCACCATCGGCAGCAGCACCCGCACCGGGCCATGCATCGACGCGCGCAGGATGGCGGCGAGCTGCGTCTCGAACAACTCCGGCCGCCGCAGCAGCAGACGCAGGCCGCGCAGCCCCATCGCCGGATTGACATCGGAAATGTCCGGCACGAGGCCCGCGTTCGACAGCGCCTCGATGTCCTTCTCGCCACCCCAATCCAGCACGCGGATGGTGACGGAATCGCCATTCATCGCCTCGACGATGCCGCGATACGTTTCCGCCTGATTGTTCTCATCGGGCACCGAATCGCGGTTCATGAACAAGAACTCGGTGCGCAACAATCCAATCCCCTGCGCGCCCGATTGCGCGATCAGCGGCAACTCGATCGGCAGTTCGAAATTGGCCTGCAGTTCCACCGTCTCGCCGTCGGTCGTTTCCGCCGCCAAACGACGCAGCCGCGCGTAACGCTGCCGCTCCCGCGCGAAAGCAGCGACGGCACGGCGCGCGGTCGCCACCGTCTCCGCGCTCGGGTTCAGCGTGACCGAGCCGGCGATGCCGTCCACCACCACGATGTCCCCCGGCCGCGCCGATTGCGTCAGACCCGCGGCCCCCAACACCGACGGCACACCCAGAGCGCGCAGCATCACCGCGGTATGACCGTCCGTGCCACCCTCATCAGCGGCCACACCCGCGAGCCGCGACGGATCGAGCAGCGCGGCATCGGCCGGACGCAGCGACTCGCTGACCAGGATGGCGCCGTCCGGCAACCCGGCGAAACTGCGGAACGGCGTGCGCGTCAGATTGCGCACGATACGGCGGGCGATTTCCCGCACCTCCTCCGCGCGGCGATTGAGGCTGGCGCGGTCCTCGGCGTTCAGGCCGGGCTCGGCCTGCCCCATGATCGCGCTCGCGATCGCGTCGGCTTCGGCCGTGACGGCGCTTTCGGCGGAGAGTAATGTCTCCTCGACCCGCCGCCTGATGCCGCGCACGAGGCGGGACGGACCGATCATCCGCAAATAAGCGTCGATCAGCGGGGCGATTTCCGCCTGACTTTCCTCGGGCAGCACCGCCAGCCGGCCGCGCAGCTTGGTCAGTTGCTTGCGCGATTGCACGATGGCGGCGTCCAGGCGGGCGCCCTCGGCGGCGATATCGGCGGCGGCGATTTTGGACTGAGTGACCGGAATTTCCGGCTCTTTGGCATAAAACACCGGACCGATGGCGACCCCGGCCGATATGGCGATGCCAGCAAACCGCCGCTCCGTCCGCCGCGCCCGAGCAGGCCCGCCAGGCCCTTGCCCATACGGTACCGGCCCCCCCGATCCTGGGCTAGTCGCGTTCATCGAAGCCTGATTCCACCAGGGCTGTCAGGGCGTCCAGCGCCTCCTTCGCGTCCCAGCCCTCGGCCCGGAGTTCCAGTTCGCAGCCCTTACCGGCACCCAGCATCATCAGGCCCATGATGGAGCGGGCGGAGACCGGAGGCTCATCGCCGCGCACAACCTCCACCGAGGCGCCGAAGCGCTCCGCGACGGTAACAAATTTGGCCGCCGCGCGTGCGTGCAGGCCTCGCTTGTTGGCGATGGTGACGGTGCGGGTCAGAACCGGCGGCCCGCCCTCGGTCATCGCGAACGTAAGGAAGCCCGGGGCGAACATAAGGAAGCCCGGGGGATAACGCGGCCGCGGGGGGTCATTCCGGACAGGGCGTTCCGTTGGTCCGGCAGCCATGCAGCACATGCGACGCGGCGGCGATGTATTTGCGCCCAGCCTGTTCGGCGCAGGTGACCGCGTCGGCGAGCGGCTGGCTGGAGCGCACCTTGGCGAGCTTCACCAGCATCGGCAGGTTGACGCCGGCGATGACCTCGACGCCCTTCCGCTCCATCATCGAGATCGCGAGGTTCGACGGCGTGCCGCCAAACATATCGGTCAGCAAGACGACCCCGTCGCCGGTGTCGCACCGCCCGATACAGGCCTGGATCTCGGCGCGCCGGGTTTCGACGTCGTCGTCGGGCCCGATACATACCGTGTCAACGCCACGCTGCGCGCCGACCACGTGTTCCATCGCGAGGCGAAGTTCCTCCGCCAGGCGCCCATGGGTGACCAGGATCATGCCGATCATTTGTGGTCTGACGTGCCCCAACCGGCTCTCTGAATGGGACACCGCCCATTGGAAAGCCCTCTGTCTTTAAGGTGAGTCATGATCTGTTCTCAGGCCTCCTGTGCCTGAATCGGCGCGGTCTGTTGGCCATCGCCGTCAGCCTGAACATGATTTCGAGCCCGTTCCGGCGCCATGTTTTCCGCGCCCGCCAACCTGTCCCCCATCAGTGCTTCGCCAGCCCGCGACCCCGTGGCCTGCCCTTGCAAGTCCAGTTCGCGATGGGTTACCGTCTGGCGCCAGTCCAATCCGCTCTCTCCTGCCGCCTGCGTCGCGGCGAGTCGTGACGACAAATGGGCGGCGAGACGCTCAATCAAATAAACGGATCGATGCCGCCCCCCGGTGCATCCAATCGCGATCGTGGCGTATTTCTTACCTTCGTGTACGAATCTCGGCAGCACCAGATCGACCAGATCGCATATCCGTGACAGGTATGCCGCGTAGTCCTGATCTTCGCGTATATAGGCGCCAACTTCCGGGTCAAGCCCCGTCCGAGCCCGCAAGATGGGATCGTAATGGGGGTTACGCAAGAACCGCGCGTCAAACACAAGGTCCGCCTCCTTCGGCAAGCCCTTGGCGTAAGCGAAGGAAATCAACGAAACCACCATGCAGGTGTCGTTTTCGTTACCGCGCGGACCGAAATGGCGCTCGATCAGCTGACGTAACCGGGCGAGCGGCAGGTCCGACGTATCGATGATCAGATTGGCTGCTTCTCGCAAACGCGCCGTGATTTCCTGTTCGATTTCGATCCCTTCGGCCACGCGGCCGCGCGGTGCCAACGGATGCCGGCGCCTGGTCTCGGTATATCGCCGTAACAGAGTCGCTTCGTCAGCCCAGACGAAGACAAGCTCGGGAAGCAGGGCTGGGTTGCGGCGCAGGGTGGCCAACATCTCCAGCACCAGGTCGGCGTTGAAACCGCGGGTGCGGGCATCGATGCCGATCGCGATGTCGCGGTCGGTTCGGCTGGCGACGTCCCGCACCAGCCCGAGCGGTAAATTATCGACTGCGTCATAGCCGACATCCTCCAACGCGTGGAGGATGGACGCCTTGCCGCCCCCCGACAGCCCCGTCACCACCACGATCCTGCGCTGCCCAGTATCAAGGACGGGCGTATCGGGGATCGGCGCGTCACTCATGCCGCGAAGGCTCCGGCGAGTTGGGGGACGCGGCCAAGCACACAGTCGAGGGCGAGCGCGACACGATCGGGAGCGGACGCGCCGGAGGCCTTCAGGCGCACCAGCGGCAGGTCAAGCGCGGCATGACGTTCCGGACCGGGCAGGCGTTCGCTTTGATCGGTCAAAGCAACGACGAGCTTAAGTATGATGCCGGACAGATACGGCAGCCGCACGATCCCGAGGCCGCGCACTTCCAGCAATCCGGCCAGCGCATCCGGTGCCTGGGCGAAACCATCGACGATGTCGACCTGATCATCCGCGACGAGGACGAAGCCCCGGCTGAGCAGCCGCAACGCGAGATCGGATTTTCCCGCGCCTGATGGGCCAAGAATCAAGACACCGGCGCCGTCGCGCGCCACGCAACTGCCGTGCACCCGGACGCCGGCGCCCATGGTCTTAAATCAGCCCGCCGAAACAATGACGCACCGCACACTCCTGTCATGGCCGTCGTCGTCCAGACCATCCCTGTCGGTCGGCTCGCCGCGGCAGGTCTCAGAGCCAAGAGAAACCGCGCGCAGTATCCCGACCTGAGCACTGTGATCCCTGATCGCCGGGAAAGAAAGCACGATTTCGCGCCATGCTCCAGGCCACGACTCCAGGGCACATAAATCCCGATCGCCTTGCCGCCGCAATCGTCGCGTGCGAGCGTCCGCCGCATCATGATCACGCGCTCCGACATCAAAACCGCCGCCGCCCGCCTCGCAGCGCATATCCGTCACACGCCCGTGACGGAAATCGACGCTCGATCGCTGTCGCTCGATTTCCCGGTAAAGTTGAAACTGGAGTTGTTGCAGCATACCGGAAGTTTCAAGCCACGCGGAGCATTCAATCGACTGTTGAGCGCCACGATCCCGGAATCCGGCGTCATCGCCGCGTCCGGCGGCAATCACGGCGCGGCTGTCGCCTACGCCGCCCGCGCCCTCGGCGTCACCGCGGAGATCTTCGTTCCCGCCGGTACCCCCGCCACCAAGGTCAATCGTATCGCGAGTTATGGCGCGCACGTGGTTCAGGGGGGCGAGGCCTATGCCGATGCACTCGCCGCCTCCCGCGCGCGGCAGGCCGAGACCGGCGCTCTGGAGGTCCACGCCTACGACCATGCCGACGTCCTCGCCGGTCAGGGCACCGTGGGCCGCGAGTTCCAGATGGATGCGCCGGAGCTGACCCATATCCTCGTCGCCACTGGCGGCGGCGGATTGATCGGCGGCATCGCCGCCTGGTACGCGGGCTCGGCGGAGATCATTTGCGTCGAGCCGGAAGGGTGCCCGACATTGACCACCGCCATGCTGGTCGGCCGGCCGCTGGACTGCCCGGTGTCCGGCCTCGCCGCCGACTCGTTGGGCGCGCGGCAGGTGGGCGCATTGATGTTTCCGATCGCCCAATCGTTCGTGACGGGCGCGGTGCTGGTGACGGACGAGCAGATCGCCGCCACGCAACGCCTGTTGTGGGAGCAAATGCGGCTGATCGCCGAGCCGGGCGGCGCCACCGCTCTGGCCGCGGTGGTCTCCGGCAGATTTGATCCTCCGCAAGGCGCGCGGGTCGGCGTGGTGATATGTGGCGGCAATACCGATCCGGGAAAGGTCGTCGCATCATGAGCCGGGATGTCGTTCTGCTGGACGTCGATGACCGCGGCGTCGCCAGCGTGACACTGAACCGGCCCGAGGTCGGCAACGCCTACAACGCCGCGATGCTTGACGGTTTGATCGGCGGGCTGGAACGGCTGGCGAGCGATGCCGGCGTGCGGTGCCTGGTGATCCGCGGCGCCGGGAAACACTTCCAGGCTGGTGCCGATATACGATGGCTGAACGAGGTCGCGCATTATCCGCCGGCGGAGAATTTCGCCGCCTCGCTGGCCACCACACGCGCGATGCAGTTGTTGAACGAGTTCCCGAAGCCAACGATCGCGCTGGTGCATGGCGCCTGTTTCGGCGGCGGCGTTGGGATTTTATGCTGCGTTGACGTGGCGTTCGCGACACCTGACTCACTGTTTGGCATCACCGAGGTCCGTGTCGGAGTGTCGCCAACGCCAATCTCCACCCACATGGTCAATGCCATCGGCCTGCGCCACACACGCCGCTACGCACTGACCGGCGAACGGTTCGACGCGCGCGAGGCGGAACGGATCGGTCTGGTGCATGAGGTCGTCGATGAAGCGGCGATGGAAGGCAAACTCGCCGCCGTGCTGGACGCGATCTTCCTGAGCGGCCCCGAGGCAATCGCAATGACCAAGCGCAGCTTCCTCGGTGCCAACGGCCTGCTGCTGGACGATCGGCGAATGACGCTGCTGGCGCACGAGGGCTGGACGCAACGCGCGTCGGCCGAGGGCCACGAAGGGACCACGGCATTCCGCGAAAAGCGGCATCCGGCGTGGTATCGTGCCACGAAATAATAAGGACCAGATGGTAAGGAAACGTCATGGCATCCTCTCCGGCGGTTCACCCGCCATTCCACAGAAGCCTGTACTTCAAGGTTCTGCTGGCGATCTTAATCGGCGTCGTACTGGGCGTGCTGTCACCCAGTAATCCGAAGGTCGTGCCGGAATCGTTGCGTGGCCTGATTATTCTGCCGCTCGGGTGGGCGGAGGCGATGAAGCCGTTCGGCGACGCGTTCATCAAGATGATCCGCATGCTGATCGCGCCGATCATCTTCTGCACCGTCGTGCATGGCATCGCGAACATGGGCGACATGAAGAAGGTCGGGCGCGTCGGGCTTAAAGCGCTGCTTTATTTCGAGCTGGTCACGACGGCGGCGCTGGTGGTCGGCATGGCCGTCATCAACGTACTGCGGCCCGGTGCCGGAATGAACATCGACGCGACGACGATCGATACCAAAAGCATCACGACCTTCGTCGCCAAATCGAAAGAACAGGATGTCGTCGGCACGCTGATGCACATCATTCCGGACACCGTCGTCAGCGCCTTCTCCGAGGGCGAAATCCTTCAGGTATTGTTCTTCGCGGTGTTGTTCGCGGTCGGCCTGCAGGCGCTTGGCGAACGTGGCAAGCCGCTGCTCGGGGTGATCGAGCAGGCGTCGCAGGCGTTGTTCGGCGTCGTCGCCGTGATCATGAAAGTCGCTCCACTGGGCGCGTTTGGAGCGATGGCTTTCACCATCGGCCGATATGGGCTCGTGACGCTGCTGTCGCTCGGCCAGTTGATGGCGGCGGTCTATCTGACCTGCCTGATCTTCATCTTCGTGGTGCTTGGCATCATCTGCGCGCTGTCCGGCTTCAGCATCGTCAGCTTCATTCGCTATATCAAGGAAGAGTTGCTGATCGTCCTTGGCACGTCGTCCTCGGAAAGCGTGCTGCCCAGAATGATCGCCAAAATGGAGGACCTGGGCTGCGAGGCATCGGTCGTCGGCATGGTCATCCCGACCGGATACTCGTTCAATCTTGATGGCACGTGCATTTATCTTACGATGGCGGCGCTGTTCCTGGCGCAGGCGACCAACACGGACCTTTCGTTGTGGCAACAGATTGGCATCCTCGCGGTACTGCTGTTGACCTCGAAGGGCGCGGCGGGCGTCACCGGGTCGGGCTTCATCGTGCTGGCGGCGACCTTGTCCTCCGTCGGCACGATCCCCGTCGCCTCGATCGCCCTCATATTGGGCGTTGATCGCTTCATGTCGGAGGCCCGGGCGCTGACCAACCTGATAGGCAACGGCGTCGCGACGGTGGTGGTGGCGAAATGGGAAGGCGCGCTGGATACGAACCGGTTGCGGGCGCGCCTCGCGAAACCGGTATCCGCTGAGGCGGCGGCGGAGTAACCCCGCGCGTCAAACGCCGGTGAACAGCCAGTCGATCGCGCGGACGATGTCATCGCGGTAGGCGCGGATCGTGCCCACGGGCTTTGTCAGACGGTTTCGTGGGAGAAGCCCGATGAGAGGCAGCACCAGGTAGAAAGCCTGACCGCCATGCTGAACAATCGGCGACAGTCGCGCCGGCGTGGGAGGCACAGCGGTCGTACGCGCCATGGGTGCGACCATTCGGTCCCGCCCTTCCGCGACGTCCGCCTGGAGTTCGGCGATAAATGGAAAAGCCGCTCGAAATCTTTCCGTGGGGTTTACGAACACCTCATGTTGCATCGGCTTCGCGACACATTTCCCGCCAGTCATCGTTGGGATTGCCATGCTTGTCGACATAGTCCTCCCAGGTTCGCAAATCCTGGGCGAATTCCTTGCGCAACTGCTCGCGATGGTGTTCACGCAGCGCCTGCTCGAGGCTGGCCTCGGCGGTGCGGGAGGCATTAATCCCCGCCGCTCTGGCCTTTTCCAAAAGATCGGCATTGATGGTCAGGCTCACGGTCTTGCGGCGGGCGCGACGGTCAAACAAGGCATCAGACATGGGTGATTTTTCCGATTTCACCCGTGTAACTTAGTGATCTTCGCGCGGTCTGGCAACAACAACCAATTCCGCTAACTTGCCGCCATGACCTGGTCCATTCTCGCCCGCGATCCCGCGACCGGCACAATCGGCGTCGCCGTCGCCTCTCGTTTCTTCGCCGTCGGAGCCATCTGTCCCTTCGTGGAGGGCCGGGTCGCCGCACTGGCAACCCAGGCGCTGGTCAACCCGATGTACGCCGTCCACGCCATGCCCCGCCTGCGCGCGGGCGAGCCGCCGGACGCCATCCTGGCCGCGCTCGTCTCGCCCGATCCCGGCGCCGGTCAACGCCAGTTCCACATCCTCGACGCCACCGGCCGCATCGCCCAACACACCGGTGCCAACTGCGTCTCCTGGGCCGGCCACGTCGCCGCGGAGAACGTGTCGGTCGCCGGCAACATGCTGTCCGGCGAGGCCACCGTCCGCGCCACGCTCGCGGCATATCTGTCCGCCTCCGGATCGATGGCCGAGCGCCTGCTGACCGCGCTGGAAGCCGGTGAGCAAGCCGGCGGCGACAAGCGCGGCAAACAATCCGCCGGACTGAAAATCGCCTCGAACGACCCGTATCCCGACCTCGATATCCGCGCCGACGACCACCCCGACCCGCTGTCCGAGCTACGCCGCCTGTATCGTATCAGCCTCGAACGGTTCGCGGTGTTTCGCCGCTTGCTGCCGGGCAACGACAGCGCCTGGGGCATACTCGACCGGAACTCGATCGACACGGCCATCACCCGCGACCGGGTGCCCCCCACATGAGGAACGCCATGCGACGACTTGTTCTCGCCGCGCTCGCGGCCTTCGCCGTGACCCAGGCGTCCGCGCAAACCTTGCATATCGGCTTGCGGCAGGATCCCGATTTGCTCGACCCAACGCTCGGCTCGTCCTATGTCGGGCGCATCGTGTTCGCCGGCCTGTGCGACAAGCTGTTCGATATCGATGAGAAACTGAATATCGTTCCGCGACTGGCGACCGGCTACGAATGGAAAGACCCCACGCATCTGCTGATCCGGCTGCGTCCCGGCGTGCTGTTTCAGGACGGCGAGAAACTGGACGCGGAGGCGGTGAAGTACAAACTCAACCGCGACCTGAACGCCAAAGGCAGCATGCGCCGGGGCGAGATCAACTCGGTCGAATCCATCGAGGTGGTCGATCCGCTCACGGTTCTGCTGACCCTGCACGCGCCGTCATCGCCGCTGCTGGCGCAACTCACCGACCGCGCGGGCATCATGATCTCCCCCAAAGCGACGGAGGCGGCGGGCGACAAATTCGGTCTGCATCCGGTCTGCGCGGGACCGTTCGCATTCGAGTCGCGGGTGGCGCAGGACAAGATCGTGCTGAAACGATTCCCCGGCTATTGGGACAATGGTTCGATTCATTTCGATGAGGTCATTTACCAGCCGAACGTGAACGCGACCGCCCGGTTGGCGAACTTGCAGGCGGGCGCACTGGACCTCGTCGAGTATATCCTGCCGACCGATGTCGCCGCCGTGAAGGCCGATCCGAAATTGCGCATCGTGCTGAGTCCATCGCTGGCGTACACCGGCATCACCTTCAATGTCGCCAACGGCGCGGCGGCGAACTCGATCGTCGGTCAGAACAAACTGGTACGCCACGCGTTCGAGCTTTCGATCGACCGCGACGCGCTGGTACAGGTCGTGTTCAACGATATGAATTCCGCGACGGCGCAGGCCAATCCGCGCAGCTCGCCGTTTTACCTGGAAAGCCCGCGGCCGCCAGCGCGCGACATCGCCAAGGCGAAAGCGTTGCTGGAGCAGGCGGGAGTGAAGACGCCGGTGCCGGTGGTGCTGACGATCACCAATGAGACCGATATTCAGCAGGCCGGCGAAGTGATCCAGTCGATGGCGCGCGAAGCCGGCTTCGACGTCAAAATCCGCTCGATGGAGTTCGCCTCATCATTGCAGGCCGCCTATGCCGGCGACTTCGAGGCCTACCTCATTGGCTGGTCCGGCCGCGCCGATCCCGACGGCAACATGTGGCAGATGCTGCACGGCGGCGGCACGTTCAATTACGGGCATTACCAGAACGCCGAGGTGGACAAGACGCTGGACGACGCGCGCACCGTCGCTCCGGTCCAGGAACGGCGGGCGTTTTACGCCAAAGTATGGGAGCGGGAGCGTGACGATCTGCCGCTGCTCTATCTGTGGGGACCCGCCAATATCGTCGGTTTGAAAGCCTCCATCACTGGGTTTCGCCAGGTGCCCGATGGGCTGATCCGGCTGCAAGGGTTGGCGATCCAGTAAACGGTCCGAAAACGTCCGTCCCAAAGATGGATGAATGATATTGCTTTTCAGAGTGCGGTTGTATAAGATGTACTTCTGATCATCCTTCCATGCCCCAAGGTCAACCATGCAATGCACCGCCGAACCGCCCGTCGGAATCATCGACGAAGCCTCGATCGCGCTGCTGATCGACCGGTTTTACACCGCCGTCCGGCGCGACCCCATCCTGGCGCCGCCGTTCGAATGGACGATCGCCGAGGAGGAATGGCCAGAGCACCTCGCCACGATGCGGCGCTTCTGGTCCTCGGTAATGCTCACGTCCGGCCGCTATTCGGGCAATCCCGTCGCCGTGCACCACGCGGTCCACGGCCTGGAGCGGCCCATGTTCGATCGCTGGCTGGCGCTGTTCGAGGCGACGGCGGCCGAATTGTTCGCGTCGGAGCAGGCCGCGCTGTTCACCAGCAAGGCGCGCCGAATCGCATCCAGCCTCCAGCTTGCGCTGTTCCACAGGCTGGGCATGCCGCCCGACGAACTGAGCGCGAGTTAGCCGCATGCGACTTTCCACCTATACGGACTACACGCTCCGAACTCTGATGTATCTGGCGGTGAATGCCGATCGTCAGGCGACGATCGCGGAAATCGCCCGGACGTGGAGCATCTCCGAAACTCACCTGATGAAGATCGTGCATCAGTTGGGCGTGGCCGGCGATATCGAAACGATCCGTGGCCGAAACGGCGGCCTGCGTCTCCGCAAGCCCGCCGCCGGCATCAATCTCGGCACGGTGGTCCGGCGAACCGAGGTGGATATGGACCTGGTCACCTGCTTCGACGACGCCGCGAGCTGTGCCATCAGCGAGGACTGCGTGCTGCAAGCCGTTCTGCATGAGGCGCTCACGGCGTTTCTGGCTGTTCTCGACCGCTACACCCTGGCCGATCTCGTTGCGCCTCGCGCGAAGCTCGCCGCGTTGCTGGGGATCCAGCCGGCAGAGCCCAGGATGGCGGGCTGATGGACGAAGCGGTGAAAGCGTGGCGAAGGGAAACGCGCGCAGGCCTGCTGGCTCAGAGGCAGGCGATGCCGCCCGATGCACGCCAGAGCGCGGCGCGAACGGTCGCGGCGAGGCTGGATGAATTCGTCCGGACCGGGCACTACTCGACCATCGGCCTCTACTGGCCGATCAAACACGAAATCAATCTGCTGCCATGGGCGGAGGCATTGGCCCGCCGGAGCGGCGTTGTCCTCTGCCTGCCCGTCGTCGTTGCCCGCAAGGCACCCCTCGAATACTGGCGCTGGCGACAAGGCGAACCGTTGGACCGCGGCATCTGGGACATCCCGATCCCCGCGAGCCGCGATGTGGTGACCCCGGACCTGATATTGGCGCCACTGGTGGGCTTCGACCGAGCCAATTACCGCCTCGGCTATGGCGGCGGCTATTTCGACCGCACTCTGGCCTCGCTGCCGCGGCGGCCGATGGTCATCGGCATCGGCCATGACTTCGGCGCCCAGGAGACCATCTTCCCGCAACCTCACGACATTCCGATGGATGCCGTGGTGACGGAACAGCGCGACACGTTGCCGCCCGCCAGGAGGAACCATGACGTTTGATCCGGACCACTTTGCCCGCACTCTGGTCGAGGGCATGCCTGACGCGATCGTCCATGCCGACGAAGCCGGGCTGATCCGCGTATGGAATGCCGGCGCCGCGCGCATGTTCGGCTTCACCGCGGCGGAGGCGTTGGGCCAGCCATTGGACATCATCATTCCGGCAAGCCTGCGCGACCGTCATTGGCAGGGCTTTCGCGAGACCATGCGTACTGGGCTGACCCGATATGGCGACGGCCAGATCCTGGCGGTGCCGGCGGCGCGCAAGGATGGCACGCGCATCTCGGTGGAATTCACCATCGTGCCGTTCACCGGCGACGATGGGCGGATGACCGGTATCGCCGCGATCATGCGCGATGCCACCGCGCGGTTCGAAGAGTTGCGGGCATTGCGCAAGCAACTCGCCGCGAGCCAGCCGATATCGCCCCGGGGAGACGTCCTGGGGGCCGTCCTGTAGCCGAACGCCGCCGAAACGGCTACGATCTCGGCGCGAGGGAGAGTGCCATGACCGCTGTCACCGTTGACGATCTCGACCAACTCTCGGACGACGCGTTCCGCGCCCATGTCCGCGCCTGGATCGAAGCGAGTTATCCGCCCGAGTTGCGTAACCCGCCACAGCGGCTGCATTTCAACGAGAACAAGCCCTGGTACATGAAGCTGGCCGATCAAGGCTGGCTCTGCCCGAACTGGCCGAAAGAGTTTGGCGGCATGGGCATCTCCGCCAGCAAGCAGTTGATCTTCCTGGAGGAGAAAGAACGCCACGGCTGCACGCGGTTGAACGACATGGGCATGACCATGATCGGCCCGCTGCTGATCCGCTTCGGCCGGCCGGACCAGCAGGAGTATTTCCTGCCGAAGATCCGCTCCGGCGAGCACATCTGGTGCCAGGGCTACAGCGAGCCGAACGCGGGTTCCGATCTCGCCTCGCTGCGCACCGAGGCGGTGCCGGAGGGCGATCACTGGGTGGTGAACGGGCAGAAGATCTGGACCTCGCTGGCGATGGACGCCAACTGGATTTTTCTCCTCGTCCGCACCGACAAGCAGGCCAAGAAGCAGGAGGGCATCAGCTTCCTGCTGGTGCCGATGGATACGCCCGGCATCACCGTCCGTCCGATCACCAACATCGATATGGCGGACGAGTTCTGTGAGACCTTCTTCGACAACGTGCGCGTGCCGAAACAAAACATCGTCGGCGACATCAATAAAGGCTGGACGATGGCCAAGGCTCTGTTGAGCTTCGAGCGGATCGGCTCCGGTTCGCCGCGGCAAGCGGCATATGCGCTGAAACGGTTGAAGCTGCTGGCCGAACGGATGGGCGTGTGGGAGGACGACGACTTCCGGCAACGCTTCACGCGACTGCGGCTCGATCTCGAAGATCACAAGGACCTGTATGAGACGTTCGTCGAGAAAGTGCGGCGGCGGGAGCCTCTGGGCCCGGACGTTTCGATGCTGAAAGTGCATCAGACCGAGTTGTTCCAGCGCATCACCGAAACGATGCTCGACATCGCGGGCGAGTATGGTGCTGGCATGGGTCCGTTGGAGGGCAATCAGGAACTCAATCCGACCGGGTTGTTCCTGCAGTCGCGACCGGCGTCGATCTACGCCGGGTCGAACGAAATTCAACGCAATATCCTGGCCAGGAATGTGCTGGAACTGCCGGGGTGAGGCGCGTCGCGGTGGCCTGGCTGCCCCGTTACTCTCGGCCTTTCCCGGTAGTTCCAGCACGGTGCCGCGACAGCAAATGACGGGGAGAGGAAGCATCGTCCCGCCACCGTCGCCGCACCTGTTGGCCCCGGCCATGACGGTAACAATCCGGCGCGAACCGAACGCAACGAGGTCCATCGCATGAGTTGGCTGACCGAAGTCATCCGCCCGAAAATTCGCAACTTGTTCGCGCGGCGTGATGTGCCGGAAAATCTCTGGAGCCAGTGTACCGGCTGCCAGCGCATGATCTTCACCAAAGACTTCATCGCCAGCATGCGCGTATGCGGCGATTGCGGCCATCACATGCGCGGCACGGCGATCGAACGCCTGGAATGGACCTTCGACAAAGACTCGTTCACCCGTATCGAACTGCCAAAAGCGGTCGCCGATCCGTTGAAATTCCGCGACACCAAACGCTACGTCGACCGCCTGAAGGAAGCCCGCGACGCGACCCATCTCGATGACGCCGTGGTCGTCGGTCACGGCACCATCGGCGGCCAGCCCGCCGTCGTCGCCGCCATGGAGTTCGCCTTTATCGGCGGCTCGATGGGCGCCGGTCTGGGCGAGGCGATCGTCGCGGCGGCACGGCTCGCGGTGCTGCAACAGGCGCCGCTGATCGTGTTCACCGCATCAGGTGGCGCGAGGATGCAGGAGGGTGCGATCAGCCTGATGCAAATGCCGCGCACCGTCATCGCCACAAGGCTGGTCAAAGACGCTGGCCTGCCCTTCATCGTTGTCCTCACCGATCCCACCACCGGCGGCGTCTCCGCGTCGTTCGCCATGTTGGGCGACATCCAGATCGCCGAGCCCGGCGCGCTGATCGGGTTCGCCGGCGCGCGGGTCATCGAACAAACCGTGCGGGAAATTCTGCCCGAGGGATTTCAGCGCGCCGAATATTTGTTGCAGCACGGCATCATCGATATGGTCGTGAAACGGGCCAAGATGAAGGAAACCCTGGCGCGCATCATTTCCCTGCTGCGCGTCAAGGAACTCCCGGCGGCGGCGTGAGCGGCCGAATGTCGGGACGGGCCGACGGAAGCGTCGCGGGACGTATCGACGGCATTGTCGCGCGGCTGCACGGGCTGCACCCCAGGCTGATCGATCTCAGTCTGGACCGGCTGCTCGCGCTGCTGGCGAAACTTGGCGATCCGGAACGGCATCTGCCGCCCGTCATTCACGTCGGCGGCACCAACGGCAAAGGCAGCACCTGCGCTTTTCTGCGCGCGATGGGTGAGGCGGCGGGGCTGCGGGTGCACGTCTACACCTCCCCGCATCTGGTTCGTTTCAATGAACGCATCCGGGTCGCCGGCGCGGTGGTTTCCGATGCCGACCTGACCACCGCGATGGCGGAGATCGAGCGGCTGAACGACCACGCACCCATCACGGTATTTGAAGTCATCACCGCCGTCGCGTTCCATCTGTTCGCCGCCTCACCCGCCGACCTCTGCGTCCTCGAGGTCGGACTGGGCGGCCGCGGCGACGCCACCAATGTCATTCCGCCCCCGGCCGCATGCGCGATCGCCTCGATTTCGCTCGACCATCGCGAGTTGCTCGGCCCGACGTTGGACGTGATCGCGCGGGAAAAGGCCGGGATCATGAAGCCGGGCGTGCCGCTCGCGACCGGTGCGCAGCCGGATGAGGTGATGACGGTGCTGGCGGCGGAAGCGACACGGATCGGCACGCCCCTGTTGCGACGCGGGCGCGACTGGTCGATCGTTGAAACCCCGAACGGACTTCGCTTCGCCGACAAGGCGGGTGCGATCGATCTGCCTCGTCCGTCACTTCCCGGCCAGCATCAGTTCGACAATGCCGGCATCGCGATCGCGGCCCTGCGTGCCAGCGGCCTTAATGTGTCAAACGAGGCGATCGCGCGCGGCATCGCCTCCACCGAGTGGCCCGCGCGGCTGCAACGCCTGACCGGGCAGCTTGCATCGCTGCTTCCGGCGGACTGGGAACTTTGGCTGGACGGTGGCCATAATCCCGGCGCCGGCGAGGCCCTCGCGGTGCATCTGGCGTCCTGGCGCGACCGTCCGATCCATCTTGTCGTCGGCATGAAGCAGGCCAAAGATACCGCGGAGTTTCTGCGGCCCATGATCCCTCTGGCCACCTCGCTCTGGGCTGTCGCGGAGCCGGATCAGCACAGCGCTCTGCCGATCGAGGCAATCGTCGCGGCCTCCGGCGGCATCGCGCGGCCCGGCCCGCTCGTCAGCGACGCACTACGCGACATCCCCCGTGGCGATGGGCCCGCGCGGGTGCTGATCTGCGGCAGTCTCTATCTCGCCGGCGAGGTGCTGAAGCACGACCTCGCCGGTTGAATGGAATGACACGATGTAATTCCGTTATCGTAATGATGTTGCTGATGACATCCCCCGCCTGTGCGTCATGGGATTCATTCCAGATCATCGAGTGGCAGGCGCGAGACGCGCCGCGGTTGCAAACGTTACGCCAGCTTGGGGTCACCGCGGTCACCGTCATCGCCGACCGGGACGGCACCGGGACGCCATTGGACCAGCAGACCGCCGCACCGCGCCAGGCCGGTCTGCGGTGGTACATCGAAAACATCGCCACCGATTTCTATGCATCCTATCATCGCTACACGCCCGGAGAGCCGGTGAACTGGCGTTTTCTCGCAGCCCAGGAACGGTACAAAGCCAATCCAGGCGATGACACGGCGCTGTACCGCGAGCCATCACTGCTGGATCAAACCTGGCGAGAGCGCATTGGCGACCGGTTGACCAAAACGGTTCTGCGACAAAAATCCTCCGGTCCGCTGTATTACTCGCTTGGCGACGAAACCGGGGTCGCGGATCTGTCGGCTTACTGGGATTTCGATCTGTCGCCGCCCTCGGTCGCCGGGTTCCGGGCATGGTTGCGGAAAC
Organism: uncultured Acetobacteraceae bacterium; assembly: GCA_937902425.1. Classification (GTDB taxonomy): domain Bacteria; phylum Pseudomonadota; class Alphaproteobacteria; order Acetobacterales; family Acetobacteraceae; genus Rhodopila. The sequence continues at coordinate 9,062 of CALFNB010000498.1, read as the reverse complement.
AGTACGGTTCACTGGCCGCGCTGAACGCCGAGTGGGGCACCGCGTACACAGGGTGGGACTCGATCCAGCCGGAAACCACACGGGAAACCATGCGGCGCACCGGCGACAACTTCGCACCATGGAACGATTTCAAGGCCTGGATGGACAGCTCCTTCGCCGATGCGTTGCGCTTCGGCACCGACGCCGTTCACCGCGCCGATCCGCATGCGCTCAGCGCGATCGAGGGCGTGCAGATCCCCGGCTGGGGTGGCTACGACTATGCGAAGCTCGCGCACGCCGTCGACGTCATGGAGATTTACGACGGTGATGAGAATTTACCGCTCGTCCGCTCGATCAATCCTCGCGTCGTTCCTCTGATCACCAGCTTCGGCGCGGACAGCGCCAGTCTGCACGGCATCTGGCGCAGTGTGCTGCGTGGCGCGCGCGGCGTGATCCTGTGGGACGAGGACAACACCATCGTTCGTCCGGATGCCTCTCCTGGGCCGCGCGCGGCGGCCTATGCCCCGATATTCGCGGCGTTGCGCGGCGAGATCGGCCAGCGCCTGATCGATGCGGAACCGATCCATGATTCGGTGGCGATCCTTTATTCTCCGGCGAGTTTTCGGGTGAACTGGATCCTCGATCATCGCCACGATGGTGACGCCTGGATGCACCGCTCGGCCGAGATCGAACTCCAGGACAATGCCTGGCGCGTGTCACTGCGCGGATATGCCGACACACTCGCGCGGATGGGACTGCATCCCCGGTTCATCACCGATGACCAACTGGCGCACGGTCCGCCACAAGAAGCCGCGCTGATTTTGCCGCACAGCATCGCCTTGGCGGACCAGGAGGCCCACGCGATCGCCAGCTTCCGCGCCAAAGGAGGCATCGTGATCGCCGACACGCCGCCCGGAGTATTCGATGAGCATGGACGACGGCGGGCCGCGCCGAACATTCCGGCCACGATCGTTTCGCCAGGAGATTTACCGAGGGCCCTGACCCTCGCGCCGGTTTTCCGCGTCGAGGCGCCGAACAACGATGTCGAGAGCTATCTGTTCCGATCGCGTGGACATCGATTGCTGGCATTGCAGCGCCGCGCGCCCGGAGGTACGCCGGAAACCGTCACGGTCGAATTGCACTTCTGGCACGCGCGCGACCTCGCCGCGCACCACGATTACGGCCGGCGGGAGCGGCTGGCCGTGACAATCGACCCCGTCACGCCGATTTTTCTTGAGCTCGAACGGTAATCCGCGCCCCTTGAGCGGTCACGGATGCTTGTGGATCGGATCGACCCAGAACACCGCCTCAGGCTTCTCCACCGCCTCGATGTCGAGGTTCACCACCACGGCTTCGTTGTCACTGCGTACCAGCACGCACTCCAGAGTTTCATCGGTGCTGGCGTTGATTTCCTGATGCGGGACATAAGGCGGGACGAAGATGAAGTCGCCGGCCTCGGCCTCGGCGACGAACTCCAGCTTCTCACCCCAGCGCATCCGCGCCTTGCCGCGCACGACGTAGATCACGCTTTCCAGCGCGCCGTGATGATGCGCGCCGGTCTTGGCATTGGCGTGAATGTTCACCGTGCCAGCCCAGATCTTTTGCGCACCGACCCGTGCCTTGTTGATCGCGGCGGCGCGGTTCATCCCGGGTGTCTGCGCCGTGTTGGTATCCAGTTGATCGCCCTTGATCACCTGGACCCCGTTCAACCGCCAGTCGACCGTGCCTGGCGCCGGAGGCCCCTCATGCGAGTGCTCATGCGCGTGATCGTGACTGTGACTCATGACATCGGCTCCGCGAAACGTCAGGGGCGCGTTGTCGCGCGTTCTTCCGGCCGGGGAAAGCCTTGCCCGCGAATTGAGGGGATTTTTCCCCAATCACCAGCACTGGCAGAAGGAATCCATCATTTACCAGGCGATCCCTGGCACGAATTGGTGCGCATGCCGCGCAGGTCGACGGGCTATGATTACCGGCATGGAGCAGTTCATCGTTCACTCGGTCGACGCGGATGTCGAAGTCCGCATCACCCGCGAGATGCCGCCAATCCGACCCGCGTTGGAGGGCCGGATCAGCGCCATCTGGGCCACCGCGGCGGCACGCGTCGAAGCCGGAGGCGCCGGGCGGCTGTTCAACGGTCAGGTCTTCTCAATCGACACGATTGCTCCCGACCGCATCACCGGGCATTTGACCGAGTATCGCCGCCTGGTCGCGCAGGTCGAGGACCACACGCTGTTTCCGGAGCTGGAGCTGCGTTCGCTCGCCGCCTGCGGGGTGTTGCGCTGTTCGGGCGGCGTCGTGATCGGCCGGCCGCCGCCCGCCGCGATTTATCAGCCGGGCATGTGGCAGCTATGCCCAGCTGGGAGCGTGGACGCGGGGGCGCGGCGAGAGAACGGGACGATGGATTATCGCGGACAGTTGCTGACCGAACTTCGCGAAGAACTGGGCCTGCTGCCTGACGCGATCGGCGAAGTGACCCCATTGTGCCTGGTGGAGCATCCCGGCAGTCACGTCTGCGATTTCGGGATGGCGGTTCGCACCTCGCTCGATCCGGACGCGATCCTGGATACGCATCGCACCCGCGGCAACGGCGAATACGATCCATTGCGAATCGTTCCCATTGCGGATCTTGCTGACTTCATCATCTGGGCTGGAGCGAAGCTGGTGCCGCCCGCGCCGCTGTTCCTGGCGCGCGCGGGGTTGCTGGCTCCGAAATTCGCACCGCCCGCCATCACTCGGGATCAGGAATCCCAACCGCGATCAGCGCGAACATCAGACCGACAGCCCAGATGAAATAAATGGCGATCAGCAAATCCCGGGAATTGTACCGCCGCGCGAGTTCCCGTGCGCCGAACCAGCCGATGACCGGGCACGCCAGCGCCTGCGGCGTCCCGAACGTATCCCAGGCGTAAATCCCCATCGAGAATCCCATCACGATGGCGACGAACACCGCCGGAATGCAGAACACCAGCAGCAAATCGTGCCGCATGCGGCCGGCCGCCAGAATGACCAACCAGAACAGCGTCACCGTGATGAAATAGACCGGTCCTTCGAGGAAAAGCGGCAGCGGTCAGCTCCCCACCTTCAGTGGGGAGACGAGGCCGCGCAAACACGCCAGAATAGACAGCGGCGTGATCTTGCCCGTCCGCGGATTTTCATCACTCGGCACATTCTCGATCCGCATCGTGAACCGCGCGGCCTCGGCCTCGACGCGGATGATATGGACGTTGCGGGTCAGACCGGGGTCAGCCCAGATCTCGACTTTCGTCCGCACCGGACCGATGCCGGCCAGCGCGAGCGCAGCCGCCACATTGACGTTGGCCGGAAAGCCGAGGGCGGCATCGCGGGCGTTCCCGGCGAACACACGCAGCGGCATCGTGACATCCAGCATGTCGATGCTGTGCTTCTCAAGATACGGCGCGCCGATCAGGCCGGCGGGAGGTTTGCGGGTTTCGATCGTGATGCTTTCGATCCGGCCCTCGGCCACCGCGCGCACTGCGTCCAACCCGAGCAGCGCGCCGGTCGGCACCACGATCCGCGCGCCTGTCCGCCTCGCCAGTTTCACCAAATGCATTCGGGGCAGTAGCGCGCCGACGGAGGCCGGGACAAAAATGCGTCCCGCCTCGATCGCCGGCAGTGCCACGCGTTCGAACAATGCAGCCGGGGTGGCCTCCACGACGATGTCGGCCTCAGCGAGATCGGCGAAATCCACCAAAGCCGGCGGATCGCGGAAGCCCGCGAGGCGAGCACGGGCCTTGACCAGATCGCGGGTCGCGACCGCGATCAATCTCAGCCCCTCGATCGGCGCGTCCAGAGCGCGGGCCAGCGGCAACCCAATGGCGCCCAGCCCGGCCAAGGCGACCGTCATGGTCATGTTGGTCCCTCCGCTACCCCCACCAGTGAGCGCGCCGCCTCCAGATCGGCTTGCGTGTTCACGTTGAGAAACGAGTCCCACGCGGCGGGCGGAAAATCAACCCGGCGCATGCCGATCCGCTCGGTGAAACGCACGACATGGCGCGATCTGGGCTCGGACAGGTGATCACGCAGCGCGGTGCGGACGGCGATCGGCCAGAGCGCGACGAGATGGTGAACGCGGCCACAACTCGCGGCGCAGGCGGGCGGCGGCGACAACGCGGCGGCGAGGCCGCGCGGCACGAACGGCGTATCACCCGGCACGGTCAGCAGCGCCGTCGCGCCGATGCCGAAACCCCAGTCGAGACCGGCGAGAATTCCGGCGAGCGGGCCTTCCCCGGCGAATGCGCCGTCGGTCAGAACCGGGCGGCCATAGGTCGCGAACCGCGACGGGTCGCCGTTGGCGCTGATCGCGATTGCCGCCACATCCAGCGCGGCGATGATGCGCGCGAGGATGGTCGACGATCCAATTGTCAGCAACGGCTTATCGGCACCGCCAAGCCGGCGCGCGCCGCCGCCCGCCAGGATCAGTCCGGCGATCAGAGTTGGGCCCGGTATGTGGCAAGACGGTCGGCGGTCGCCCGGAGGCCGACATGCGGCTCCCGCAACAGCGCGAGCCAGAAGTCGGTCGAATTGTCGCCGCTGGTCAGGCTGGCGCGATGGGCACGACCCCCTTCCAGCACCGCGGCCTCATGCCGATCGAGCAATTCGAGGCACCAGGCGTCGGGCGACAGGACAGCGGTGTCGTGCCAGACCTTCGACATCACTTCGGTCAGGCAAAAGGCGGCATCGGTAACGATCACCGCGGCGCGCGCCGACAACGCGGTGGCGAGGACATGGGCGCTCTTGCGCTCGGCGGCCGTGGTACAGTGGGCCAGCACTTCGTCCTGCGCGTCGCGGCTGGCGATCACGTTGGCGACCGGGAAGGCGCGGTCCATCTCCAGACGACGATGGCGCAGACGCTCCACCGGGATATCGGGGCGCTGACGCTGCAGTTCGCGCACCCAGTCGATGTGGATCTGTTCGGACCAGACGGGATCGAAGGCGCCGGCCTCGGCGAGGTGAAGCAAGAACATGGTCAGCACACCGCGCGTGAGCACCGGCGCGTCGAGGACAGCGAGTTCGATGGCGTGACTGACGGGTTGGACCGGTTGTTCCACGGGTTGAAGCCTCTCGGCCAAAGCTGGGGGCTTTGGGTAGTCCCGCCAAGGCGCCGGTGGCAAGGCGGAAGTCGACGGGACTGGTCAGTCCAATTGAGCAGCGGCACCAACGGTCCAGCCCAGACCAGATTCGGCCGACCACCAGGTCACGATCAGGTGTGGCGCATGGGCGGAAATTTCGATCGCCTGCTCGGCATCGCATTCGATGAAGTGCGTGCACCCCCATCTGGTCGCGGTCTCCGCTTTGAACCGCGCGACGGCGTGTTTATCTCCGGCGGTCGATCGCGCGCGGCATTCCAACGGCAAATGCCGCCAGGGCGTCGTGGCGAGCGCGGCGGCGATTCGCGTTCGTTCCGCTTCGGGAAGCTCGCAGATCAGCACGGCCCGGTCGAGCGGAAGGTGCTTGCCCAGGCCGGTCGCGAGGTTGGCCGTTGGCCATGTATTCAGTCCCAGACCAACGAATGGGGCTTCCGCGCGAGGGGCGTCGCGGATGCTGGATGCTTTCGCCGCGCGGCCGGTCGGGGTTGCCTCGCCACGTTCCCATGGCAGCCGGAACAGCGCGCGCATGGGATACGACAGGTCGGGCATGTGCCGCACGGTGTCGGGATCATGCACGACAACCAATGTCAGACAGTCGCGTCCTTCATCGCACAGCACCGTACGTGTGCGGTGCAACGTGTTTCCGCTGGAACAACAATCGTCAACGAGGAGGATTCGGCGCCCGGATGCCGGAGGGCCAATCCAGCTCACGGCCCCGGTGATCGCGTCATGGCTGACGAACGACAGCGGCAACGCGAGGATACCCGCCGCCATCGCCGCCGGCACCACGCCGCCCCTGGCGATGCCCACCACCGCTTCCGGCCGCCACTCCGCCGCGGTTTCCAACAGCGCGGCGACCATCCGCTCGACCTGATCGTAGCCGATGAACACCGGCATCTGGCTCGTGTCGAGGCCTTTCCATGGGCGCGGCGAACCGGTGGTTGGGTCTGCCTCGCTCATTTTTTTATTTCAATACCCGCACGATGGTTCACGAACCGGGTCACGTAGGCCTTGTCCACGTCGATACCGGCCGGATAGACGCCCACGGCGACCATGTTGTGGTAGAATTCGTTCCATCGAGCCTGCGTCATGGCGCCTATGCCGAGCCTGAGCGCATCGCCTGAATCGACGATGCCATGGTCCTTCATCATCTTGCGTCCATAGGCGAGCAGAGCATCGGTCATCTCCGGATTGGCCGCCTTGATCAACTTGTTCGCCGGGGTTGGATCGTCGTAGAGAAACGAATACCAGCCCTCGACGGAGGCATCCACGAAGCGCTGGACGAGGTCAGGTTTTTCGTCGACGATTTTCCGGCTCGCGGTGATGATATTCGAATAACCATTGTATCCGCCATCGGCGACCAGTAGTACCACGGGGTCGATGCCGCCCATTTCCTTGATGACGAACGGCTCGGAGCCGAGGTAGCCCTGCTGGATCAAAGTTTTGTCCGCCAGGAATGGCGCCATGTTGAAGGTATAGAGCCTGACCTGCGTCTCGCTGTAGCCATATTTCCTGGCGAGAAACCGCCACCAGCTTTGCCGCGCGTCGGATGCGATCTCGACCGGTTTGCCCTTGAGCGCGGTGAAGCTGTCGTTGCCCTGGCCGGGATGCGCGATCAGGACGGCGGGATCCTTTTGAAAGATCGCGGCGATGGCGACGTAGGGCAAACTATTTTGCACGAACTCGATCGCCCGTCCGCCGCCGAGATTGAAGTCCAGTCGGCCGGCCATGAGCAGTTGCATCTGATTGACCTGGGGCCCGCCCTCCCGGATGGTGACCGCGAGGCCGTGTTTCGCGTAGATGCCCTTGGCCACCGCCTGATAGTAGCCGCCATATTCGGCTTCGGCTCGCCAGTCGATGCCGAAGGTGACCTGATCGTCCGCTTTGGCCGTTACTGGCGTGATGCACTGAACCGTCGCCAGCCAAATCAGGGCGCTGATCAATTGGGGGAATGATCGGCGGTGCCGCGAGGGCCTGGCTGATCGTCTGGCCTTGGTCAGGAAACTCATCATCAGATAGATACGGTACCGCATCTTGTTCTTCCCCACATCGCGCTGGCGCGGCGCATTCCGCCGACCATTGCCGCCGACTCGCGGACCCCGCTCCGAAACGGCTCGGCTCGACAGCATGCGCGCCAACCTACCGTTACGGCCAACGTCGCACCACCCCTTCGCCGCCGCGGCCGACCGTCGTCCCCCGAGTGCGCGCCCTTCGCGGTCCTTTACGTTTTCCTTTCGCGTTGCCGTTGGAGGTGTTGGCGATAGTGGCCCACCGTCGGGCTTCACGTGGTATCGGACCAAGATAAAACGCAAAGGACCGCGAAGAGCGCGAATGGGACCGTATCGTTGAAGCGATCCGGGTCAGGGTGACGAATGCGAAAGCGGCGATCAACCCGAGCTATGTCGACACCGACGGATCGAAGGCCACGTCCCTCACGCGACCGGCGAGGCTTTCACCGCCGTCGAGGAAAATCGTGCTGCCCGTCATCGACGGCGACGCCAGAATGTAGCGCACGCAGGTGGCGATTTCGTCGGGCGTGGTGCTTCGACGCAGCGGCGGCGCGTGCCATGCCTTTTCGAACGACGCCTCCGTCTGCTTGCCGCTGACCAGCGCCAGGCCAGGCGCGATCCCGCAAACCCGAATGCGCCCCGTGAAAGCCATCGCCAGCATTTCCGTCAGGCCGGAAAGGCCGATCTTGCCAATTGTGTACGACAAGAAATCCGGGTTCAGGTTCGCCACTTTCTGATCGAGGATGTTGATGATGCAGCGGTCCCCGCGGCCATCGAACATCCGGGCGAAATCCCGGCAGAGAAACACCGGTGCGATCAGGTTGGAGGCGAGATGATCATGCAGCGACTCCCACGAGACGGATGATATATCGTCGTAATAAAATACCGAGGCATTATTTATCAGGCACTCGACCGAGCCATGCAACGCGACACACCGCCGCATCAGGCTTTCCACATCGGACTGGTTCGCCAGGTCCGCCTGGACGATATCGCAGACGCCCCCGAGCTGGCGAATTTCGTCGGCGAGTTGCTCAGCCTCCGTCTTCGACCGGTTGTAGTGCACGATCACGGCCCAACCATCCGCGGCCAACTGGCGGGCGATGGCCGCTCCCACGCGCCTGGCCGCACCGGTGATCAGCACTGTTCGCACGCGCCTCGATCTCCTCAAACGCCCGGTTCGCGAACCTGGTAGACCTCCACGCCGGCGCCGGCCGCCTCATTGAAGATGTCAGGCTTCATGATCGACACCCGGCAGGCGCTGACCCGCGGATCGCGGAAACATAATTCGACGAGCTCGTGCAGCAAGGTTTCCAGCAATGGCGTGTGCGGGCGCGCCGGCCATGCCTTCAACGCCTCACGAATCGGATCGTAATCGAGGATCGAATCGGGTGACTCGGCGGACAGCGGCCGAACCAATGGCGCGAACATCTCGACATTGACGATAAGCCGCGTTGGACGCTCCGGATGCCGCTCCCACGGGTGCAGTCCGACGTGAGCCTCGGTTTCGATATCGCGGAGCACGACACGAATATGGCTGCCTGACTGAAGCGATGCGGATCCCATGCTGATCAATCCAAACCTCTTAATGGGGCAAGACCTCAGGGGATAAGACCTGCGCGGCCGCGAGGCAACGTTGCTCAATCGCGAAAGAATACGGCGCAGACCACGCCCAGTACCGGCAGCATGACCAACGCCGCCCACAGCATGAACGGGACGAACCCCGGCATCCTGACCCCACGATGCGATGCCACGGTTCGCAGCACCAGGTTCGATGCGTTGCCGATATAGGTAAGCCCGCCGAACATCACCGCCCCCGCCGAAATCGCCCGCAACGCCGCCGCCTGGCCGGCGGTCATCGCCTCCGGCCGGATCCCCGCCAGGTCGAAAAACACCAGGTAGGACGGCGCGTTGTCGAGAAACGCCGACAACAGGCCCGCCAGCCAGAAGCACAGCACCGGCCGCACCT
>CALFNB010000497.1 GCA_937902425.1 uncultured Acetobacteraceae bacterium | reverse complement strand
GATCGGACCGGCCAAGGCTCGTGGCGAGGCATTCCTGCCCCAGGTGAGCAATTACAAGAATTTGGATGCTGAATGGATTGGTTCTTCCCCTCGTGTTCGAAATTCCGACGTTTTACTATCACTCAGGTGATAGTGATCGGCAACCGTCTCTGTAGCGTAGGATTGCATTGATTTGCCGTGCAATCATCGGACGAGGTTGATGGGCATCGGAACGTTGCTGCTTAGCTCGTTGGCATCCGCGGTCGCGCCGGTAGCCGTGGCCGAGCTTCGCTGTCCGCCCAGGCTCCCGGGTCCGCACCCTGGCTTCGAACAGGTCGGGCCGATACCCGCCGCGCACTGGCTACTCTGGAGAATGCAGTTGTTCGATGCCGCACATGGCAAAGCGGCGCCAAAGGAACTCGCCCCAAACCAGATGATTGAACAACATAACGGCTTTACGTTGACCTGGCTCCTCGCCGGCACCGAGGACCTGACGATCGTGTGCCTCTACAACGGGTCGGCGACGTATTACATGGCGCATCCACGCCCGGCGCCCGCGCTCTGCACCATGCGCAACGACAACGGCCTGACCCAGGGCTCGTGCGAAATCCCGTAACGGATCACCCGGGCCGCACCGGAACCGGTCACTCCCGTGCCACCATCCTTCCCAAAGGCCGGCCGCCGAACAGGTGAACATGGTAATGCGGCACGTCCTGCCCGCCGTGCTCGCCCAGATTGGCCAGCAGCCGGTACCCCGGCGTCTCCAGGCCCAGTTGCCGCGCCACCATCCCTACCGCCCGCGTAAATCCCACGATCTCCGCCTCGCTCGCCTGCGCGCTGAAATCGGCGAACGAGCAATACTTCCCTTTCGGAATGATCAGCACGTGCACCGGCGCCTGTGGATTGATGTCATGGAAGGCGAGCGCCCACTCGTCCTCGTAAACCGTTTTCGAGGGGATTTCCCCGCGCAGGATGCGGGCGAAGATGTTGCTGTCGTCGTAAGGTGGCAGGCCGCTGACCGGCATCGCATGTCTCCCGAACTGGCTCCGCCCCTCGCGTCAGCGTCATGACCGCGGCGGGACGATCAGGGGATTTTCGTCGTTTTCAGCGCGCGCGCAACCATGCTCGTTTGGGCGCGCGACGCCTTTTCGGCGATCCCGCTGACGCCTTCGCGGCGCATCAGTTCAGCCCAGACTTCCGCTGGCGCGACGCCGGTCGAGACCCAGACGACGACCAGGTGATACAGTACGTCGGCGCTTTCCGCGATCACCGCGTCACGGTCGCCACGCACCGCCTCGATCAGGCACTCGACCGCTTCCTCGCCGAATTTCTGCGCGACTTTGGCGGTGCCGCGCGACAGCAGCCTGGCCGAGTGGCTGATCGTCGGATCGGCGTCGCGCCGGTTCATGACCACGGACCACAGCCGGTCGAGCACGATCGCGTCGGTCTCGTGCGGGACATCCAACCTGATGGCGCGCTTCAACTTGCCGACCGCCTTGTTCCTGGCGCCGCCCTTGACCACCTTTTTGAGGCCACTCTTGCTCGCCGCCTTGCGTTTGGTGGTCTTCGCCATGGTCAGGCGGCCGCGGGCAACAGACGTACCGGCAGCCCCGCATGGGCCAGCGCCTGTTTGACTTGCGAGATCGTGAATGTGCCGAAATGGAACACGCTGGCCGCCAGCAGTCCGGTGGCGCCCACCTGAGCGCCCTCCACGAAATGTCGCAGGGTCCCCACCCCGCCCGAGGCGATGACAGGCACCCGCACCGCGCCACAAACCGCGCGCAACAAATCGAGATCAAAGCCCTTGCCGGTGCCGTCGCGGTCCATGCTGGTCAGCAGGATTTCTCCCGCGCCAAGCGAAACAACCTGCTTGCACCACTCGATCGTATCGATCCCCGTGGGTTGGCGACCTCCGTGAGTGAAGACTTCCCACGTTCCATGCGCGGTTTGCTTCGCGTCCACCGCGACCACGACACACTGGCTGCCGAATTTCGTCGCCGCTTCCCGCACCAACTCGGGCCGCGCCACCGCGGCGGAGTTGATGCTGCATTTGTCGGTGCCCGCCAATAGCAGACGGCGCATGTCCTCGGTCGAGCGAATGCCGCCGCCCACGGTCAGCGGCAGGAATACTTTCGCGGCGGTGCGAGACACCACGTCCAGGATCGTGTCGCGATTTTCGTGGCTGGCGGTGATGTCCAGGAAGGTAAGTTCGTCCGCGCCGGCCGCGTCATAGACCGCTGCCTGCTCCACCGGATCGCCCGCATCGCGCAAGGAGACGAAATTCACGCCCTTGACGACCCGGCCATCCTTCACGTCCAGACAAGGAATCACCCTGAGTTTCAACATGGTGCGTCGTTTAGACGCCACCGTGCGCGAGCGTTGCAAGTGAATATCGAGGCCCGGAGATGTGCGAATCTTCGGACCATCCGACAAATCCAAAATTGATCTGGACAAATGCAGGGGATATCAGCGGCTCAGCAGCGCGACCGCATCGGATGGTGACACACGGCCGTCATAAAGCGCGCGGCCGACGATCACACCTTCGACCCGAGTCCCGATCGCGGCATGCCGCAGCGCGGCAAGATCATCGAGCGATCCGACACCGCCGGACGCGATCACCGGCGTCGTCAGTTTCGCGGCGAGATCCATTGTCTGATCCAGATTGAGCCCCGACAGCATCCCGTCGCGGCCGATGTCGGTGTAGATGATCGCCGTGACGCCGGCGTCCTCGAACCGTAGCCCCAGTTCAGCGGCTCGCATGGTCGAGGTCTCAGCCCAACCTTCGGTGGCCACGAAACCGTCGCGAGCGTCGATGCCGACAACGATACGGCCTGGGAATGTCTTGCACGCTTCCAGGACCAGAGCGGGATGCTTCGCCGCCGCCGAACCGAGGATCACCCTGCGCACCCCGGCGTCGAGCCAGGCCTCGATCCCCGCCATGTCGCGGATGCCGCCGCCGAGTTGCACCGGCAAATCGACCGCGGCGAGGATGCCCGTGACCGCTTCGGCGTTGACCGGCCGTCCGGCGAACGCGCCATTGAGATCGACGACGTGCAGCCACTGGAGGCCGGCGGCGCGCCACGCCGCCGCCTGGGCCGCCGGATCGTCGGCGTAGATCGTTGCCTGATCCATATCACCCCGCCGCAACCGCACGCAGCGTCCGTCCTTCAGGTCGATGGCGGGATATAACGTCAGTGGCACGGGACAACCAATCCCACTGGCAATCCCACTGGCGATCCCATTGGCGATCTCACTGGTCGGCGGCCTGGTTCCTACGCTGTCTCAATCGCTTGCAGTAATAATATCCGCGGACGATTTTGCCCCGCACCATCGCGTAGTTCGGATGCGTGCCCCACCGCTCAAAACCGAGCGATTCGTACATATGGATCGCCGCGGCCTGGGTTTCGCGCACGTCCAGATTGAGCACGTGATAGCCAAGCTCCCGCGCCCGGCTCTCGACACCCTCGGTCAGCATGCGGGCGAGGCCGTGGCCTCGTGCGTAAGGCGCGACAAACGCATGCATCAATTGCGCGGCGAACGCCTGGGCCTCGTTGTTGCGGGGCGGCTTCACCAGGTGCGCCGAGCCAACGATCATCCCGTCCATGCGCACGACGAGCAACTCGCGCTCCGGCACCAGCAGGATGCCGCGGTAATAGCTTTCGAGCGCGCGCCGGCCGGGCGGATTGATCCAGCCAAATCCGCCGCCGTCGATGATCGCGGCATCGGTCGCCTCGCACAGCGCGGCGAGGTCGTCGTCGTCCAGTTCCTCGACATGCTCGACGAGGAAATGCGGCGGGGGCCGTTCGAGCGCGGGCATGGGGTCAGGGGGTCCAGCGCAGGAAATTGGTCAGGATACGGATGCCAACCTCCTGGCTTTTTTCGACGTGAAACTGCGTGCCGGCACGGTTGCCGGCGGCGACGAAAGCGACAACGGGCCCGCCATAGTCGGTGGTCGCGATCGTCTGCGACGGATTACCCCCCACCAGGGCGTAGCTATGCACGAAATAGGCATGATCGCCGGGATGTAAACCCTCAAGCAAAGGATGCGCTCCCGGCTCGAAGTCCAAACCGTTCCAGCCCATCTGCGGCAGGCGCAGGCCGGCGGCTTCCATCTCGGCGACATCGCCCTTGATCCAGCCATAACCGGGCGTGACAGCATGTTCCAATCCGCGCTCGGCCATCAGTTGCATGCCTACGCAAATACCGAGGAACGGGGTTCCCGCCTGGGTGGCGCGGTCGATCGCGTCCCACATCCCGGACACGGCTCGCAATCCATGGGCGCAGTCGGCGAAGGCACCTTGACCGGGCAGCACGATCCGGTCAGCCGCCGCGACCGCATCGGGGTCGGCGGTCACACTGACCATGGCGGCGATGCCGGCGCGCTCCGCCGCCACGGCGAGGGCGCGAGACGCCGACGCCAGGTTGCCACTGCCGTAGTCGACCACGGCGATCTTGATCATAGCACGGCCTCCGCCGTCAGGATCATCGCACGGCCTCCGCCTCGACATTCACTGTTGAGCCCCGGCGCTTCGCGCGGGCGTTCGACCAAAGACCGCGCGAAGCGCTCCAATATTTTTCTGCTCCGTGAGCTCCGTGCCCTCCCTGTTTCTCTGTGCCAAAATTCTTGCCTGCTTCCCGTGTGTCGCCCGCCGTGCGCGAAGAAATGCGCAAGGTGCGGGGCCAGGCTCGGGCATCCCTCTCAGCGCGTGTTGGCCCGCTTCGAGCCAAATTTCGGTCATGCGTGCCGCCGCCGATGCCAGGGTCGAGCCCGAAACATGACGTGAGCGGGCCGAAAATCGCCACAATGAGAACTGCAGCCTCCCCAGGTCACGGTGCCGTCTCCGCCACCATCGACCGTTTCACCAGGTCCGGGCGGGCTTCGAGCAGACGGCCGTGCGCTTCCTCCTCGTTTCGACCAGTGACGACATTGGATTCGAGATACCCGCGGCGGGCAATGGACCAGCGCACGAGGTCCCGGCCCGAAACGCCCAACATCAGCGCCAGGCCAAGAATAAGGACAAGCGAGGCGGGCGGGCGGGTCAGGAGCGGGATCAGCAGGGTCAGCAACAATGTCGCGCCGGCCGGTACCCAGGCCCGCTGTACGGCCAGCCAGAGTGGGCCAAATATCAGCGCGCCGAACGAGAACCCCTCGTGCAGCAGCACCGGCGGGGCGTTGGGTTTCTCATGCGCCGTCCAGATTTTCAAAGCACCCCTTTGGGATACATCACAGCGACCCTTTGGTCGACGGAATCGCGCCTTCCGCGCGGGGATCGAGCGCACAGGCCGCACGGAGCGCACGGGCTGTCGCCTTGAAGCAGGCCTCCGCGACGTGATGCGCGTTGTGGCCGGCGCGGCGGTTGATGTGCAGCGTGATCATCGCGTTGAACGCCAGAGCGCGGAAGAATTCCTCGAACAACTCGGTGTCCATTTCGCCGATCTTTGGGCGGCCGAAATCGGCGTTCCAGACCAGGAACGGGCGGCCGGAGATGTCGACGGCGGCCTCCGCCAACGTCTCGTCCATCGGGATCAGCGCGTGGCCAAACCGGCTGATGCCGCGCTTGTCGCCGATCGCCTTGCGAAAGGCCTGGCCGATGACGATGCCGACGTCCTCGGTGGTGTGATGGAAGTCGATGTGCAAATCGCCCTTGGCGCGGACTGTGAGGTCGAACAGCCCATGCCGGCTGAGCGCCGTCAGCATGTGGTCGAGGAAGCCAATGCCGGTCGCGATGTCGGCCTGTCCCGTGCCGTCGACGTTCAGTGTGACGGTGATATCGGTTT
>CALFNB010000496.1 GCA_937902425.1 uncultured Acetobacteraceae bacterium | reverse complement strand
CCTGCTTCAACCGAAGGAGTCTCAAGCCGATGCGATTCACCGTCGACCGCATCGACCACATCGTCCTCAACGTCACCGACGTGGACATCGCCGCCGCTTGGTACCAACGCGTCCTCGGTATGGAACGGGAGGATTTCGGGCCGCACTCCCGCACCGCCCTGAAGTTCGGCGGCCAGAAGATCAACCTGCGACCGCATGACCACGACGTTTACTCGTGGCTCACCGGAGCAACGCACGAGGCGGGGGCCGGCGATCTGTGCTTTGTCACCGCGGTGCCGCCGGACGAGGTGATCGGCCATCTGCACGACTGCGGTGTGGCCATCGTGCAAGGTCCGGTCGAGCGGGCCGGCGCCCTGGGTCCCATCCTGTCGGTGTATTGTCGCGATCCGGACGGCAATCTGGTCGAAATCTCCTCGTATCAGAGCGAGTGATGGATTTGTCGCGGCGCACTCGGGTTGGCACCGTCGCGTTCGTGGCGTTTCTGGGCTGCGTCCCGTTGGCGAACTGGCTGATCCTGCATATCGGAACGGTATGCGTGCCGGATGGACCGTGCCTGGTGCCGGTCGCGCCTGGGGTCATGGCACCGTCGGGTGTGTTGACGGTCGGGGTCGCCCTGGTGTTGCGGGACGTGGTGCAGCGCTGTCTGGGCTGGCGCTCCGGGCTGCTCGCGATCGCCGCCGGCACCGCGCTGTCGGCGTTTGTCGCGCCGCCCTCGCTGGTGTTCGCCTCCGGCACCGCCTTTGTACTGAGCGAACTGGCCGACTTCGCGGTCTATACGCCGCTGCAACGGCGGCGACTGCTGCTCGCGGTGGTGGTCTCGTCGATGGGCGGACTGGTGGTGGACTCGCTCGTGTTCCTGTCGCTGGCGTTCGGCGGTCTCGCATTCCTCCCCGGTCAGATCATCGGCAAGGTCTGGGCTGTGCTGTTCGCGATCCCGCTGGTGCGGTTGTTGCGCCGGGTGGCTCCGACGCCGGCCTGATGGTGGTCAGCATCGCGGACTTCGACTTTGAGTTGCCGCCGGATCGCATCGCCCAAACGCCGGTCCGCCCGCGCGATGCGGCGCGGCTGCTGTGCATGCGGCCCACCGCCCTGGAAGACCACATGGTGCGGGCCGCCGCCCTGGAAGACCGCATGGTGCGCGACCTGCCGGACCTGTTACGGCCGGGCGATATCCTGGTGGCGAACGATACGCGGGTCATCCCGGCGCAACTGACCGCGAGGCGGGGTGACGCGCGGATCGGGATCACGCTGGATCAGCCTCAGCCGAACGGAACATGGCACGCGCTGGCCCGCAACGCGCGGCGGCTACATGCGGGCGACACACTACGCTTCGACGAGGACCTGTCGGCGATCGTTACTACTCGCGATCCGGACGGTGGTGTAACGTTGCGGTTCAACCAGCGAGACGATGCCTTCGTCGCGGCCTTGCACCGGACCGGTGCGCTGGCATTACCGCCGTATATTCATCGGCCGCATGGGTTGGAACCCTCGGATGCGGCGGATTATCAGACGATCTTCGCCAGCCACGACGGCGCGGTCGCGGCGCCGACCGCTGGTCTGCATTTCACGCCGGCTTTGTTGGCCGCGCTGGAGGTACTGGGCGTCCACCGTGTCACCGTGACGCTTCATGTCGGTGCCGGTACTTTTCTGCCGGTGCGATCCGACGATGTGACGGAGCACCGCATGCACGCGGAGCGCGGCGAGATTTCCGCCGCCGCCGCCGCTGCCATCAACAACGCGCGAACAGCGGGGGGACGAATTGTCGCCGTTGGCACCACCAGTTTACGTCTGCTGGAAAGCGCGGCCACTGACGACGGCACGATCGAACCCTTCACCGGGGCGACCTCGTTGTTCATTTTGCCTGGTTACCGGTTTCGCGCCGTGGATTTGCTGATGACGAACTTTCATTTGCCGCGCTCGACTTTGTTCATGCTGGTCTGCGCGTTCGCGGGTACCGGCGGCATGCGCGCGGCTTACGCGCATGCGATCGGCAGGGGGTACCGGTTTTACTCATACGGCGACTCATCATTGTTGTGGCGCCATGAGTAGCGCGTTCAACTTCCGGCTCGATGCCGCGGATGGCACCGCGCGCGCGGCGACGATGTCGACCGCGCATGGGGAGATCGAGACGCCGGTGTTCATGCCGGTCGGCACGGCGGGAACCGTCAAGGCAATGACCGCTGATTCCGTGCGTGCGACCGGCGCCGGCATCGTACTCGGTAATACCTATCACCTCATGTTGCGGCCGGGCGCCGAGCGGATCGACCGGCTCGGCGGATTGCACCGGTTCATGGATTGGCCTGGTCCGATCCTGACGGACTCCGGCGGCTTCCAGGTCATGTCGTTGGCGAAACTGCGCAAACTTGACGCCGACGGGGTCACGTTCCAGTCGCACATCGATGGATCGAGCCATCGTCTGACGCCGGCGCGGTCCATCGCGATCCAGCAGTTGCTTGACGCCACGATCACCATGGCACTGGACGAGTGCACCCGGTTCCCCGCGACACCGGACGAAGCACGCCAGTCGATGGAATTGTCCATGCGATGGGCCGCGCTGTCGCGGGACAGTTTCGTTGCCCGTCCCGGGTATGGGCTGTTTGGAATTGTGCAGGGGAGTATTTTTCCGGAGCTCCGGGCAGCGTCGGCCGATGCTTTGCGCTGCATCGGCTTCGATGGATACGCGATCGGTGGCCTCGCGGTGGGCGAGGGTCAGGCGATGATGTTCTCGATACTGGACATTACAGTGCCGCATCTTCCGGCCGACCGGCCGCGCTATCTGATGGGCGTCGGCACGCCGGACGACATCATCGGGGCGGTGTCGCGCGGCATCGATATGTTCGATTGCGTGATGCCTACTCGCGCCGGCCGCACCGCGCGAGCATTCACGTCACAGGGTGTTTTCAATCTGCGCAATGCGCGTTTCGCGGACGATGGCGGGCCGCTCGATCCGGCGTGCGCGTGCCCCGCTTGCGTGAAACATTCGCGTGCCTATCTGCATCATCTGTTCAAGGCTGAGGAGATGTTGGGGCCGATGCTGCTCACCTGGCACAACGTGCGGTACTATCAGGATTTAACACGCGGCCTGCGGCGGGCGATCCGGGAGGGGCGCCTCGCCGCGCATGCCGGCCAGGTGCGCGCGGGCTGGAACGCGCCGGAGGATCTGCCATGACCGACAAGCTGGGGGACCAGTTGGGGGGCCTCACTCAGTTGGGGCAGCGCGTGGCGTGGCCCGCCTCGCCCGATCAGGCGGTGCTGGAACGGGTGGCCGCGCCGGCGGAGGGGAAACAGTATTTGGTGCGTTTCACCTGTCCGGAATTCACGACATTGTGTCCACTGACCGGGCAGCCCGATTTCGCGCACATCGTCATCGACTACGTGCCGCGTGACTGGATCGTGGAGAGCAAGTCGCTGAAACTTTTCCTGGGTTCGTTTCGTAACCATGGCACGTTCCACGAGGGCTGCACGATGCAAATCGCCGAGCGGCTGATCGCGACATTGGATCCGGTCTGGTTTCGTATCGGTGCGTATTGGTTCCCGCGCGGCGGGATGCCGATCGACGTGTTCTGGCAGAGCGGCGTGCCGCCGGAGGGCGTGTGGATCCCGGCGCAGGATGTACCGGGTTATCGCGGGCGGGGGTAACGGGACGTTATGACCGCGGCTTTTGTGTTTGCCCAGGGGGCTGAACGTGGTTTACGCGTCAGGCCACACCACGCTTGCGCCGTCTCGCCGCCACGATCCCCGTTCCGGCGAGCAACAGACAGCCAGGCCCATATGGCTCGGGAATGCTCGTTTCGGTGAAGCTCAGCGGGACCAGGTTGCTGTTCGCGTCGAGCTCATAAATATGTGCCGTAACGCCGGGGTCGCCAAAGAACGTAAAACCGGCAATGCCGAAACCCGGTGGGTCAGGTTGCGGATTGAACGCGCCTCAATCGGAACTGAAGCCAGTGATATCCAGGGTAATTCGGAACTGGGCGCCATCGCCGGCGGCGGTGAATGAGAACGCCGAGACGCCGCCGCCGATGTCCGTGGGACCGCCGCCCGGCACGTTGAAGGTGTAAGGTTCGCCGGAACTCGCCCCTTCCATGCCAACCAACAGGCTGTAGGTGCCGAACACCGCGGGCAACAAAAGGTTTGGCGCGGTGGGATCGGACAGGTCGAGTACCGTGTTGTCGCCTGGCGGATCGGGTTGCGGATTGAACGCGCGAAGCACTTCCGGGTTCACGAACGGGCCGCCTGACGAGAGCATCGCATGGAGGTTGTGCGTCAATGGACCGGACGATGGCGGGGCCCCGGCCAACGCGAGGCCCGGGATCACAGCGAGGCCGGGAATCATGGCGAGGCGGGCGGCGGCCAGCAGTCGCGAAAACAACAGACAGGGCATGCAAGCCGCCAAACCGATCAGAACTGTATCGGGCGGTTGTACTGTCTCATGTCGCGGGACGCAACGATTTTCCGCCGTTGGCTGTTCCGTTCGATCGGGAAGGAGATGCCGCCAGCGCACGGTGCTTCGTCGTAACGATCCCGCTCCCGGCTGATCCGCGGCCGGCGGTCGCGGGCTCAATGCATCAATGTGATGGTTCCCACGACCGCTCACGTGCTCCTGATCGCTCCCTGTGCGACCAGCGTATCCAATCCGGTGACCGTGGCGCCGAGCCCTCGCAGCACCATGACCGTGGCGCCGCCGCTGCTGACCACGGTGCCTGTGACCAATGGCCCGGAGAAGATCTCCTGGACGCCGCCACTGCTCAGCACGGTGCCGCTGGCCACGCCACCGGACCCCACGTACTGGCCGGCTGCAAGCTGGTTGGCGGAGATGTTGCTGAACGCGACGATCTGGCCACCGTTGCTCACCACGGTATTGATGGCCACGCCGCCAAAGAACACGGCCTCGTAGCCGCCTCTCACCTGGGTGCCGGTGAGCACCCCGCCGGACTCTACGGCCTCGCCGCCGCTCGAGTTCACCACGGTGCCTCTGGCGACGCCGCCGAACAGTAATTCATCGCCGCCGCTGTTGACGACGATACCATTGACCGTGCCGCCCGCGGACACGTTGAGGAAGTCGCCGTTGTTGAGCGTTATGTTACTGCTCATTACACTGCGGGTCACATCGTATTGGGTCATGGCGCGTTGTCCCCAGCGATCGGAAAGCTCGATTTTCACTGGCGCCCCAACGCGCCATAGGCCACCGACGTTTGAAGAGAGAGGCTACAGGCCGGCCATGCGTCGCGTCCAGCCCGCGAGCGATCGCTTTTGCCGCCGGAACGACTTTCCGAGGCACCCCGGCGCGAGGTCGCGCCGCGCGGACATTCCCCTGGACCGAGTTCGTTCTTGCCGTGTCTTTCGGCACGATGACTGCCAACAGACGGGTAACGAAACAAGATCTGGCGGCCGAAGCCTGATAGCATATATCACGACAATCCCGCTGATCCCGCGTCGGGCCATAGCGTACTACGGCCCAAACCAGATCGGGCTTAAGCGGGGTCGTTTCGTCAGCGCGACAACGGCCCCGCCATTCGTTGGATCAGCCGCCAACCTGCCGGATCAACGCGGCCCAGCGGTCCAGGATGGGCAGGATTTTGTCCGCTCCCTCCGCCGGCAGGCTGACATTCACCCGGACCGCACCAAGCTCGCGGAAGCGTTGCAACTTCGCGAGGTCTTCCGGGCAGCCGCCGAGCGTCACCGGCAACGGATCGCGGCCGGCCTCCGAGCACATCTGCCGGAACCTGGGCATGTATTCTTCCGGGTCCCCACTGCTCGCATTCGGGAACCAACCGTCGCCGTAACGAATGGCCCGGCGCGCGGCCCAGGGAAAGGCGCCGCCGAGCAGGATTGGCGGCCAGGGTTTTTGCGTGGGCTTGGGCCAGGTCATCATCGACGGCACCTTGACGATCTCGCCGTTATATTCCGCGGTCGATTTGGTCCAGATTGCTTTCATCGCCTCCATCTGTTCGCGCATCTTCTTCATGCGGGTGGCGAACACGGTGCCGTGGGCTTCGATTTCCTCGGCATTCCAGCCGCCACCGATGCCGAACAGGAACCGCCCGCCGCTGACCTGATCGATCGAGGCGACCAGCTTCGCCGTTTGAATCGTATCGCGCTGGATGACCAGACAGATGCCAGTGGCGACCTTGAGTTGCTTCGTCGCGGCGGCCGCGGCGGTCAGCGTAACGAACGGATCCATGACATCATAGTAACGCTTCGCCAGTTCACCCCCGCCGGGCGGCGGCGTGCGCCGGGGAACCGGAATGTGCGAGTGCTCCGCCGCCCACAGTGAGTCGAAGCCGCGTTCCTCCAGCGCGACGGCGAGTTCGGCCGGCGAGATGGAGTAATCGGTGAAGAAGATCGAAGCGCCGAATTGCATGATGGTTTGCCTTTTCTGGTGGGGCGGCGGCCGGGGTCTGGTCCGCCTGGCGGACTCCGTACTGGATCAAACCGTAGCACGTTACGGTTCATCCGCCCATCTGGCGCCCACCTGGCGCGGGCGCGACGGGCTGCGTTCGGCGACGTCTCGCACGATCAGTTCGAGACCATTAACTGGTTGCGAGTTTCAGGTAGCACAGAAGTGCCTCAAATTGATCAATGTGTATGCCATCAATTTCATACCGTAGTGCCGACGCTGGACGAACTCGAACCGCAGTAGCAGACGTTTGAATTTATCCTCCCACGCGAAGGTCCGCTCCACACGTAGCCGTAATGAATGGATGGCGGCATTGAACAACCGCTTCCGTCCGCGCTTCGGCGCCTTCCGATTGCGTGGGTTCTCCTTTATGTTCGGAATGAGTCCCGCGTTGAAGACTGCTTTGCGATTGTGCCTGGAATCGAAGCCACCATCCAGATTGAGATACGAACCGTCGATCTTCAGATCCGTGAGTCTGGCCATGCGCTTCAACGCGTTCAGTCCCTCTGGCAGGAGCACCGTATCTGCTTCATTCACTGGTGCGACGGGAACTGGGGCCAGCACGAACC
>CALFNB010000495.1 GCA_937902425.1 uncultured Acetobacteraceae bacterium | reverse complement strand
ATAGGTTTTGACCGTCTCGTTCATGAATACGCTGTCGTTGTCCGTGTCGAACCCGAGCAGTGCGAATGGCATGCGTTTCCGAACCTCGCTCAGGACTTCGGTCAGCAGATGCTGCTCCCGCACCAGCAGCGGCGCGCACTCCGTCCAGCCCGTCGCGATGTCCGTCAGTGTCAGTGTCTGCACAAAGCTGCCTTTCGCCGTCGGCCCGCTGTGCGCCACGAGATCCGCTTCGACAAACCCGGGCGCCGGGTCGTCCCAACCGTCAAAGGTCCGCACCGGAACGTTGCGCCGGATCGCGGCCGAAGGTGGCGCGTTACGACGTTTTCGTCCTCCTCCCGGTTCCCGGGCCTCACGCAGCGCCCGATCGATCGTGGCGGCGCTCATCGCCTCCAACCCCGCGCGAACCTCCGGCGAGAGTTGAAGATGGCCGTGCCGTTCCATCGCCTCGACAAGGATTGGCACCAGCGGACGCAGCCGCTTGCCGCAGACCCGGTCCGAAGCTTCCCAGATCACGATCAGCGCTTCTCGGACCGCATCATTATATAAGCGTCGCCCAGGCCGAGGGCCGGACCGCCGGCCGGGCTGACCGGCGCGGAGAAGACGCATCGCGTGCTCAACGACCGGGGGTTCCGGGCCTCGATCGGCAACTCCGTCGAGGACGCGATGTTCGTCGCGCACATGATCGCCCGGCAAATTCCCTCGCGCTATCCGAACGTCCGCTTCATCGTGCCGCATCTCGGCGGACCGATCCCGATGTTGCTGAACCGGTTGGATCAGCAAGGCGTGCGCGATCCTGGCGCGTTGGCGGAGTTGCCCGGTGTGACGGCGCGGCGGCTTTGGTACGATACGGTGTGTTATGGATCGAAGGCGGCGATCTGTTGCGCCCGCGAGGCGTTTGGCGTGGAAAAACTGGTGACCGGGAGCCACTGTCCGGTACCGCGGGAGTACGAACCTTACACGGAGACCTTCGCCTTTATCGGCCGGCCTGGATTGCAAGAGGGCGACGCGGAGCGGATCCCGCACCACAATGCGCAGGCGCTGTTTGGCTTCGCTCATTACTAATACCCCAACATTGTACCAAACATTAAATAGCGGATTTCCCCCATGTTTAATGAGGTTCGGCGACCATTGCCTGCTGGGTATAATGTTGGGATATTGGTAATCAAAAAACCGCGTTCGCTACAATACGCGCGATCCCGGCGACCGATGCTCGGGATGCGCGGCGGATATCCGTCCCGATCTTGAATCGGGTACGCCGCGGCGGTGGCCGGGTAATCCAACCGGGAACCGGCTTCGCGTCCGGTTCCTCCAGCCGATGGGGTCCACTTCAATCGGCGATGTTGATGCCTCGCACGCATTGGGATGGCGAGCGAGGGTCGTTAAGCAACAGTCGATACCTCCCTGAGCCGGTTGAACTGGAACCAAAAAAGACGAGACGGCTCCCGCGGCCGTGCCGGCGAATTTTGATGATCCGCCGATTCACATCCGCCCGATTGTTTCCCTTCAGCGAGTGCGAAGGATAAGAACCCCGTGGGTTCCGGCCATTACGGCACGCCGCGCGTTACATCCAGGCTGCTCAATCGAAATGGATTTCTTCGCGGAAAGTGTCAGGAGTCAGGCGGTAAGAGACCGTGAACCGCCCCGCGTCACAAGGCTTATGAAGCTTTCCTTGAAACGCCGGATGAGGCTGTTCGAGGCCCAGAACTGGCGCGGCCCGGATTGTGCAAAGCACATGGATCGCGACGCGGTTGATCCTGACGACAGACCCGGAATGGAGCGTATCTTTCCAGTTTCGCCTGGTGGTCCAGTCCAGACGATGTGTCCAATATCGTTATGACATGCCTTGCCTGCATCCACGCGATCAGCGTGAAGACAGGCTCCGCGCTGGAATTCGATGGTCTTAAGCTTGCCTGTCAGGTTTACACAGACAGCCACCATGGGTAGCGTGTTCATGAGCAGTGTTTGAGCGCCCTCGTGATTCGCCCGCTGCTCGGGTGCCCCATCACGGTCAATGACATCTCGGCGGGGACCATGCATGCCGCCTTGGATGGTGTGGCTGACAAGATACGCGGGATCATCGCCGCGACGCTTTTCCCAGATCGTGATATGATCGCGAACAACGATCATGGGGATGTCATGCCGCTCACGCCCACGGCGGAACGCCATGCCGCCATCCGAGAGATGGTGAAACAGCGTCATGCCGAGACGCTGAGGGCAGAGATCGCGGCGACGCATTGGATCGACCATTCCGAACGTCCGAGAAGGCAGGAGCGATGAGGAATCCGTCTTAATGGGGACATCACAGAGCACACGAGTAGCGTTACCGGCAGTCGATGAAAAATCCCCGCCGGATGCCGATCTGCCGAACAAACGCGCTGTCCGCGAGGGGTTCCAGCCTATTTCCCTCGACGCCGTTAACTTCCTGCTATCCGATATGCAGGGCGCGCTGGGACCCTACCTGGTCGTATTCCTGGTCACCCAGCAGCATTGGAGCAAGTCGTCCGTAGGCCTCGTGACGACGATAGGCGGACTGCTTGGCCTGACCATGCAGGTGCCGATCGGCATGCTGATCGACGCCACACGAGCGAAACGAGCCGTCGTCGTCGTCGCCACCACCGGGTTGGCGGTGGGTGCGACGGTGATCTTTCTGACGCCATCGTTTTGGCCTGTTCTGTTCGCCCACACAATCATGGCGGTCGTCGGGGACGTCTTCGGTCCCGCCATCGCGGCCATCACATTGGGCCTTTATACACGCGAGACATTGGCAAGGCGTACCGGGCGGAATGCCGCCTTTGACCACGCCGGTAACGTCTCGATCGCGATCGTCACGGCCGGGGTCGGGTACTACTTCTCGCAACGCAGCGTGTTTCTTCTGGTGCCAGTCTTCGGCGCCTTGGTCATCGCCGCGGTTCTGGCCATTCCGGCTGATGCGATCGATCATTCTCGTGCCCGAGGCGCCGATCCGCTTCCCGGAGCGGACGCCTCGGCTGAGGTGGTATTCAGGCCCGCGAGATTGTTGTCGCTCGCGAAAATGCGCGCGCTGGGGGTTTTCGCCGGTTGCGCGTTGCTATTTCAGTTCGCCAACGCGCCGTTGCTGGCGCTGGCTGGTCAAAAGCTCGCGATCGCCCATCCCGACGTGGCAACGGCGCTGACGTCAGCTTGCATCATCATAGCCCAGGTTGTGATGGTGCCGATGGCCATACTGGTCGGACGGATGGCGGATGGTTGGGGGCGAAAACCTTTGTTTCTGGTGGCCTTCGCCGTGCTGCCGATCCGGGCGGTCCTTTATACGTTTTCGGACCACGCCCTTTGGCTGCTCGGCGTGCAAGTACTGGATGGTGTCGGGGCGGGCATCTTCATCACGCTGTTGCCGCTCCTGGTGGCCGACATCACACAAGGCACCGGGCGCTACAACATGGCACTGGGCGCCGTCATCACCGTGCAGGGGATCGGTGGGTCGTTAAGCGGACTCGCCGTTGGGCTGATCGTCGATCATTTCGGTTATAACGCGGCGTTCGTGACCATGGGAATTTGCGCCGCGATCGCGGGCGTCGCGTTTTTCTTGTTTATGCCGGAAACGCTGCGCAGGCCGATTGGTGGTGCGGGTGTCACGCCAAAGGCGCGTTGAGCGGCTCGGGGAAGCGGTGTCGATCGCTGCCCGGAGTCGAACCAGAACGCCCGACTTCCGCCTGAAGCGGGATCGCGAGCAAGGTGTCGATCTTGTCGCTGTCCAGAACCACGACACGCTCGCTGAAACGGTATGCGCAATCGGATATCGCCGCGATCAGACAGGCTTCTTTCATGGCATACCCCGCGCCGGGGGGCGGTGGCATCCCTGATGCCCGGCGAAGTATGAAGCTTGCCTGTCCGGTTAACCCATACACCCACTACATGTAGGGCTTATGCATCCCCTCATTTTCGATTGAATCCGTCGCGTAATAAAAGAATCCAACCGGCTACCGTGGCTTTCCATAAAGAATC
>CALFNB010000494.1 GCA_937902425.1 uncultured Acetobacteraceae bacterium | reverse complement strand
GCTCGGCGCCGGAGTGGGTGACCACGAGGTCGCCGATCCGCAAATCCTCCACCGCGACCGCGCCGCGGGTCGTCAGAATCCGCGTGCCCCGGCAGTAGCACGGCGCGACATTGACCGTGCTGGTGCCGGTATTGCTGCCGAGGGTGCCGTCGTTGACGGACCAGGACAGCGTACGGATGGTGTGCGTGCCACCGCCGGTCGGATCGCCGTTGGCCGGGTTGAAGCTGTAAGCAACCGAGTCCAGCGCGGTCTGATACGTCGCGACACTCGTCGCCCCGGTCAGCGTCAGCGTGCCGTTGCTGAAACCGGGGGTCAGGCCGCCCAGGGTGCCGACCGTCAACGTATCGCCGGTGAGGAACCCGCCGATCACCACCTTGGCGCTCGCCAGCGTGGCGCTGGCGTTATCGACGATGGTCAGTCCGGAGTCGGCGGTGACCGGCGCGCCGCCGCCGGCGAACGACACGGTGCCACCGGCCGTGACCACCGGCGAAAAGCGCGCCTCGGTGATGAAATTGTCGGACCCGGCGGTCGCGTGACTGAAGTTGGCGCCGATCCAGCTCTGTGCCGGGCTCATCGTCAGATTGAACGGTCCGCCGGCGCTGAGGGGGAGCTGCAACGTATTGGTGTTGACGATCGCGGCACCGGTCACGGTGGTCCCGGCCATGTTCAGGTCCATTGTCTGACCCTGGACAAAGCCGGCGATCGTGTTGGTGGGCACCGTGGTGGCGTGAAACTCCAGCACGTCGCCGGTCGCGGCCCCGAACGTGATGGTCCCGCCCCCGTTCAGCGCGGTGCCGCTGGTCAGATTGACCCCGCCCGCGTTGATCGTCAGTCCACCCGGCAGGGTGTCGGTGCCGGCCAGAGTGAGCGTGCCAGTGCCCTGCTTGACCAGGCTCGCCCCGGTCGTCCCGGTGATCGAGCCGGAGAAGCTGGTGGAATTCGACGTCCCCTCGGTCAGGGTCGCGCCCTGGGTCAGGATCTGACCTGAGCCGGTCAGATCGCCAATCGTCTGGGCGAAGCCGTTGAGCGAAACGGTCCCGCTCGCTCCGATCGCGAAGCCGCTCGAGCCGAGCGCCCCGACGGTGCCGGCGATCAGCGAGCCGGCGTTGACCGAGATCGTGTTGCCGCTGGTGAAACCGGTGCCGGCGAATGTCAGGGACGACGCTGCCAACAAATTCACCGTTTCGCCGCCGGTGACCAGGGACACGGCATTGGCGAAGTTGAATGTGTAGGCCACGCCGGCCGCCGCATCCACGCCGCCGCTGTTGATGTCGGCGAGATCGGTGAGAAGCTGCGCCTCGGTGCCGATGGTGAAATTGGTGGTGACGACCTCGCTTCCGGTGCCCGCGTCCTGCACCACGACGAGACCCGGATTGGTGCCCTGGCCGGACAGGGACACCGTGTCGGTCACTCCATTGCTGACCACCGACAAGGTGTTCGAAACGATGCTCGCCGACGCCCCGGCCTTGAACGTCAGACCGGACAGATCGATCACATCGCCCGCCACGAAGCCGCTGACGGTGTTGCTGAGGTGTCCTGACGACAGCGCCGCGTTCTCGATCAGCAGCCGATCCGCGCTGCTCGCCGCGAAGGTGGTGGCGCCACTGCCGCCCGCGTTGCCGGCGCCGAGATCGAGCGTGGCGCCGCCGCTGATCGTGGAGCCGCCCGCGAAGGTGTTGGTGCCGGTCAGCCGGACCGCGCCGCCGCCCGTGATCACAAGCGCGCCGGCCGTGGCGTTGCCGAGCGTGCCGCCCGAGCCCTTCTCATCCGCGATCACACCGCTGACGGTCAGCGTCTGCCCGGCCATCGGCGCGAATGTCACACCCTGGGCGACCGATGTGCTGTTGTTCTGTATGAAGATGCCGCTGCCGAACGCCGAGCCGGCGGTGCCCGCCGTGCCCGCGCCATTGCCATCGGTCCCGGTCGGCGTGCCCGCGGCGCCGCCGGTGACGGTGCCAGCGGCGAGCGTTGCCGCGCCACCAAAGGTCAGCACGCCGCCGGACTGGACGAATACCGCGCCGCCGGCGCCCAGACCGCCGCCGCCAGAGTCGCCACCCGAGAGTTTGTAGGTCGGCGTCTTGCCGTTGCCGATGCCGTAACCGCCGCCGGCATTGCCCGCGCCAAATCCGCCCAGAGCGTATTTTCCGGTTTTCCCCGTACCCGCCTTCGTCGCGGGCAATCCGCCGCCGCCGCCACCGAAGCCGCCGTTGCCGCCATACGAATACTAGCCCGCTCCGCCGCCGCCGCCGAAGCCTCCGTTGCCACCGTAGTAGTAACCAGCCCCGCCACCGCCGCCGAAGCCGCCGCCGCCGCCGCCGCCGGGCGTTTTCCCGCCGGCGTTGTAGGGAGAGGTCTTGCTGTAGCCGTTATGCCCACCGACACCGCCGCCGCCTGCTCCGCCACCGTAATAATGCTGCGGCGACCCGGTGAAAGCCGGGTTGTGGCCGGTTCCCTCGGCGATGCCGCCACCGCCGCCGTTGATCGCGCCGGCGGTATGTGGGTCCGTGCTGACCAGAAAGGCCCCTTTGCCCGCCGCCGCTCCGCCCACGATGATGCCGGGGCCGGGTGCGTTGGTTCCGTCCC
Source organism: uncultured Acetobacteraceae bacterium (assembly GCA_937902425.1). GTDB lineage: Bacteria > Pseudomonadota > Alphaproteobacteria > Acetobacterales > Acetobacteraceae > Rhodopila. Next base: position 3,990 of record CALFNB010000494.1, on the reverse strand, counting down.
CGCCCGATCCCACGGCGCGGCCATTGTTCGTCCCCGTGCCACCGAATGCCGTGCGACCAACTCCGCCGCCGCCGGTGAAATATATTCCGCCGAAGCCGATGCCGGCATTGCCGCCCAGACCGCCACCGCCGCCCCAGTCGGCGCTCGCACCGCCGGTGTTGTTGCCGCCGGCGCCGCCCAGCGCCTTATTGTTGGAAAACGAGACGCTGTTCAGCGTGACGTTGGCGCTCGCGCAGACGAACAACCCGCCGCCCAGACCCGCGCCGCCGCCGCCGGCGAAGCCCGCGTTGCTGCCGGAGCCGCCTTGCGCCACCGTGTTCTGAATTGTCAGGTTGTTGACGGTGACGTTGCCCGCGTAGGCGAACAGGCCGCGCACCGTGTTGCCGCCGTCCAGCACCGCGCTGTTAGTGCCATTGATGACCAGCGAAACGCCGCTGTGCAGATTGATCGCCGCGATGTCCGGCACCGCGGTGAGCTTCGTCACCGTGCCGACGTTGGCGACGATCGTCAGGGTCTCGCCGTTGGGGACCACCGCCTGCGTGTTCAGCGCCAGCAAGCCGCTGATGTTGATCGTCAGGGTTCCCGCGGTTAGCTGGTTATCGGCCGCGGTGATCAGGGCGTTGAGATCGGTCGCGCTGGTCGCGGTCGCCGTTCCGCTGGTGAACGTGGTGGCGTTCGAGACGATAAGAGCACTGGTCGGGTCACTGACAGCAGCCGCGCCGGTATTTATATTCGTCACGAGACCGCCGGTTGACCCCGCGAAACCGGCGAGCACGGGAGCCGGCGCCGCGGCCTCGGATGACAGAAACATCACTGGCGGGCTCGCTCCGGCGTCCGGCCCGATGCCAATGCCGGTGTCGAACCACGGGGGCGACGCCGCAATTCCGTCATTCAATGGAAAATCGGTAAGCCACTGGCCGAAGTGAGAGAGCTGGCCGGTCGGTCGCGTCATCCCATCCCCCCTTTTCAAATCGCTTATGAGAACCGTGGCGTTTTCGCCGACGAAATGCGATTTCCGACGAATGCTACCGCGTCTTTTCGATACTTCACAAGGGCCGCCCACGTGACAGGGCCGCCCACGTGAGGGGGACAACTAACATTCTTATTAACCGACTGCTGGTTCAGGCGATTCCCCAGAATCGGCCGGTGCCACGCGTTGCGTGGTCACGGGGCGGGAGAATTTCATTACGGTTGATTTTCATTGCCGTTACGATTCGGCGGGATACCTGGCGCGCATGGCGGGTTCGGGCTCGAACGGGGCAGCACGCGTCATATCGCGTCTACCTGGAATAATTCTTGTTACGTTATGAACAGGCGGGGGCCCGAGTGTGATATCGGCGCGGAATTCAGGCCACGCCCAAACCACGGGCGTCGTCCAGGCCGCGGGCTTCATGCGGCAGCTCCGCGTCACCCATGGCAGCGTCGCGCCGCGAAAGCGGCGGCGGAACAGCCTCGCCGAACGGGTGAAAAATGGTTCACGCCGAACCGGGCACCAGCCGCTCGCCCGCTATCTCCAGCACTGCCGCGAACGCCGCGTCGCGATCCAGCGCGGTCGTATCGATTACCACCGCGTCGTCGGCTGGCCGCAATGGAGCAATCGCTCGCGCCGCGTCTTGCGCATCGCGGGCCCGAATGTCGCGCTCGACCTCCGCCGGATCGACAGCCACGCCACGGTCCCGCAGTTCCAGCCAGCGGCGATGCGCCCGCGCCTCCGGGCTGGCCACGATGAACAACTTCAGATCAGCCGCCGGAAACACCACCGTGCCGATATCTCGCCCATCCAGCACCGCGCCCTGGCCCGCGCCGAAATCGTGCTGAAAGTTCAGCAGCGCCGCGCGCACTCCGGGCACCGAGGCGACGGCGGCGGCGGCGGCATCCGCCTCGGGGCCGCGCAGATCGGACCGCGCCAGGTCGGTGGGCCGGAGCTCTCGCGCCGCGCGGCTGGCCGCCTCCGCGTCCGACGGGCTTTCGCCGCGATCGAGCACGAGACGGCCCACCGCGCGATACAGCAGCCCGGTGTCCAGGTATGGCAAACCCAAATGCGCGGCGAGGCGGCGCGCCAGGGTGCCCTTGCCGGCCGCCGCCGGTCCGTCGATCGCGATGATCCAGCGCGCCATGGCGATCAAATGTCCGAGATCGTCGCGCCAAGCTGCCCCATCAGCGCGGCGAACCCGGGGAAACTGGTGTCGATGAAACTGGCGTCGTCGACCCGCACCGGCTGCTCGGCGATCAGGCCCAGTACGAGCGCGGCCATCGCGATCCGGTGGTCCATGTGGGTCTCGACCAGGCCGCCGCCCGATGGCGCGGTGCCGGTGCCGTGCACGATCAGGTCGTCCCCCTCGATCTCGACCCGGACGCCGTTCACCGTCAGCAGCGCGGCGGTCGCGGCCAGCCGGTCGCTCTCCTTGACCCGCAGTTCCTTCAGGCCACGCATCCGGGTCGTTCCAACGGCACCGGCGGCGGCGACGGCCAGGACGGGATACTCGTCGATCATCGTCGGTGCGCGCTCCGGTGGCACGTCGACGCCACGCAGGACGCCTCCGCTCACGACCAGATCGCCCACCGGTTCGCCGCCCTCGACCCGGCGGTTCGCCACCGTCACCGCGGCGCCCATCTCCAGCAGTGTGGCGAACAGGCCGGTGCGCAGCGGATTGAGCCCCACCGCCGGAATGGTGACCGAGGAACCGGGCACCAGCAGCGCCGCCACCAGCGGAAACGACGCCGACGACGGGTCGCCGGGCACCACGACGTCCGCCGCGCGCAGCTCCGGCTGACCGAGCAGGGTGATGATCCGCCCGTTGCCGGCGGTTTCGACATGCACGGTGGCACCGAAGTGGCGCAGCATGTTCTCGCTGTGATCGCGGGTCGCCTCCGGCTCCTCCACCCGCGTCGTGCCACGGGCGTTGAGGCCGGCGAGCAGCACGGCCGACTTCACCTGCGCCGACGGCACCGGCACGCGATAGCTCAGCGGCAACGCGTCGCGGGCGCCCTCGACCGCCAGCGGCAGCAAGCCGCCGGCGCGCGAGGCGAACCGGGCACCGGAAGCGGTCAGCGGGTCGATCACCCGGCGCATCGGGCGGCGGCGCAGGCTGGCATCGCCGGTCAGCACGGAAAACATCGCATGGCTGGCGAGAATGCCGCACAGCAGCCGCGCCGCCGTGCCGGAATTGCCCATGTCGAGCACGTCCGTGGGCTCGGTCAGCCCGCCGACGCCGCGGCCCGCCACGCGCCAGGTGCCATCGGCATCGTGGGTGACCTCGGCGCCCAGGGCACGCATGGCGGCGGCGGTGCGGAGGACGTCCTCGCCGGTGAGCAGGCCGGTGATCCGCGTCTCCCCGATGGCCAGGGCACCAAACATCAGCGCGCGATGGCTGATCGATTTGTCGCCGGGCACGGCGATGCGGCCGGACAGCGGCGCGGTGGCGCGTTGACTGGCCATGGGGCGGGCCAATGGGCGGCGTAGTTCGGTGTCCATGCGCGGCCTTTCTTCGATGTGCGGTCCGGCGGGCCGGAACAGCCCGTCGCGACGGCCCGCTGGGATGGCCCCCCGCTGGGATGACCCATTGGGACGACACGCCAGGATGTCATGCCGGGGCGAGACTTCGCCGCCCCTATACAGGTCGGAATCCCGTTTGACAGCCGCCCGTCGCGGTGGCATGGCCGCGCGCGCTCCAAACTCCGATCCTACCGCGAACGAAGGGCCTCCTCGATGCCGAAGCCAGAACTTGGCTCCAAACGGGTCTGCGTGTCCTGCCAGACCCGATTTTACGATCTGACCCGCGTTCCCGCGCAGTGCCCGAAATGCGGCACCGAGCAGCCGCCGGAGCAGCCGCGGCCGCGCCGCCTGAGCGGTAACGTGGCCGACGAAAAGCGCGTCAAGAAGCCGGTGCCGGAGCCGGGAATCGAGGAGGTGGAAGTCGAGGGCGTGGAAGATGTCGAGGACGAGGACGTCCTGGAGGATGCCACCGACCTGGAAGACGACGCCGACGC
>CALFNB010000493.1 GCA_937902425.1 uncultured Acetobacteraceae bacterium | reverse complement strand
GCGGGCGGCGGATCTCGGTGCGGCGCGCATTGAACCCATGACTAAACCACACCCAGGCTTGTCAGTGACCCACAGGCCCCGCCCCGCCCCTCTCAATGGTGCCGGTTGGGATCCAAATGGTGCTCCCGGTAACCGCCGCTTGTGAGGTCGGTTTGCGCTCACTGGTGAACCTGTACAGGAAACGAACCTGCAATCTTCGCGCCCCGGTGGATCCAGCAGAATCGCCCCTGCCCCGGTTGGCAAGCGGATTCTCACGGATTTTCAAAGAGTCGGGACATAACGAACGCTTTACGCGCTTGTTCACGAATTGACAGGCTTTCCCGATTAGCCCGTCCACCCACGACAAAGCGTGGGCCAGGCGATGCGATCACATCAAGCTTTCCCCGAGACGGGCAGTGTCTGAATGGACCTGCGACCCGGCATCCGGGTAACCGCGCGTGGACTGACCTGGGATGTGCTCGAGGTTGACGGCGCCGCGGACCGGCAACGTCTCGGCCTGCGTTGCGTGGAGGGCGACATGGCCGGCCTGGAGTGGCAGGTTCACGTGCCGCCCGAACCGGTCCAATTGGTTGACGAAGCGTTCGACACAGAATCCCCGACGCCACTTTCGCTTTGGCACCTGATGCATCGGGCACGGCTGTTGAATGAACTTCCGGGGGGAACATCGTTCGTGGCGCGGGAGCCTGGGCGGGTGCGAGTCGAACCTTATCAACTGGTGCCGTTGATGCGTGCCCTCGATATGCCACGTCCCAGATTACTTCTGGCGGACGGTGTTGGACTGGGCAAGACAATCCAGGCGGGAATGATAGCGGCCGAACTCATTGCGCGGCGGCGCGCGCAGCGCATTCTGATCGTCGCACCCTCCGGTCCGTTGTTGTGGCAATGGGAGCAAGAGACCAGGCTGCGCTTCGGCCTGAAATTCACTCTGATTACGAGCGCGGCGGAGTTGTGGGACGTGCGTCGTGCGCATGAACTCGGTGCCAATCCGTTCGATGCCATATCGCTATGCATCACGGCGCTTGATTTCGCCAAGCAGGATCACATTCTGGAAGAGTTGGAGCGGTCCACATGGGATCTGGTGATCATCGACGAGGCGCATCATTGCGTTGGGTTCGGCACCCACATGTCCCAGGAGAGTACATATCGCCGACGACTGGCCGAGGTATTGGCTCGCCGTTCCGACGGCTTGTTGCTTCTGACGGCGACGCCGCATGATGGTCACGATGCGCATTTCGCGTCCCTGATCGCCCTGCTGGATCCATCTCTGGTGGACGGCGCGGGTGGCTTTGTCGGTCGCGAGTATCGCCGTCATATCATACGACGGATGAAGGCCCATATTCGTGATTCGCGGACTGGCGCCCCATTGTTCCGGCCGCGTCATGTCGTTCACGTGAAGGTCGACGTTGCTGGTGTGGAGCATGAGGCGGTTCGCGAATTTCATCAGGCGCTGTCGGCGTTCGTGGTGCCGAGGCTGCGGCGGCGACCCGGTGCCGATGACGCCTTGGCTTTCGTCAGCCTTCTGAAGCGGTCGGTTTCGACCATTTCGGCGTGCCTGGAAACCTTACGTGTCGTCATTGAGCGTCTTGCCCGAAACGAGGCTGGTGAAATCGAAACCAAGGCGGCTCGGCGGGAACGCGCGCGAGCTCTCCGTGCATGGCGACGGCACGCTGCTCGTTTCGGCAGCCTGGGTGCGACGGACCAGGCCAACCAGGAAGCATTGGAAATTGAGAGTATGGCGGAGGCACTGCGGGTGGCTCCTGACAGCGAACCCGCTCGTTTGATCAGGCTGGGAGTCGCCGCCGAAGCGCATGACCCAAAGCTTTCGGCGATAATTCTGGAGATACGGTTGATCCGATCGGGTCTCCCCAGGGCCAATATTCTGATTTACACGGAGTATACCGACAGTCAGGTCGCCGCGGCGCACGCTTTGCGCACCGCGCGGGGCATCGCGGGCGAGGTCCTGTCCATTGGAGGAGAGGACGACGATCGGGCTCGGGCCGCCGCCGCGTGGCGCTTCGCTGAGTTCGATTGCCTGATTCTGATCAGTACGGATTCGCTGGCGGAAGGTCTCAATCTTCATGAGCATTGCCATCACCTGATCCATCTTGATCTACCGTACAATCCAAACCGGCTTGAGCAACGAAACGGGAGAATCGACCGCTATGGTCAGCAACAGGATCCGGAAATCAGGTACCTGTATATTCCTGGTACTTTCGAAGAAAGCCTGCTGTTGCATCTGATCGCGAAGTATGAAAAGGCGCGCTCGTCGCTTGATGTCATGCCGGATACCCTTGGCGTTACCGCGTCGCCGGAAGACTACGAGGCACCGCTGATGGGGGGACTGTCTGAAGATCCAGGCGACCTTTTCAAGGACGATACAGAAGTACTTCGGACGCTGGATCGAGCGGTTGGCGACATCCGCCCTGAAACTGTCGCCGAGCTGATGCGAGAAATCGATCGAGCTTTCGACGCTTTCGATTTGATGGCGGTATCTCACGGGTGGCACGGGGCGCGCGGGCTCAGCGCGGGTATGAAGCAGATTAACGACGCGGAACAATGGCGAGGCGCCGCGGATGGGGCCGAGGATCTCCCGGACTTTGTCGGTGCGGTGATTGAGGCGGAAACGAGCGAACAGGCGATAACCGTTGACGAACTTCGCTTGCCGACGAACTGGCTTCATGGGCTTGACGGTCTGCCAGGGTTCGATCCCGCGGCGGGCGTGCTCCGCTTCACCCGTGATTTCAAAGCATGGCGTGACTCGACCGGGCGTAGCACGGGGTTCTTCGGACGCGCACATCCGCTGGTGCTTCGCGCGATACGCCATGGATGTCGGCTACCAGGTGCGGTCTCTGTCAGTCATGGAAATCATCTCGGTTTGTTGCTGACCTTTGAAATGGAAATATCGATCGGGAGCCGTGTCGCATTCCGTGAAGTCATCGCTGTGATGGCCCGGCCGGATTATCCGCCCGTCGAAAGCGACCAATGGACAGGCCTTGGTACTCCCGAACACTCCGTCTCCGAAGCAGCGATCTGGGATCGTCAATTTGCGTACTGGGCAGACAAGGCTCGGCTGGACTCCGAAGTATTGGTAAGCCGGATTGGATTGCAAAGACATGAGGCGTTCGTGGAACGCTTCGAGGCAATGCGACATGAGGGGACCGGCCGTTCACGGCATTGGTTGCGGGTGAAGGCGGATCTTATGTGTGGAACTTTTGTTCCCCTGACGGGCGACCTCTTTGGTGGGACCGTGTCGGGCCCGAAGTGGCGCTTCCAGGAGGATCCGATGACCCGGCTGATCTCGCTCGCGACCTGCCCGGAAACGCCGCCGTCGAAACGTCGGGAGGCCAACGAGACGCTCGAGACCTTTCGGACGATCGAGTTTCCGAATGCGATGCCCGGACCGATCGTGTCTCGACCAATCGGGATGCTGATGCTGGTGCCCTGAGATGCCCCCTGAATGCGAACTGATCGGTCCATCGCTGACCCCGGCGTTCGCATCTCAGGCGTTACCCGCGCTGTTGGCGCGACACGGTCTTTACCCGATTGCACCGGCTGCCGGCTGGCAAATGGTACAACGGGGATTGCGAGAGTTCGCCGGGACCGGTGGGCCCGTTCGCGTTCTTCATCATATTATCAACCCGTTCGCCACCGCTTTGGGATACCGCGAAATCCGCCGCGAAGAAGCGATATCGACACGTGAGGGTCCGGAGGATGGTGGCTATTCGCTGCGGACCCAAGCTGCTTTGTTACGGGTGTGGCCGGTGGGGTCGGACACCGATCTCGAAACATCGTCGAAGCGTGGTGCGGCGACACGCGTCAGTCCATTGCGACAGGCGAGCAGGGTACTCAGGGCGTGCGGAGAATGCACGGGAATTGTCACGAATGGCGCCGCGCTCCGATTGCTGCTTTGCGATCCCGCCGGACCCGACAGCCAAATCGTCGTGTCCTTGGTCGGACGCACGGGCTGGGTTTCTCGGTCGGATATTCCGGAATCATACCGACTCATTTCAGCCTTGGCCTCTCCGAGCGGCCTGGCGGCGGCGGGCGACATTTTTGATGCCGCCCGATTGCATCAGACCGCTGTTACAAAAGCGCTGCGCTCGCAGGCGAGGGCTGCGATCCAGGACTTCCTGCAATGTCTTCTCGATCAAGAATGCAATGCGGCCGCTCTGCCGGGTCCCGACATTCTGTGGCGCCAGACGCTCACCATCGTTTACCGTCTGCTGTTCATTCTGAAGCTCGAAAGTTCGGCTGAGCCATCCGGCGGGTTCAGCTTCGCCGCGTCGGAGACCTGGCGCCGTGGCTTTTCGCCAAACCGGGCACTTGGCCCATTGGTTCGCCGAAATCTCGATCTCGGCCATGATACGGGCCGCTTGCTTGAGGACGGTTTGCGGATCCTGTTCCAGGTTTGTCGCGAAGGTCTCCAGCATTCGACCCTGTCGATCGCGCCCTTGGGTGGCGGGTTATTCGATCCGGTCGCGACCGCGTTGGTAGATGGACTGCAATGGGGTGAGCGGGCCGTTGCATTGTTGCTGGACCGATTGTTGTGGACGGTACCTCGCGGACGGGAACGCGAACGAGTTCATTACGGATCCCTGGATGTCGAGGAGCTTGGTCGGATCTATGAGTCCTTGCTGGATCTGGAACCAGATATCAGCGCATCGCCCATGATAAGAACACGGCGTGGGCGGCTGGAGGCGGTCGTGCCCGCGGCCTCAAGGCACGTCGCGGACGTCAGCGAAATCGAGCACATCCCGCAGGGCCGCTTTTTTTTGCGCACGGGGCTCGGGCGCCGAGCCGGGGGCTCCTACTACACGCCGCATGAGTTCGTGCGATATCTGGTTCGCGAGACCCTGACGCCACTCGTGCGGCCGTTCATCGACAATGCTGATCCGGGGGAGATCCTTCGGATCAAAGTCATCGACCCAGCCATGGGAAGTGGCCATTTTTTGGTGGAAGCATGCCGTTTCCTGGCTGACGCCCTCTACGAAGCATGTCGCCGCTGTGACACGCTCGGCACCGAGGAATCACGCAAGAGAATTGATTGCCTACCCGATTTGGATCAGCGACTCTCGTCCTATCTTCCCACTCGGTCACGCGATACGTCGGATACTGGGTTGTCGCGGACGCGCGCACTCGCGTTATGCCGTAGACTGGTCACGGTTCATTGTCTTTACGGAGTCGATCGAGATCCGTTGGCGGTTGAACTGGCTAAATTGTCATTGTGGCTGGAATCCTTCGCCGAAGGGCTGCCGCTGACGTTCCTTGATCATCGCCTGATTGTGGGCGACTCGATCTCGGGCCCGTTCTTTCGCGACCTTTCGCGTATGCCGATTGGCGGAAATGAGCTTGATGCTCTGCTGGCACGCGGAGTGACCGATCAACTCAGGCGTCTGATTGGCGATGTCATGGCGGACGTGCGGCAATTGGAGGCCTCCATCGGGACAAGCATCGCCGACGTCATGGCCAAACAGGTGGCGAAGGGTCGGTTGGATGGGCGATTGTTACCTTTGCGTGCCCTCGCGCGTGCATGGTCGGGTGCGGTCAGCACCAACGCGCGCGAGGCGAATGATGCATGGGTCGCGCTGGCGCGATCTGTCGCGGATACAGGTGCTTTGCCAGATACCCTCGACCTGCATCAGACCGCTCTGTCGCGGCACGGCGAAATGGCGTTGCCATTGGATCTGATGTTTCCTGAGGTATTCCGCCCAGATGAGGGATCTGGTGGGTTTCACGCGGTATTGGGCAACCCGCCATGGGACGTCGTTCACTACCAGACCAAAGAGTATCTCGCCGGATTCGACCCCGGTATCATGGATGCACCGACGAAGCGGGAACGCGACGCAATCGAACGGAAACTGCTCGCCGACCCGATGATTTTGGAAGGATTTCTCGCTTACAAAAATACATTCGTCGAGCGGAAGCGTTTGTGCGACCGACTGTATCCAGGGTCCGCATCTTCCGGTTCAATCGATCTGTTTCAGATCTTCACGGACCGAATGCTGGACTTTGTAGCCCAGGGAGGCGCGATTGGGATTGTCGTTCCGTCATCAATTCATGCGAACGAGGGGACGATGCATCTCAGACGCAGAATCCTAGGAAAGATGAGTATGGAATGCTGCTTTACGTTTGAGAATCGGAAGAAATGGTTTGATATTCATGGCCGGCAAAAGTTTACCCTGATCGTCGCTCGGCGAAACGGGGCAACGACCTCATTTCGCTGTGCCTTCTATTTGGATTCGATACCGCAACTGGATGATCCAGATCGTATCATGTTGTACGACCGAGAATTTATCGCCGCGACAGGCGGCGAATGTGAGACATTCCTCGAACTGCGTGGTCAGGCGGATTTGCGCGTCGCGAGGCACATGTTCGTCAGCCGTCCTGACATGCGAGCCTGGATGTCGACGCGGTGCGTCTCGTTCGGTCGCGAGGCGCATATGACGGACGATTCCCACAGGTTTACTCCGATCGCGCGAGTCAGAGGTGCTGAGGCATTACCTTTGCACGAGGGAAAAACCTTCCATCAATATACCGACCGCTGGAAGGCCGCGCCACGTTACGCGATTCGTCTCGACGCGATGCGGGATAAACCAGGTTGGCTGCGAGCTTCAGGTCATTATCGCCTCGCGTTCCGAGAAATATCCCGCTCCACCGATGAACGCACGATGATCGCCGCGATCATACCGCCCGGTCATGTGTTCGGCCATAAAGGTACATGCGAAAAAACGCCATGGCGGCGGCCGGATGCCACGGCGCTCATTCTCTGCGCCGTGTTCAACTGCTTTGCGTTTGACTGGTGCCTGAGGCAAAAGATCGCGGCGAGCGTAAGTTTGTTCATGCTGAACAGTTGTCCGGCTCCGGCTCTGTCAGGCGACGCGGCCCGTTTCCTCGCGCACGGTGCGTTACGGCTATCCTGTCGTCATGCCGGCTACGCAAGGTTATGGCGAGATCAATTGAGTTCCACCCAGCCCGTGTTGCCAGAGTTGGCGGATCCCGACGATCAGGGCATGCTTCGCGCCGCGATCGACGCCGTCGTGGCCCAGGCTTATGGGCTTGGTCGCGACGACTATCTTCACATTCTTACTGGGTTCAGCCATAAGGCGCATCCATCGGCGCCCGAGCAATGCATCGCGGCTTTCGATTTGCTGATGGAGTGTGGTGCGCGGACATTTTATGAGCGCCACGATCCTTTCTCAGATGTGCCGATGGTTGACGAGCCAGGTCAGCCCGACAGAGAAAGTCCCACGGCTTCCGCGACCTTGATGCCATCGACTCCCGCTGACAGGATGCCGCCCGCGTAACCAGCTCCCTCTCCGGCCGGGTATAATCCCTTGGTGTTGATGCTTTGGAAGTTTCGACCTCGCGTGATACGCAGGGGCGACGACGTGCGCGTTTCGACGCCAGTCATGAGCGCGTCTGGCATTGCGAATCCTGGAATGCGGCGGTCGAATTGTGGGAGCGCCTCCCTGATCGCGGCGATCACGTATTCAGGCAGGCACGCTCTCAGATCCGCCATGCGGACACCCGGCTGGTACGACGGAACGACCTCTCCGAGACCTGTGGATGCGCGGCCGTCAAGAAAGTCTCCGACCCGCTGGCAGGGAGCGGTATAGTCTCCTCCACCGGCCTGGAACGCCAGCGATTCCCAATGACGTTGGAATTCAATGCCGGCCAGGGGGCCGCCCGGGTAGTCCTTCGGCGTGATTCCGATGACAATTCCGGCGTTCGCATTGAGTTCAGCACGCGAGTATTGGCTCATACCATTCGTCACGACCCGCCCCACTTCTGACGTAGCCGCCACCACCTGGCCACCTGGGCACATGCAAAAACTATAAACGGAGCGGCCGTTTTTCGCATGATGCACTAATTTGTAATCGGCGGCCCCCAAAAGAGGGTGGCCGGCGAACCGGCCGAATCGGGCACGGTCGATCACCGATTGCGGATGTTCGATTCGAACGCCAATCGAGAAGGGCTTTTGCTCCATGAACACGCCGTGCTCATGCAGCATATGGAAGGTGTCGCGTGCGCTATGACCGATCGCCAGCACGACATGGTTGGCGGGGATGATTTCACCGCTCTCCAGTTCCACCGCCCGAACCTCGCGACTACCGTCGTTGCTGGTAGCGATATCGATGGCGGCAACTCTCGCTCCGAACCGGTATTCGCCACCAAGAGCTTCGATCTTCGTCCGGATTCCTTCAACGATCGTGACCAGCCGGAATGAGCCGATGTGAGGCTTGCTGTTCCACAGGATTTCTTCGGGACCGCCGGCCGCGACAAATTCGGTAAGCACCTTGCGGCCGAGGTCACGTGCTTCTTTGATTCCGCTGTAAAGCTTTCCATCCGAAAACGTTCCGGCACCTCCTTCACCAAACTGTGCGTTGCTTTCTGGAAGCAGGACGCCACGCCGCCACAGCCCCCAGGTATCGCGCGTGCGTTCGCGGACAGCGCGGCCCCGTTCCAGGATGATCGGACGGAAGCCCATCTCCGCCAGTACCAGGGCGGCGAACAGACCGCAGGGACCGGCACCGATGACCACCGGCCGCGACACGAGTCGCGATGGGGCGCATGTCACTGGTCGATAGGTGACGTCCGGAATCGGACCGACATGAGGCCCCTGAATCGCGGTATCTTCCGGTATCGTGACGTCGACCGAATAGACGAGCCTGATATCGTCCCTCTTGCGCGCGTCATAACCGCGCCGCGCCACGGACCAGGTGATCGGCGCGTCCTCGTGCAGGCCCAGGCGGGCGCGGATCACGGCGGGAAGGGCCTCGTCGGGGTGATCGAGCGGCAGCCGGAGTTCCGTGAGACGCGGCATCAACCGTTCGGTGTCAGAACAAAGACGCTACTGGGCTCTTCATAAAACGACCGCGTGCGGTTCAGGCGGGCGGTCATCGCTTCGATATGCGGCGCGGTAGCGCAAAGCTGCTCGAAATGACGCTCGTTCAGGGACAGACCGGCACGCCGGCAGATCGATGCGATCCTGTCTCGCTCGGCCTGGCTGATGTCAGCCTTCGCCGGAGCCGGTATCGGCGGCAAATCGGTTGAAAACGGCGCGCCGGGATCAAGGACCGGGCGTCGCGCTCGCCAGGACGTCGCGTTCTCATACGCCTGGGCCGCGCGCAGCACGGTTATCTCATCGAACGGTCGGCCGACGATCTGCATCGCCAATGGCAGACCCTCGGGCGAGAAGCCGATACATTGCGATAGCGCCGGGCCACCGAGCACATTGAACGGTGTCGTCAACGAAGCGCGACGCCAGAAATTGATCGTCTGATGCGCGTCGAGCCGAGGCGCCGGTCCTGGGCCCAACGTAAGCAGCAGATCGTATCGCTCGTAGACCTGTGTCATTTCGGCGATCATCGCCCTGCGCTCGCGCGACGCCTGCACGTAATCGATGCCGGAAAACAACAGAGCACCCAACGAGCGGCCCAGAAAATCTTCGCCGAAGTCGCTGAGGCGCTGGCGCAAAAGCGGCTCATGCACGGCGTAAAGTTCGCTTTCGGCGCCCACGACCTTCACGTCGTAATAGTCCATCGCCGGCCGGATACGTGCGTCCTCGATCGACGCGCCAAGCGAGCGGAATACCTCAAGCGCCGCCTCCATGGCCGCCTTCGCGACATTGGGTGAGTCCACGTCCGTCTCGTACATATGACGAAGCACCCCGATACGCAGACCTTTCACGCCTCCATGCAGCCCAGAACGGTAGTCGGGAACATCATGGCGGGAACTCGCCGGGTCCTTCGGGTCGTGCCCGGCGATGACGCTCAGGAGGATCGCGCAGTCCTCAACGGTCCAGGTCATCGGGCCAGCGGTGTCATAGCTGAAGGAGTTCGTATAGACGCCGCTCCGGCTGATCAGGCCGTACGTGGGTTTCAGCCCGATCAGCCCGCACAATGCGGCCGGATTGCGGATCGACCCTCCGGTGTCCGAGCCCAAGGCGGCCATCGCCAGACCGGCGGCAATCGCCGCGCCCGAACCGCTGGAAGAGCCGCCGGTAAAGTAGTCCCGGTTCCATGGATTGCGTGCCGGCGGCCAGGGCAGGTCGAACGACGGGCCGCCATGCGCGAATTCATGCGTCGACAGTTTGCCCAATGGCACCGCACCCGCGTTGTGTAGCTTTGTCACGGTGGTCGCGTCGAAATCGGGTACGTAATCCGCGCGCGTTCGGGAATGCGAGGTGGTACGAATGCCCTTCGTGCAGTAGATGTCCTTGAGCGCGTAAGGGATCCCGTGCATCGGACCACGCCAGTGTCCGGCCATGATCTCGGCTTCCGCCGCCCGTGCCTGGTCCATCGCCTGCTCGGCGGTCACCAGGAGATAGGCGTTCAGGCGCGGATCGATCGCGGCGATGCGGTCGAGGATGCTCTTTGTCAATTCCACGGGCGAAAGCGCGCGCCGCTCGATCAGTTTCGAGGCCTCAGCGATGGTAAGAAAATGCGGTTCCCCGATCATGTGCGCCTCGCCACGAGTTTCGGATGAGCGAGCGGTTTTCCCGTTCCACCGCGTGTTCGTCAACCTCCTGCCTGTGTCCCGTCGCTATGCCTTATGTGGCGCGCGGGGCACACGGCTGACATCGGTCGCGCTCAAGGTCGTATATTCAGACCTGGAGGGTGCGGGCGATAGCGTTGGTGCGGTCGTGATCCGAACAACGCCGGGCGTGGCCCTGCCCAGGGATGGCGACAGCGCCCTTCAACCGAAACGCCATGACCAATCGCGGTCGGATCGCGCAAGCGGATGACACTATAGTATAAGGCGAGGGCTCAGTTTGTTTCTGGCTTCGTTGGCCAGGCCAATTTTCTTGACGGCATCACGGAAGCGGGTCGGATCATGTTCGAGGCCATTGCTCCGCCCGCTGGATGGTGCTGGACGCGGCGACCTGGCCGAAGAATGGGCCGAGTCTTTCCATCCGGCCGCAGGCGATCCGGATATGGCCGAAACGGGCCGCCGTCCCGCGACCCGGGCCTGTGGATCGAAAGGAAGATCGTTGCGCACGAGCAGCTCGGTGAGTATTGGGAATACCTGATCACGGCCGGTGAACCATGACGTTGGGATTTGGAATGCGACCGAACCTCTGACGATCCGCGACATAGCCCACACAACCTGGCTGCGACTCGATTTCGCGCGGACAGTCCGCGCCCCAGGACCGGAAGGAAATTGATCGTGAACGACGCCGTCCCCGTCCCCGTGGCATCCCCCCATATGCTCGCCGAGATCGAAGGGTCGATCGGTTGGATGACGTTCAACAAGCCAGAACGGCGGAACGCGGTGTCCCTGGATATGTGGGAGGCGATACCCGAGATCCTCCACCGGTTCGAGAGCGACCCCTCGGTTCGGGTGATCGTGCTGACGGGCGCTGGCGACAAGGCGTTCGTGTCCGGCGCGGATATCTCGCAGTTCGAGAAGGCCCGCGCATCCGACGAATCGAATGCTCATTACGATCGGATAAGCGAGCATGCCAGCAAGGCGCTCGCGGAGTGCGGCAAGCCGACCATTGCCATGATCCGCGGGTATTGCATTGGCGGCGGACTGGCGATCGCGATTGGCTGTGACCTCCGAATCGCCACCGCCGAGTCGAAATTCGGCATCCCCGCCGCACGCCTCGGCCTGGGCTATGGTGCGCCGGGCGTGAAGAAGCTGGTCGGTCTGGTCGGGCCCTCATACACGAAAGAGATTTTCTTCACCGCCCGCCACTTCAGCGCCATCGAAGCGCAGACGATGGGTCTGATCAATCGTGTGGTCCCAGATGCCGAACTTGAGGACTACACGCGGAGGTATTGTGCCACGATCGCCGAGAACGCGCCGAAGACGATGAACACCTTGAAGCGCACTGTCGCGGAGGTCCTGCGGGGCCATGAGGCGGACTGGGGGTTGTGTGACCGTCTCGTCAAGGAATGTTTCGCGAGTGAGGATTATACTGAAGGCCGGCGGGCATTCATGGAAAAGCGGCGACCCATCTTTCGCGGCGTTTGAGCCGGTTTCACGGGCTTCGCCTGGAATTTTATTATTGAGCGTCGCCACCAATATCGCGAACGGACTGCTACTGCTCATTAACGTTCCGCGTTCCACCGTCCGACTCTCAAGCGCGAGGCTGGCGGCAAGGCATTGATTTGGTGTACGGGTTCCCGCTGCCCCCTGATATTGATACCGGCCAGCGGATCAGGAACAGCGATCTCCATCGCGGCAGGGCTTTCGCGCGGCGCCAGATGCGTGGCCGCGACCGGGATCGTGGGCCAATGAGCGGAAAATAACCGATCGGCCCGGCTATTCTTGCATCATACCAGTGCCAATGCGCCGACCCGGCCCCCCACCAACATCCGGCAACGATTTGATCATGGCCTTTGTCTCCTCAGACTTCCTCGGAGTACAATCAGGATGTCGGAGGCCACTATTCTTGATCGCACCGTGGCACCGAGCCGATTGGTCCATCGTCCCCGCGCCTTCGCATCCATCAAATCGAGCGGGATAATGTCTTCGATTTCATCGTGATACTGCTCCCGTTTCGGGAGGAAATGATCCTCGATCCCGATCGTTGGGAATGCGGCCGGCTCAGCGATGAGGATCGTGTGGGGGCTTAATCCGGACCATCCTGGCCCGGTGCGGGGTCCAAAATCATGAGCAGGTCGCTTGTGGCGCGAACATTCGGTGCATGGCTCACCCAATTCCCGACCGGGATCGGCCGACGTCTGGCGCGCGACGTGTGACACCAGGCCACCGCCAGGCCAGAAGGCCGGAAATCCGGCATTTCCCGCCAGCCTGACCACACCAGTGGGCCGAAGCACGAACAAGGCGGTGACAGGCTCCGTGGCGGCCTTTCGGAGAACGCGGCGATATTGTCATTCTTGCCCGGTATGGTGGATTCCGGGTGAAGGCACGGACCCGCGACAGAAGTCCTGCCCGCGCGATTGTAACGTGGCGAAAGAATGCACCTGAAGGCGAAGAATCGAAAGATTTTGGGTTTGCGGCGCCTCTGATTTCTGGCATTAAGGAATCGTGTTCGGGGGAAAAGTCGTTGTTCAGGCGCATTCTCATGGTTGACTTGCCCCGTGAGCGAGGTTAGATTATTAACAGAAAGCGAATGGTTTGGCAGGCGTACGTCCTAAAAAGACAAATACCTGATTTTAGGACGGTGGTTCGGTCAAAATTGTGTTGCCAAAAAAAGGCACTAACTGTAGGTTTGGGTTAGGTACCCGGCACGTCGGGGGTAGACCGCCCGCGAGTTAACACGGAGAGCATGATGCCAACCACGACAGTTCCAGGCGGCCCGGCCGGACACCTGACATTCAGCTATGGCGGCACTTCTGGTCTAACGGTCGCGCAGCAAATCGCGAACGCGTTAGGCGCGGCGTTTGCGGCAGGGACCCTGACGCAGAACACGGTTTCCGCGTCGACCGGGCCCACAACCATCGCGGCCCCCACCGTGTCCGGTGGGACATCGGATTTGATCATCGAGTCCGTGACGGGTTCGACGACCGTGATAGCTCCGACCGTACCTGGTGTGTACATCGCCACGAACAACAGCACCACCCCAAGCACCATCACCGCGGGGGCGAACGTTCAGCTCTTCACCGGCACGGTCGGCGGTGTTTACACCGCGACGGGCACCGGCGCCGAGATTGGTGCGCTTGGTGGTATCAACACGATTACGGCCTCCGCTCCAGGTGAGACGATTGGTGGCGGCACGGGCTCGGACTTGTTGATCGCCACCGGGGGCGACGTCGTGGTAACCGATGGCTCGGATACGATTACGTTAAGTGGAACCGGCAACCTGGTTATTGGCTCCACGCTCGCGGGCTCGGTGTCGGCTTTGGTCACCGATGGTGGTTCCAATGACACGATCGTCGCCGGTGCCAATCCGATGACGGTGACGGCCACCGGGACCTCCACGATCGTCGGGAGCGGAACCCAGATTTACGCGGGGTCGGGCAGCCTGACATTTGTTGGCGGAGTTGGGACAGCGAGTGTCCTGGGTGGGACTGGCGCGGAGTCACTGACCGCCGGATCTGGTGGCATCGTCTATGGCGCGAACACGGACAGCAGCGCAACCGTTAACAGCGGAACCGGTGGGGTGACGATCTTCGGCGGACCCGGCGACTCCGTTAGTTTGACGGGCAGCTTTGGTACCGCCGCCAAACCCGATTATCTGATTGCAGGTTCCGGAAACGAGACGTTGAATGCCTCGGCGTCGTCGTCCCCCAACTTCTTCGCTGATATTCCAGGAACCGTGGCTGCCAGCGTGGCGATGATCGGCGGCTCCGGTAATGACACCATGCTGGCGGGTGCCGGCGCGGGGTCCGTGACAATGACCGGCGGTGCCGGCTCAAACGTCTTTGCGTTCTTCAAACAGGCGGCTGGCGGTGCGAAGGATGTCGTTACCGACTTCAATTCCAGCGACTCGGTGTACATCGAAGGCTACGCCAGCACTGGTTCGGCCGCGGCATTGCTGCAAAGCGCAACAGTGGGCACGGGTGGTGTAACCTTGACATTGAGCGACGGCACGAGCGTCACATTCTCGAATCTGGTTAGCCCGGCAACGCTGGCTGGGAAGATCCAATACGGCTGAGAAGGCTGGATAACCGTTCGTTCGGCTTTGGGTGCCAGGGTTCTCTCTGCTTACGGAGAGGACCCTGGGGTTACCCCAGCAGGCGATGGAACGTCCTGCGATCGTGATCTGAACTCTTATCCGTTCAAAGGCAGATCAAAGTCTTGCTTTTTTGACGGTTTTGCCAAATGGTTTGTGCCCTTTGTTGCCGCAAGGTGCAGTTTTAGCGCGTGGAATGGCATCTCTCGACTTTGTATGCGGGAAATGCTCCGTTCACGCGGGCCAAATATCCTAACAGAGTGCCCGCCGTGACGCGGTCGTTCCGCCAAAGTTCTTGCGGGCAGACCGTTATGGTTGATGATCAGGGCCATGGCCTACATCCTCAACATCCTGCGCGGTTTCGCATCGCAGGCAGCCGAGGGCAGCGGTCGTTGATCAGATCGGGCATGAAGCTGACGGATCTCCCCACCAGGATTGTCCATCACGATCGGACAACCAACTTCCAGATGGCTGAGACGATCGATCGCGGCAACGCGGGACATCATGCACGGTGACCATACCGACGATAACGGCGATCATTCCGCTGTACAATGGCAGAGATTTCATTCAGGCGGCCTTGAATAGCGTCCTGGCGCAGGCCTTGAAACCAGATGAGATCGTCGTTGTAGACGATGGTTCGACCGATGATGGCGCGGACATTGTCCAGCGTATCTCCCAGTCGCATCCTATCAAACTATTACGGAAGGAAAATGGTGGTCAATCGTCAGCTCGTAACCATGGTGTCGCGAATTCAGACGGGGACCTGATCGCGCTGCTCGACCAGGACGACATTTGGTACCCCGATCACCTGCTGGAACTTGTTAAACCGTTTCTCGAACAGCGTTCCGTTGAGCTGGGTTGGGCTTATAGTAATCTCGATGAAATGGACAGGGAAGGAAAGGTAATCGGGCACGCGGTACTCGATAATTGTTCCACGCCGCATCCTAAGGACAATCTGTTCACCTGCCTGCGAGAGGATATGTTTATCCTCCCGACCGCGTCGATCATTTCTCGTGTCGCTTTCGAGACACTCGGCGGCTTTGACGAATCGCTTTCAGGCTACGAAGACGACGACCTGTTCTTGCGGATGTTCCGTGCCGGATACGACCATGTCTACATCAAGCATGCGCTTGCACGATGGCGTGTTCATTCAACCAGCGCGTCCTATTCAAAGCGCATGGCGTCGAGCCGGATGACCTTCGCCAAGAAGCTGCTGCGGAACTTTCCCGACGATCGCTCCAACCGCCGCTATTTCCGACGTGACCTCATCGCCCCCAGGTTCCTGCCACAGGCGATCGCGGAGGCGCGCAAAGCGTTGCGATCCGATGATACGGCGGCGATCGATGCGTGCATCGCTGATGTCGAATTGCTCCGTGGCCACATCGAGAAGGGCTTCGAGTCTGGAAAAGCGAACCGAGAATTCCTGATAAGTGTTGTCATCCCGCTGTTCAATGGCCGGGAGTTCATTCAGGATGCATTGGACAGCGTTCTGGCACAAACCATGGCGCCGGATGAAATTATCGTCGTTGACGACGGGTCGACTGATGATGGCCTGGCGATTGTTCAGCGGATGGCGCGGTCGCATCCGATCAAAATTTTAACGAAGAAGAATGGTGGTCAGTCATCGGCGCGCAATGCCGGTATCGCGCATGCGCGGGGGGACCTGATCGCGCTGCTCGATCAGGATGATGTGTGGTACCCACATCATCTCGCCACGCTGATCGAACCGTTCACCGAAGCCCGACCGCTGGAACTCGGTTGGACCTACGGTAATTTGGATCGAGTCGATCGGGATGGCTCAATGTTGATCCGTTCTTTCCTCACGGCACTGCCGACGGTGCATCCCAAGCGGTCTTTGATCCAATGTCTTGAGCAGGATATGTTTGTGCTGCCGTCGGCATCGCTGATCTCGCGCAAAGCATTTCAGGCGGTGGGCGGTTTCGACGAGTCGTTGTCGGGTTATGAGGACGACGACCTGTTCCTGCGTATGTTCAAAGCTGGGTATGATAATGCTTTCATAGATGTGCCACTTTCCAGGTGGCGCATCTATCCGACCAGCACGTCGTATTCTCCGCGAATGGCCGCCAGCCGCATGACCTTCGCCAGAAAGTTGTTGCGGCACTTCGCCGACGATGCCGGCATCAATCGCGAGGATTATTATGATGCTATCACGTCCCGATTTCTGCCACAGGTGATCGCTGAGGCGCGCAAGGCGCTGCGATCCCGTGATCCTGATGCGATCGATAGCTGTATTTCCGACATTGTGCTGCTGCGGAGCCACATTTCAAAGCGTGCTGATGGGACCAGGATCCGCGGGGAATTTCTGATCAGTGTTGTTGTTCCACTTTATAATGGCCGTGACTTTATCCGGGAAGCGCTGGATAGCGTCCTGACACAAACATTACCGCCAGATGAGATCATTGTCGTTGATGACGGATCGACCGACGACGGACCGGATATCGTCGCGGATATGGCGCGATCGCATTCGATGATCTTTTTGCGTAAAGCGAATGGTGGTCAGTCATCCGCGCGTAATGTTGGCATCGCGCATGCAAACGGCGACCTCATCGCGCTGCTCGATCAGGATGATGTGTGGTACCCGCATCATCTCGCGACGCTGGTGAAGCCCTTCACCGAAACTCACGCATTGAACATCGGTTGGACCTACAGCAATTTGGATCGCATCGATGCGGACGGTTCGATGTTGATCCGTTCATTCCTCACCTGGCTCCCCACGGCACATCCCAAGCGATCCATGATCCAATGCCTTGGACAGGATATGTTTGTCGTTCCCTCGGCGTCATTGATTTCGCGCAAGGCATTTCAGGCGGTAGGCGGTTTCGACGAGTCGCTGTCTGGCTACGAGGACGACGACTTGTTCCTGCGTATGTTCCGAGCAGGGTACGAAAATGTTTTTATCGACGCACCGCTGTCCAAGTGGCGGATCTATCCGGCGAGCACGTCATATTCGTCTCGGATGGCAAGAAGTCGCAGGATCTATGCCGAGAAGCTACTGCGGGCTTATCCTGACGAGCCGCGCGAGGTGAAATATTACACGACTCGGATCATCGCCCCTCGATTCCTGACGCAAATGCTGGCCGAATACCGCAAGGCACTTGTCTACGGCACAAGGCAAGAGGCTGAACTGGCATTCCGCGATCTGTGTTTCATCGTTCCATTCCTCCGGCGGCAATGGCGCTATGTCATTGCCGCCCTGCTTCCTTTGCTGTGGTTCCGACCTCTTGCCAGAGTGCTGCTCGCCCTCGTTGGGCTGGTGCGCGGCCTGCTGCCCGAGGCGTCGCGTCGCAAGTTGGGCAGCGTGGAGTGAGGCCTGAATGGTTCATCCCACGGTGTGCGCGACTCGCGCGACGATGGCCGTGCTGATGGTCTATGGCCGGCATTCGCGGGAAGGGGCTCTCAAGTGGCGTGCAATGCGGTAGCGTGACAATCGCGAACGCAAGCTGAATGCCCGCGAAAGTGGACGCAATTCGACTGCCGGCGACAGACAGGAAAATGGACTTCCGCGATGATGGCCGACACCAGGTTTCCCGACGAGGTTCCTTGTGTACTGAAGCCGGCGACGGTGGATGAACTGGACGAGGTGACGTATCTGGCAGCCAATCCAGATGTGGCGAAATCGGGCCAGGCAGCACACGCGCATTTCCGTTCCGGCGGTCAGGCCGAGGGGCGGTTGCAATGGACAAATCTGGACCTGGTCGCCCAGTTGCGGGAACGGAAGCTGGCGCGGGTGCGATTGCGCGGCCAGCCGCGGAGCGTTTTCGCCACGGGTGAGGCCCCGAATTTTTTGTCAGACCAGATAATCGAAGCATTTGGAATCCCCGACGATGTGCCGGTATCCGCTCATCAGTACGGCGCACCGGTGCTCGATCTCATCCATGACAACCGGGACAAGCTGTTTCTGGATGTGGGGGCGGGGCTGCGGCACATTTATTACGCCAACGTGGTGAACACTGACATCTACCGGTCGGTTTGCACCGATGTGATGTGCGTGGGCGAAGACCTGCCGTTCGATGACGAGCAGTTCGATTTCGTTTTTTGCTTCGCCGTGCTGGAACATACGATGCGCCCATGGGATGTGGCGCGTGAGATGTGCCGGGTACTGAAGCCGGGTGGTACGATCATGGTGGACTGGCCGTTTCTACAGCCGGTACACGGCTATCCGCACCATTATTTCAACGCCACGCCAACCGGAAACAAGAGCCTGTTCGAAGCGTACTGTGACGTCACCTCCCTGGAGGTGGCATGGCACCACCACCCGGCGATTGCCGTGCAATGGATCCTGACAGTCTGGCGCAACGGTCTGCCCGCGGAGATTGCTCGAAAGTTCGAGGCGATGGCGATCGGCAATCTGATAAAGAACCCGATCGAGACGCAGCTTGAACAGGATTATTGTGTGGAATTGAGCCCTGATCTGAAGAAGGTGATCGCATCAGGCTCGATGGTCACCGGCGTCAAAAGGCCTGGGCCGGTGCCGACTTCCCCCCTCGGCGCGGACTGGACACAATCCGCATTGGCCCGTCAGAATGCCGCGTTGCATCAGGAAATCGACGTACTGCGGCGATCGACCTCATGGCGGATTACCGCCCCGCTGCGTGCGTTGGGACGGCGACTACGCGGTGATCGGCGATAATCTCTCGTCCCCGGAAACGCGGCGGGTCTCCAATGACCTCACTGCTCGGGCATGATGTCCCTGGCACTTCGGATCACCGAACCGCCGCTTCGTCAGGATTGTCCGACACTTTGAATGCACGTTGTTAACCCAGCAGGAACCATAGGCGGAAAACCAGAGTCTCCAAC
>CALFNB010000492.1 GCA_937902425.1 uncultured Acetobacteraceae bacterium | reverse complement strand
GGTAAGCGACATTCAAACTGACCCCTGCCCGCGTACGGCGAACTCTTGCCCGAATCGCGGCAGGGACGCGCGTTCCCCGCGTGCCCGCACCGCAAGAGATGGCCCGGTCAAACCGGGCCATGACGACGGGGAGCCAGGCGGCATCGCCTCCCCTGATCAGGCGGTCAGCTTACAGCTCCCGTTCGGCGGCGGGAACGCGACATCAGCCGGCACGGTCATGTCGATGATCGGCCTGACAACGCCGTTCACCTCCCCGACGTAGCCAAAGTAGTTCGGCGTCACCAACTGGTGGTCTTCCTTGCGCATCAGCGCGTCGCCATAGATCGTGGCGAAAGTCGTTCCTTCCATCGCCTTGGCGACATCACCCGGGGCCACGCTGTCCGCTTTCTTCACCGCCTGGAACACAACCTGCATCCCAACATAAGTCTCGGCCTCGAAGTTGGTCGGCTGGGTGCCGGGATACTTCTTTTCCCAGTCCGCCACGAACTGCTTGTTGGCCGGCGTGTCCAACGTGGAACTATAATTGATAATGCCGACGATCCCCTTGGCGGCGGCCCCCAGAGTCTTCACCTGGTTATCGGCGATGAAACTGACCCCCGCGGTGAACACCTTGTCCAGCAGCCCGAACTGCCGCGCCTGCTGGGCGAACGTGATGGCATCGCGTCCGGCCAATGCCACCCACAATCCTTCCGCGCCCGAATCAACGATCTTCTGGATATAGGGCGCGTAGTCGTTGGTCCCGAACGGCGAATAGCTTTCCATCACGATGGTCCGGTCGTCGGCCTTCGCGGCCTTGCCGAAACTCTCGCCCGAGTTGCGCCCCCAGGCCATGTCGGCCGCCTGGATCGCCCACTTCTTCTGCTTCTGTTGCTTCAACCACGGCTGCACCACGGCCGCGTCCGACGAGTCCGGATGGTTCACCCGGAACATTCTCGCGTTACAGGATTTGCCGGTGATGTCGTCCGCCTTGTTGATGGTCGACACATAAAGCGCGTTCCAGCGCGCGAGTTGGGGACCGATCGCGAGTGCCTCACCCGAGGCGATCGCCGCCATCAAAATATTGAAGCCGGACAGCGCCAGCTTCTCGCCCTGCCGGATCGCCAGATCGGCCTTGGCCTCGGTGTCGAGATACCGTGCCTCCACCGCACGGCCATCGACACCGCCGGCCGCGTTCGCCGCGTCGATCGCGAAGTCGATCGCGCGTTTGGCCTGATTGCCCAGATCGGCATAGGGGCCGGTCACCGCGGTGGGCACGCCGATTTTCAGCCCGTCTTTGGCAGCCCGGACCGGGCGCGTGACACCGAGCAGTGCCGCCGCTGTCGAACCGAGCAGGATTTGTCTCCGGTTTACTCGCATTGTCAGTTCCTCCGATTACACGGCTACATGTTTTTTCAGCGTCTCCATCGACAGGCCGGCGAGCCAGCCGGTCTCCACGATCGCTCCCTTCGACAGGAGGTAGTAGCGCTCCGCCACGCGGTGTACGAGACCGAAATTCTGTTCGATCAGCAGGATCGCGGTCCCGCTCGCGGCCAGGTCGCGCAGCGTGTCCGCCAGCCCGTCGACGATCACCGGCGCCAGGCCCTCGCTCGGCTCGTCGAGCACCAGCAAATCCGGGTTCGCCATCAGCGCCCGGCCGATCGCCAGCATCTGCTGTTGCCCGCCTGACAGCGCGGTGCCGGCCATCTCCGTGCGCTCCCGCAGCATCGGGAAAAGTTCGAACACCGTATCGATTGTCCAGGCCCCTTTCCGGTTCACGGCGCCCCCCAGAAGCAGGTTTTCCTTTACCGTCAAACCTGGAACGATCCGGCGTCCTTGCGGCACCACGGCGATCCCGGCGCGCGCGGCGGTGAAATGACGGATGGTCGAAACCGCCCGGCCGCCAAACGCGATCTGGCCGCGATGGACCGAGGCAACGCCGAGACACGCATTGACGATCGTGGTCTTGCCTACCCCGTTGCGTCCCAGAATCGCCACCCGTTCGCCGGCCGCGATTTCCACCGATACGTCGTGCAGGATCTGCGCCCGGCCGTAATACGCATCGACGTTCCGCAGCGACAACAGTGTCATGCCACGCTGCTCCCGAGATAGGCGGTGATCACCTCCGGCATCGAGCGCACCTGCTCCGGCGTGCCTTCCGCCAGGATGCGGCCCAGTTGCAGGACGGTCAGATGGCTGCAGATGGAGAAAATCACCTCCATGTCGTGCTCGACGATCAGCACGGTGACCTGCCAGCGCGCGGCGAGTTCGCGCAGCAGCAAAGCGAGGTTCAGCGATTCCGCCATCGTCAATCCGGCCGCCGGCTCGTCCAGCAGCAGCACGCGGGGGCGGCCCACCAGCGCCAGCGCCACATCCAGCCGCCGCTGGTCGCCATGGGAGATATCGGCCGCGCGCCGGTCCCGCAGTGCGGTCAACCCAAGCGCATCCATGACCTCGACTGAATTATCGATCTCAGCGGCGCTTGTGGCGAGGCCGATCTGCTTCGCGACCGTAAGATCGGGGAAGATGTTGGTTTTCTGAAATGAGCGGGCAAGGCCGGCGCGCCGCCGCTGGCGCGCGGGCATCGCGCTGATGTCGCGGCCGAACAACCTGACACGCCCGCTCAACGGTGCGCCGCGGCCGGACAGCAGATCCATCAACGTGGACTTACCCGCGCCGTTCGGCCCGATCAGGCCGCGGATCTCCCCCGGACGCAGCGCGATGGCGACGTCGTCCAACGCAGCGAAGCCACCATAGCGGCGGGTCAGGCCGTCGCCTTCGAGTGCCCACTCGCTCATGGCGCGCGCATCCCCACGCGTTCCATCAGCATCGCGACCGAGCCGCTGGCGCCGCGCGGCAGCAGCACCGTGACGACGATCAGCGTGCCGCCGATGATCGCCGGCCAATGCTCGGTCAGGTCGCCGGCGGCGTTCTTGAACAGGAAGAAGATCAGCGCACCCAGAGCGGGTCCCCAGACCGCGCGGGTGCCGCCGATGACGGCCATGACCAGCGCTTCGCCGGACAGGCTCCAGTACAGCACATCCGGGGTGACGAACCCGTTGTAGAGCGCGAACAATGCCCCGGCCAAAGCGGCGATGGCCGCCGAAATGGCATAGACGACGGCGCGCGGCGGAAGGGTGCGATAGCCGATGAACCGGGCGCGTTCCTCGTTTTCCCGGATCGCCATGGTCAGCGTGCCGAAATGACTGGCGATCAGCAGTGCCAGGCCGGCCAGCACCAGAACCAGTACGATCCAACAGATCGTGAACATGCTGGCGGGCTGCTGGAACACGCTCTGGTCCAGCCCGAAGATGCGTCGCGGCAGTTGGACCGCGATGCCATCGTCGCCGTTGGCCAGGCCGCGCCACCGCAGCACCAGTTCATAGAGCGCCTGCGCCACGGCGAGGGTCAGCATGGAGAACGCCACCCCGGCCAGCCGGAGCATGGCGGCGCCGAGCAGCAGCGCCAACCCGGCGGCCCCCAGAATGCCGAGCAGCAGGGACGCCTCGATCGGCATCACCTGGTATTTCCCGGACAGCGCCACGACATAGGCGCCGATCCCGAAGAAACCGGCGTGGCCGAAGCTGACCAGCCCGTTCTGGCGCACCAGGAAGCCGACACCGGTGGCCAGGATGGCGTTCAGCACCGCCTGGGTCAGCAGGGTCAGCAGCAGGGGCGAGCCGATCAGGCGCGGCACCAGGGCGCCGGCGAGGCCCACCGCGAGGCAGATCCCCAGGGCGCGCGTGGCCTTTCCGGTCATGCGCCGGCTTTCACGAGGCCGCCCGGACGCCAGATCAGCACCAGCACCATCAACACCAGCGGGATCATCGACGCCGCGCCGGGCACGAACACGACGCCAAGATTATGCACCTGGCCGATCAACATCGCGGCGATGAAGGCGCCGGTGAAGCTGCCGAGCCCGCCGGTGACGACCACGACGAAGCTGTCGATCAGGATGGAGCCGCCCATCGACGGCGACAGCGCCACCAATGGCGCGGAGATGGTGCCCGACAACCCTGCGAGCCCGGAGCCGATCGCCACGACCGTCGCCGACAGAAACTCGGTGTCGACACCCTGCATGCCGGTGGTCAGCGGATCGACCGAGGACGCCCGCACATACAGGCCAACCCGGCTCATGCGCAGCCAGAGCGACAGTCCAATCGCCACCAGGATCGCCGCCCCGATCACCGCCAGCCGGTAGACCGGGAAGCTGGTGCCGGTCAGGTGCACCACACCGGCCAGGAGGGGCGGTGGCTGCACCGTGAGGAAATCCTTGCCCCAGATGGTGCGGACGGCGTCCTCCAGCACCAGCAGCAGGCCGAATGTGACCAGCATGGTCACGATCGGGTCCTCATCCTGCAACGGACGGAACACCAGCCGGTCCAGGATGACGCCGATGCCGGTCAGCACCAGGACCGCAACCACGATGCCAACCCAGAAACCGGCCACGGCGGTCACCGTGTAGCCGACGTAAGCGCCAACCATGTAGAGGCTGCCATGGGCGAAATTCACCACCCGGCGCAGGCCGAAGATCAGCACCAGGCCGACCGCGAGAACGTAGAGCAACCCGCCATAGACCAGGCCATTGAGGGTCTGGATCAGCATCGGGGCCGCCGCGCGGCGCGGTGGGCCGCGATAGCGCCGCCGTTCGGTCGTCGCTTCCGGCACCGTGCCAGGCGCCCCGTCATCAGTTTCCTCCCAAAGCCGCACGTCTGGCTCCGACAGGCACCGTCAGCCGACCGAAGCTCTCAACTGAACGATGGTTCATTCAGTCGGTCGATGTCAAGCCGATAAGGGCCGCCCGGTCCCGTATTACCGTCCGGCACCCCCCCACCACGACCACACGCGCCGTCCCACGTCATGGCCCGGTCGCGCCCGGTCGCGACGTGGAAGCAAGCCGCGTATCATTCACAAGGGCCGTTCACATACGCACGATCATAATCGGCCAACATGTCGCCGTATCGTTTGATCTGCATCAATGGTGCAACGACTCCCTGGGCGTTGGATGCGCCACCTCGGAACCCCGGGTGTTCGAATCATCGACCCTTCCCGAAGGCATGCCATGAGCCAGGATCTGCCGACCCCGGTCAGCCTGATAAAGGCGGCGCTGCATACCGTGCCTGCCCCGCTGCTGGCGCCGGGGCTGCGTCTGGCGATGCGCTCGATGCGTCACCGGCACGCATCCTTGTTCAAGCGGCTCGCTCGTCTGGCGCCGGCCACCATCCTGTTTGAGCCGAATGACACGCCGCACTGCTTTCTGCTGACCATCGCCGCGGATAATTCGCGCCTGACGCTTGCCAGCGGCGACCAGGCGGCTTCGGCGCGCATCACGGGCAGTCTCGCGAATTTGTTGTATCTGATGGAAGGACGGATCGACTCCGACACGTTGTTCTTCGCGCGCGACGTGGCGATCACCGGCGACACCGCGGTCGCGGTCGGTTTCCGCAACATCCTCGACGGCGAACCGATCAGCCTGCTCGACGATGCGCTGGCGGCGTCCGGTCCGCTGGCTACCCCCGGTCGGCGCCTGGTCATGCGGGTCGACCGCCGCGTGGAACGGATCAAGGCCCATCTGGCGCGATGGCGGGATACCATCCACCGCGGGGCGCATGGCGGGCACGATACGGTCGCGGAACACAAGGCACACGCGGCCGAAATCATCGAATTGCGCGCGCGCCTCGCCAAACTTGAAGCCACTGTCCGGCGCCGCGGGGAGCCAAAGGCGTGAGCGTCACTTACCTTGAACTGGTCTGCCCAGCGGGCACGCCCGCCGCCCTCCGTTCGGCCATCGAAGCGGGGGCCGACACGGTGTATTGCGGTTTTCAGGACGCCACCAACGCGCGCAACTATCCCGGCCTCAATTTCGACCGCGACGAGATGGCGGAGGGGATCGCCTTCGCCCATGCGCGTGGCCGCAAGGTACTTGTCGCGGTCAACACGTTTCCGCGGCCGGGCGAGATCGAAATCTGGCATCGCGCGGTTGATGACGCGGCCGCGCTGGGGGCGGACGCGGTGATCCTGGCCGATATCGGCGTGCTCGATTACGCCAGCCGGCGGCATCCCGATCTGCGGCTGCATCTGTCGGTGCAGGCGGCGGCCTGCAACCCGTTGTCGCTTGATTTCTACCGGGAGAATTTCGGCATACGCCGCGCCGTCCTACCGCGCGTTCTGGAGGTGCGGGAGATCGCTCACCTGGTCGAACGCATGGGTGTCGAAGCCGAAGTCTTCGCATTCGGCAGCCTGGGGACGATGACCGAGGGACGCTGCATCCTGTCGTCGTATCTCACTGGCAGGTCGCCGAGCAGCGACGGCGTTTGCGCGCCGGCCGAGCAGGTCGCCTATGACGAGGTGGATGGCGTGATGCGCGTTCGTCTCGGCGGGGTCACGATGAACTGTTTCCAGCGCGGCGAGGCGGCGTCCTATCCCACGCCGTGCAAAGCGCGGTGGGTGACCCGCGGGGTTGCCTCCTACATTTTCGACGAACCGGTCGGCCTCAATACCATCGATATACTGCCGCGACTTAAGGCGGCGGGCGTCACGGCTCTGAAGATCGAGGGCCGGCAGCGCAGCCGCGCCTATGTCACCCAGGTGGTGCGTGCCTTCCGTGCCGTGCTGGATGCTCTGGGCCGCGGCCAACCCATCCCGGACATCGACCTCAGTGGGATCGTGGAGGGCCAGAAGGAAACCTTCGGCGCCTATCGAAAGGGCTGGCGATGATCGGACTGACGCTTGGCCCCCTGCTGTTCCACTGGGCGCGCGACAAACGGCGCGACTTTTATTTCCGCATCGCCGACGAAGCACCGGTCGACTGCGTGCATCTCGGCGAGGTCGTTTGTTCGAAGCGCGAACCGTTCTCCGAGCCCGATCTGCCGGAGATCGCCGAACGGCTGAAGGCGGCGGGGAAGCAGGTGGTGCTGTCCACGCTCGCTCTTGTTACCTCACCGCGAGAGATCGAGGCGGTGCGCGATCATTGCGATGCCGGCTTCCTGGTGGAGGCGAACGACGTATCGTGTTTGCGCGTGCTGTGCGGGCGGCCGCACGTGATCGGCCCGCTGATCAACCTCTTCAACGAAGGCAGCCTTGCGTATATGGCGCGTTTTGGTGCGATCCGCGTCGTGCCGCCGCCGGAAGTGTCGGCGGCCGGCATCGGCGTGCTCGCCGCCCATGCCGGCGGCATGGAGGTCGAGGCGATCGTGTTCGGCCGCCAGGTGCTTTCGGTCTCCGCGCGCTGTTATTCGGCGCGGTCGCGGGGTCTGCACAAGGACAATTGCCAGTTCGCCTGTGAAAGCGAGCCGGACGGGCTGCCGGTGGACACGCTGGACGGGCAGAACATCGTCGCCATCAACGGCACCCAGACGATGTCGCACGGTTATGTCGTGTTGCTGCGGGAGATGACGGATCTGATCGCGAAGGGCGTGCGCCGCTTCCGGTTGTCGCCGCAGGACGTGGATATGGCGGCGGTGGCGCGGATTTTCCGGGACACCTTGGATGGACGCATCGACGCCGAGGAGGCGATGGCGCATCTGGCCGCGGTCAATGGGAATGTGCCGATGATCAACGGCTACATGCACGGGCGCGAAGGGCTGGCGTGGGTTGGTAGTGGGTCAGGTTGAATGTCTGCCACGGGTGGGGAGCGGACAATGAGCATCGCCTTCGCGGTGGGCCGCTGGCAACCTTATGCGGACATACTTTAACCGGGAACGTACAAATGCCAAATGCTCAGGACGAGGCTGTTGGATCGACCATATCGATCCAAAACTGGGGCGGGACCGGAAATCGGTAATGGCGACAAGCCGTGAGAATCATCGGCCAATAGTCAGTCGCAATCGCCGATAGATCGCCGAAGTCCTTTGACTGGTTGCAGGCGTCCCTCACGGTTTTGAGAAGTTCGTTGCCGGTCGCCGAGAGCGGTAAATCACAAAGTGCCACGCCATGATCCGTGCCACCAATATAGATGCTATCCTCACTCGACTTGTCCGGCAACCACTGCTGAAGTGTGCAATGCGCCAGTTCCTTAGCTTTAAGCTCGGCAAGCTGCCCCAAGGCTTCGTGGTTGCCGAACGCCGACAGAAATGCGGCAAGTAGCGGCACTAAAATTGAGCCTGACGTGGCTTCCTTTCGATAGTCATCGGTCTGTTCCCGCGGATGGCCGACGAGGTCGCGGTATTCAGTGAACACACACGGGTAGCGGCCATGCGTTCGGACCGAAAACACGAGCCTCTCGGCCATCTCATCCAGCCACGCGCGCGCGTCGTTCCAACTGCCTTTGAGTGCGCCGACCAAGACCAGGAATAGTGCAATCTCGATCGCCTGCTGGTCTTGCAGGGGCAGGAATAACGCACGATTGTTGTTAATGAGCTGATATCCCAAGGTCGCCAACGGCGCGACCTGATCTTGCGCGGCCGAACGGCGCTTTGCATCCGTGTCTCGTTCGATGAGCCAGTGAATCCAGATACCAGTCATCGCGATGCGTCCCAGAATATCGAATAACTTGAGGTTCACATCGACGGACGTGCGTGTTTGAATCGCCATCGAGATGCCGTCCTGCGTGCCGACATGCGGGAATATCTTTCGCTCCAACAATTCGGTTGCGATCGTGATGTGGAGTTGAATTGTATAGGCCAATACGGCCGTGATTGCCTTTCCGGCAACGCTCGACTTTTTCCCGATGTACGGTCGCAGCAGATCCCAGATTTTCAGAAGCACCAACTCGCTGGCCCGATAAGGCGCTTCGACATTTTCGATATCGCGCGCCCACACAAACAGTACCCACAACGCGATATACAGCTGGCGCGCGGTTCTGACACGTCCCTTGCCGTCGGTCGCACCTTTGCTTAGCTCATACACAAGCCGTCCGAAATGCTGATACGCAATGTCCGGCTCATCGACGAGAGCAACGGCCTTCTGGACGTGAGATCGCAGCTCCTTGGGCATAATCTCTTCGCGTAGGATGCCTTGCAGCAGCAAACTCGCCAGTTTGTCGCCGTTCCACTCGTCAAACGAGATTGTCTCGGAGGAGTTTTTGTCGATATAGCCTTTGACCGCACCACGTACCTGCTCCTGCATGTCGCCGCCAAAAACGAGGCAGATAACGATCTTCAGCGCTTGGTACCG
>CALFNB010000491.1 GCA_937902425.1 uncultured Acetobacteraceae bacterium | reverse complement strand
AGGGTGTGGACCTGCTGATCCGCGCGGCCCAGGACCGTGCGCTGGCGGATGGCACGTCCCTCTTCAGTTGCACGGACCAGTTGCCCGAACTCGGCCGCGAGACAATTACCGTGCCCGCGGCACCCGGACGGCCCGCCCGTCAGGCCGTGCTTTCGCTGCGCGCGCCAGGTCACGATCAATCGGCCCAGACGCCAGGTGCCGGGCGAAGCCGCCAAACTGCCGCCGGAGATCACGCTGACCTTTGTCGAGGCGCGCGAAATCGACCCGCCGGCCGGTGTCACGCCAGCGCACTGGCGGCTGCTGACGACGCACGCGGTCACCACTCTGACGGATGCGAAACAAATCACTGGCTTTTATCGCGCGCGCTGGATGATTGAGCAATTGTTCCGCACGATGAAGTCCAAAGGTTTCGATATCGAGGCGGTCCGCGTCGCCGATGGCGGGCCGTTTGAGAACCTGACGGCCGCCACGCTGATCGCCGCCATTCAGGTGTTGCAACTGGTACGAGAACGTGACGGCGCCGCGGGCCGGCCGCTGGAAGATGTATTCGATCCCGAGGATCAGTCCGCCATGGAAGCCATTTGCGCCAGCCTTGAAGGTCGGACCGAGAAACAAAAGAACCCTCATCCCAAAGGATCGCTGGCCTATGGCGCGTGGGTTTGCGCGCGCCTCGGCGATTGGACCGGGTACTATGTTCAGCCAGGCCCGGTTGTGATGCTCCAAGGCTTCCTTCGCATGAAGGCCATACATCAAGGATGGACCATGCGAGGAGCCAGGTGAAAAAGATGTGTGACTCTTGTAGCGCCAGACCGCGGGATGAACGTCCCGCAACAGGACCTTCAACTGAAGCCATGGGGCCGGGTGCTCGGTGGTCATTCCTCACCATAGCCGACCACGCCTGGCTTTGCCCCCGGAATGGGATGGGCTCCGGCGTGGCGGACCGGCTCACGAAACTGATTCCGGGCCCTGATTTTTGCCGCTGGGTATGTCAATAAACGGATCAGGTGTAGATGTCTCAGTAGCCGCATCCCCGTCCGGGGACGAAAAAAATCGGCATCTGCGATGAGCGATGACATGACCATGGACCTTGTCGGATGCCAATGAGCCTTTCCGGCCCCTCGAAACAACCCGGCCAACGCTCTGAAGCGCCCGCTGACCATGGATCGGCGAACACCATGGCGGGGATGGCATTCTCCACGCCGAGATCCGATCGCCAGGTCAGTCCATCCGGATGGAGACGGTGGCGGTGGCGCCGCGGATGGGGCAGGGTTCTGCTCGTGACCCAGTTGTTCTCAGCGGTCTTGCTGCTTTGCCGCGAGCTGGGGGGGCTGCAATTCGCGGAACTGGCGATTTATGACCAGCTGGTCGTTTCTTGGTCGCAAGCAGGGATCAGCGATCGCGTCGTTCTCGTTACTGTCACAGAAGATGATATCGGTGATCATGGCTGGCCACTGCGGGATGCCGACCTCACGATCCTTTTAGGGAGATTGACCGGTTGGGGGGCCCGCGCGGTAGCCGTCGACCTTTATCGCGACCGGCCATTGCCACCCGGTGATCAAGAACTGGCCACGCTGCGCGCGAAGCATCCCGAGATCGTATGGGCCCTCAAGTTGGCCGACAAAGGCAACAAAGGCGTCGCGGCCCCGGTCGTGGCATCCATTGGCCAGAGTGCCCTGGCGGATGTCGTCACGGACACCGGTGGCGTCGTCCGGCGTGGATTGATCGCGGCCGAGGATACCAATACGGGACGGACAATTCCGACACTGGGCGCGCGTCTCGCGCAACGTTATCTTGGCAAAAGCTTCCGCCAGCCGGACGACGGGAGCCTGGTACTGGGCCGCGGTCATATCGGTCTGATAAGTGAGCCATGGGGACCCTACGCGAGGGTCGACGCCGCCGGCTACCAGACCCTACTCGATTTTCGCGGCGGACCAGACCGTTTCCGGCGGTTCAGTTTCAATCAGATCACGAACGGCGAGTCAGCGGCAGAGTTGGTTCGTGATCGTATCGTGCTGATCGGCGTTGACGCCCTGAGCGTTCCGGACCGCGTGGAGACGCCGTTCAGTACCGGCCTGGAAGGCGCGTCGCTGCCAGGGGTCATGCTGCATGCGTACATGGCGGACCAGTTGATCCGCATCGCGACCGGCGAATCGGCGAGCCGGATTTCGTTGCCACATGGCGCGGAGGCGGTCATTATCTGGGCCTGCGCCATGGCGGCCGCGTTGATCGTGCTGCGTGTCGCATCGGTCGAGATGATTTTCATCGTGATGCTGACGGGAGTCGGCCTGATATCCGGCATTGGATATTTCGCGTTTGGCCGCGGACTTATCCTGCCCGGTGTTGCCGCCGGCATCGCCTGGATCGGCTCCGCCGCCGGCAACATATGGGTGCTGCATGGGGTCGGCATTCGCGACCGGATCAGGCTCCGGCGAAGCTTCGAGCACTATCTCGATCCGCGCATTATTCAGAACCTCGTCGAGGACGAAAAATCACCGGAGTTCGGCGGCGAAAATCGAGAGATTTCCGCCTTGTTCACCGACGTCGCCGGGTTTACCGCTTTTTCTGAAGCAACGCCCCCGGCGCAGGTCGCGGCTCTGCTGCACGATTATTTTGATGGCGTTACATCAGCGATCATGGAGAGCGGTGGCCTGATCAGCGACTTTTTGGGGGATGGGCTCCTGGCGTTGTTCGGTGCGCCGCAGATTCAGAACGATCATGCCGATCGCGCCGTGACGGCCGCGCTGCGGATTGACGAATTCGCGTCACGGTTCATGGCCGAGCAGCAGGCGCATGGTATAAATTGGGGGGCCACCCGCATCGGCGTGCATTCTGGAATGGCCATGGTCGGCAATATCGGCACGCGCAACAGACTGAAATACGGTGCCATTGGCGACGTGTTGAACACGGCCTCGCGGGTCGAAGGGCTGAACAAGCGAATCGGCACGAAAATAGCGGTTTCCGGGGACACCGCCGCAAGATGCGCGCGGCATCGCTTTTGGCCGTTGGGCGAGTTCGTGCTACTGGGCCGACGAGCGGCTTTGTCTGTTTCCACTCCGCTCACGCCGGATCAGTGCGCGGACGAGGAGGGCATCAAACGCTATGAGATTGCCTGTGAAGCCCTGCGAAACGGTCATCCCGAGGCTGAGGCGCTGTTCCGGGCACTCCGGCGGGATTATCCCGATGACCCCTGCATCGCGTTTCATTGTGCGCGGCTTGCCGCGGGCGAAACGGGATTCGAGGTCGTCATGAGTGAAAAATAATGGCATTTAAGTGGCTCGCGCTCATGGCTGCTCTGATCCTCGCGCATGCGGTTTTTCCCGCCCGGGCTGATCCTGTTGAAGATCGTAGGACCGCGCTTGATTTGATTGGACGAGGCACCAGCGCATTGAAAGTTGGCGATTCCGCCGCCGCTACCCGGTACTGGACGGACGCGGTCCGCTTCTGCCGGGCCGCCGGGGATCAACGGCTTGAGGCCGACGCGTTGGCTCGCCGTGGTGAGGCTTGGCGCGTGGAGGGACATTTCCGGGAAGCGGCCGACGACCTGTCAGCCGCGCTTGCCATCGCCGGCCTCCAAGGCGACCAGTATCTCCTCGCCGCCAGCAAAGGTGCCCTGGGCAATCTGGCGTTGGCCTCAAGGCGAACCGCGACGGCGGAACCGCTGTTGCTGGAAAGTCTGGCCGCGGCGCGTCGCCTGAACGATGCGCCGATGATGGGTGCGAGTTCGAACGACCTCGGCAACCTCTACACCGCGACGGGCCGGCCAGCGCAGGCGGCGGAGGCCTATGCGAATGCCGTCCGTTACGCCGAAGCGGCGGGCAACGAGGGACTGGCGGCAATCGCCGAGACGAACGCCGGGCGGCTTGCCTTGAGCGACAAGGATATCCCTCGCGCGGAAACTCTGTTGCGCGACGCCGTGCGCCGGCTGGTCCATCTGGACCCGACTTATCAGGTTGGATTCGCGCTGATAGCAGCCGGTTCAGCGGCATCCACCGGCGATCGTCCGCCACCCTCGCTCCAGGAAACCGCGGCGTCCGCATTGGACGCTGGCCGGACCATCGCCGAGCACCTGGCAAACCCGGCGCTTGGCTCATTGGCGTTGGGTGGGTTGGGGCGCCTGCAATTCCAGTCCGGGCATTTGCAGGAGGCTTCTCGCCTCACGCAACTGGCGCTGTTCCGGGCACGGCAGGCCAACGCGTCGGAAATCGCGTTCCGTTGGGAATGGCAGCAGGCGCGGATCGATCGTGCCCTCGGCGATACGACGGTGGCACTCGCCGGATACCGTCGCGCGGTCTCCACGCTTCAATCGATCCGGCATGACATCCCGATTCGATATCAGGATGGTCAGTCTTCGTTCCGAAGTACTTTCGGACCGGTGTATCTGGAATTCGCCGATCTGCTGCTGCGCCGTGCCCGCGATGACAGCCGGGAGGCCCCCGCGCTGCTTCACGAGGTGCGCGATGTCGTGGAGCAGCTTAAAGCGACCGAGCTACAGGATTACTTTCGCGATCCCTGCATTACCAATTTTGAAGCAAGGAACCGCGGCATCGAAACCGTAGCGACGGATACCGCGGTGATCTACCCGGTCATTCTGCCTGACCGGCTGGAACTGCTGGTGACCGCCGCCGGACGCGATATCCAGATCACGGTTCCCATCACCGAAGCGAATTTGAAGCTGGAGGTTGACAATTTCCGCGAACTTCTCGAACGCCGCGCCACCAACGAATACATCGATGTAGCGAAGCGATTGTATGATCTGATCATGCGGCCAATTGAAGCAAGACTTGCCGGCGTTGCCATCACCACCCTGGTGTTCGTGCCTGATGGTGTTTTGCACACGGTTCCTCTCTCCGCATTATACGACGGTCAACATTTTCTCATCGAGCGTTACGCGATCGCGACGGTGCCCGGATTGCGTCTGGTTGACCCGCGACCGTTGTCCCCTGAAGCCCGGCAGATGCTGGCTGTGGGCATGTCCCAGAGCCGGGACGGCTTCCCGAGCCTGCCGAAAGTGCCCCGGGAGCTCGCTGGGATTCGCCGGGTGGAGCAGAGCACCAACCTGCTGAACAGCGCCTTCACCCGGCAACGATTCGCCCGAGAGCTTCAGGAGGTGAATTACACCATGGTGCATATCGCCTCGCACAGCCAATTAGGCAGCGATCCAAGCCAGAGCTTCGTTCTGGCTTACGATGGTCCGATCAGCCTGGATGATCTGGAGGGCAGTATCAAACTCGCCCGCTTCAGAGACCTGGGCCTTGAATTGCTGACACTCAGTGCCTGTCAAACGGCGGTCGGCGATGATCGCGCGGCACTTGGCATGGCCGGGCTCGCGCTGAAAGCCGGCGCACGCAGCGTGCTGGCGACGTTGTGGTTCATCAGTGACGAGGCCTCAGGACAACTGGTCGTTGAGTTCTACAAACAGCTTCAGAACGGCTCGATGTCCAAGGCGCGTGCTCTGCAGGCGGCACAGATAAAGCTCATCGAGGATCCGCTGTTGGGCCATCCGGCGTACTGGGCGCCGTTTCTGCTGATCGGCAACTGGCTATGAGGGAAGGATTGATGTCGTGACGACACGGCGGACATTTTCCAAGACGGTCTTCGGCATGCTCGCGGGGATCGGGGCGTCTCCAGGCTCGATGGCACAGCAACCCGTCGACCAGGACGATCAGGACACGTTGCAGCCTCGAGGGGCACCCACGGGCCGGGTCGGGGCCGCCACGCGCGGCATACGCGAAGGGGCTCAAAACCTGGCACTTGATCTTGTCGCGCCGGCGCGGGGCGTGGGCCTTACGTCGTCCGATCAGCCCACGCTGTGCTACCTGCTGACCGGCACGACGAGCGGATCGCTCCGCCTGACCGTCAGCATGCGGGGCCAGGCGCGGCCGTTAGCGGATCTGGAGCTACCGCGGCCGTTCTCTCGCTTTGGCGTCATCGATCTGCGCACCCTCAATGTCCGGCTGGACCCCAACCAGCTTTACGTGTGGTCGGTGGCGCTGCGGCTTGACCCGAAAGCACCTGCTCGCGATCTCGTGGCCAGCGCGTTGGTCCAGTACAAACCCGGTGGTTCGGCGTTCGACAACGCTGTCCGGGCAGCTTCGGTGGAACAGCAACACGCTTTATTTGAGCAGAATGGTTATTGGTACGATGAGGTAGCGCTCGCGGCGCGCGACTATGCACGTGACAAAGGTTCCGCGCTTACCGCGCTGTTGGGGAAGGCCGGGTTACAGGCTGGGAAGTAGGCCAGTGGTCCGGTCCACCGCACCGGGTCCGGCTGGTCCGGGTCTCACATTTCCGGATGTGTGACAATTTCGCGTGGCCCGGGGTTGCCTTGACCAATCGAGCCGGGCCATGACGGCGGGACCGGCGAAGAGTCAATCATTCCGCCGGCTGATATTAATTGTTCAGACGAATCGACGCCCGGTGACTCCACATCCGGTTGCGGACTGCTATGGATATGTGGGGAGAGGCATCACACCATGGTTTACCCTGCGAGCCGAAAGTGTCTGGGCCGAAGCCTGTTCGCCGCGGGAATCGCCGCCGCCCTGGCGTTGCCAGGAGCCGATGCGGCGGGACAAAATATCACGGTGGATGGACGGCTCTCGCCAGCCCAGACCCTTGTGGGTCCCAATTATGCCATCGGGGCCAACCTGGGCCAGCAGAAGGGCGGCAATCTGTTTCAGAGCTTCGGGTTGTTCGGGCTGACGCAGGGAGAAACAGCGACATTCAGCGGGGCCGCCAACGTCAGTAACGTGATCGGGCGAGTCACCGGCGGAACGATTTCCTCGATCAACGGCACGCTCCGGTCCACGATCCCGGGGGCGAGCGTGTATCTGATCAATCCCGCCGGCGTGGTGTTCGGACCGAATGCGAGCGTCACCGTCAGCGGCGGCTTCCACGCCAGTTCGGCCGACTACATCCGAATGAGCGATGGGTCCCGGTTCCAGGCGACCAATCCCAACGCCAGCACACTGACCACCGCGCCGCCAGCTGCGTTCGGCTTCCTTTCATCCACTCCAATGGCCGTCACCGTGAATGGCGCGACACTTGGCCCTGTTCCGGGCACTCTGGGCCTGGTGGGAGGCCCGGTGACGATCAGCGGCGGCACGCTTTCGGCGCCGGGCGGTACCGTGCATATCGCCAGCGCCGCCGGCCCAGGAGAGATCCCGGTCAATCCGGGGAGCGGGGTGAAAGCGACGGTGACCAGCCGCGGCGCCGTACTGGTCAACAACGCGCAGATCGTCGTCAGCGATCCAACCGGGACCGGAAGCGGAAGTGTGAAGGTGCGTGGCGGGACAGTAACGATCAGCGCCAGCACGATCGACGCGGACAATAACAGTTCCGTGCCCGGCGGTACGATCGCCTTGCACGGCGACACCGCTGTCGGGATCACGAATGGCAGTTCCGTGCATGCGTTGGCGAACGCGTCGGGCGCGGGCGCCGGGATTGTTATCCGTACCGGCGCGGGTGGGCAGGTCCTGGTGGATGGCGCGTCGACTGTTAAAGTGGGTAGCCTGAGCACGGGAAACGCTGGTGCTCTTTTGGTCAACACGGTGTCATTGCTAATACGGAACGATTCGAAGATCGAGACGGTGGCACACGACATGGGTGCCGGCGGCCCGATAAGCATCACGGCGGACAACATTGCTCTCGATGGCGCCGCGACCGTGTTACTTTCCACGACGACCGGGGCAGCCGGCATGGCGGGAGCGGGCGGTTCGATCACAATCAACGGCGGTTCGCTCGCGATGACCAACGGCGCCCAGATCCTTACACTGGCGTTCGGAACCGGCAACGGGGGTGCCATCGGCATCGCGATAAACAACGGGAGCACGAGCGGTCCCGCCGCCGGGAGCATTCAGATTTCGGGCGGGGCATTTATTGAAAACTACACCGCCGCGAGCGGCCGGGCCGGCGATGTAACGATCAACGCCGCTGGCACTTTGACCATTTCGGGCGCCGTGAGCGGATTATACGGATTGGCGGACACCGGAAGCACCGGTGACGCCGGCAAGATCGCGGTGACCGCGAACGCGGTGGCCGTGACGGACGGCGGCGTCATCCAGAGTGAAACCGCCGGCTCCGGCCAGTCGGGCGACATCACGATCAACGCGATCGGCTCAATAACCTTCGCGGGCGCCCCCAGCGGGACCGCGAGCGGGATATATGCGTTGGCGGACCCCGGAAGCACCGGTGACGCGGGCAAAGTCGTGCTAACCGCTCAGGACGTTTTCATGACGAACGGCGGCGGTATCGAGAGTTCGGCGAGCGGTGTGGGCCACGGCGCCGACGTGACGATCAACGCCACTGGCACACTCGGTATCTCGGGCTCCGCGAGCGGGATAGCAAGCGTCTCGAACCAGGGCGGCGCGGGCAACGCGGGCAACGTGACCGTCTCCGCGGCGTCCGTGCAACTGTCGCAGGGCGCTGACATCACCAGTGCCTCGCATGGAACCGGCGCCACG
This sequence comes from uncultured Acetobacteraceae bacterium, assembly GCA_937902425.1. Lineage (GTDB taxonomy): Bacteria > Pseudomonadota > Alphaproteobacteria > Acetobacterales > Acetobacteraceae > Rhodopila. The sequence continues at coordinate 16,235 of CALFNB010000491.1, read as the reverse complement.
GGCACGGTCGCGCTGACCGCCGGCGACGTGAACATGGCGGATGGAGGATCGATTATCACCTTCACCTACGCGAGCAGCCGCGGTGGCGATGTGGTGATCAATGCTTCCGGCATTGTGGCCATTTCGGGAGCGACATCCGGAATAACCGCGTCCGGGACCGCCGGCAGCAGCGGCAACCCGGGCGACGTGACCATCTCCGCCGCTTCCCTGCGCCTGTCACAGGGTGCCTTGATCACCAGTTCCTCCCTCGGAACCGGCGACGCGGGCAAGATCGTGGTTACGGCTGGCGACGTGGCCCTGACCGGAGGCGCATCGATCAGCAGCTCAACTTTCGGTAGCGGCCGAGCGGGCGATGTGACCGTCTCCGCTGCGTCCCTGCAAGTGTCGGATGGTGGCGTGATCTCGAGTTCCTCCATCGCAAGCGGTGACGCGGGCAACATCGCTCTCATCACCGGCAACGTGGACCTGACCGGAGGCGGAACGGTCAGCAGCTCCGGTCACGGCAGCGGCCGGGCCGGCGATATCGCGGTCAGCGCGACCGGCACGCTGACCGTCACCGGCGCTGGGAGCGGCATCATCGCCTTCGGCGGCGGAGGGAACGCGGGCAACCTGACCGTGACCGCCGGTTCGGTGCTGATTTCCCAGCAAGGCGACATCTCCAGTTCCACGATTGGAAACGGTGACGCGGGCCACGTTATCCTTACCGCTGACGACGTCGTCCTGACCGACGGAGGATCGATCAGCAGCTCCACGTTCGGCAGCGGCCATGGTGGCGATGTGAGTATCGGCGCCAGCGGCACGGTTACCATTTCGGGCGCCGCGAGCGGAATAGTGGGCGCGTCGAGTGGAATATTCGCCTCGGCGGGGATGGGCAGCACCGGCAACGCGGGCAGCGTCACGATCGCCACCGGTCTCCTGCGGGTTTCGGGGTTGGGCGAGATTTCCAGTTCCACCTTTGGCACCGGCGATGCCGGAGAGATCAGGCTGACCGCCGCCACGATGGTGCTGTCCGATCAAGGATTGATTGACAGCGCCACGTTCGGCGGCGGCCGGGGTGGCGATGTGACGATTAACGCCGCCGGGTCACTGACCATTTCAGGTTCCGGGATCACCGTCGCGGCGGTCACCGGCAGCAGCGCCGACGCGGGCAACGTGGCCGTTTCGGCGGGTTTCTTGCTGATCACCGGGAACGGCCACATTTCCAGTTCCACGGCGGGAGCCGGTAACGCCGGAAAGATCGTGCTGAACGCTGACGCGATAAGCGTGACCAACGACGGATTGGTCGCCAGCCAGACGTCCGGACGTGGCCGCGGCGGCGACGTCACGATCAACTCCGGCGGCACACTGACCCTGTCTGGCACCCCGAGCCAGATAACCACCACGGCGAACCCGGGAAGCACGGGCAACGCGGGCAATGTAAACGTCTCCACCGGTGCCGTGATCATTTCCGGCGCCGCGAGCGGAATTACTACCGCGGCGGAAGCGGGCAGCAGCGGGAACGCGGGCAACGTGAACGTCGCCACTGGTTCGCTGCTGGTTTCGCAAAGCGGCTTCATTTCCAGCGCCGCCCTCGGAATCGGTGATGCTGGCACGATCTTGCTGACCGCCGGCGAGGCAAATCTGACGACGGGAGGACTGATCATTGGCGCCACCTTCGGCAGCGGACGCGGCGGCGACATGACGATCAACACCGCCGGTAGCCTTGCCATCTCGGGCGTCGCGAGCGGCATAACCTCGTCGGCGTTCCAGAGGAGCAGCGGCAACGCAGGCAACCTGACCGTGAACGCGGGCGCCGTTCTGATCTCGGATCATGGGTTGATCGTCAGTTCCACCTTTGGCAGCGGCCAAGGCGGCAATGTCATGATCGCGGCCACGGGGGCGATCGCCATCACAACAGCCGGCGGCGTCGCCGCGAGTGCCACCAGCATCGGCAACGCCGGCTCGATCAGCCTGTCCGCGCGGGAGTTCAGCCTGTTTGACGGCGCGACCATTTCAACCGAGGCGTCGGTCGCCAATGGCGGGAACATTTCGATCAACGTGGCGGGCATCATGTCCCTGCGCCGGAGTTCGATCACCACGTCGGTCGATGGTGCCCTGGGCAACGGCGGCAATATCGCTATAGACCCGCGATTCCTGATTCTTAACCAAGCCGTTATCCAGGCCAACGCGGTCGGCGGTAATGGCGGCAACATTTCGATCGTGGCGGATCAGATCGTGCAGTCGGCCGACAGCTCCATCACCGCCAGTTCCCAGCTTGGCGTTTCCGGGGAGATCGCGATTTCGGGCCCGCAACTAAACCTGAACAGTAGCCTGGTCGTGCTTCCCTCAACGTTACGATCAGCGGCGCCCCTGCTCAGTGAGAGTTGCGGCGGGCGCGGTGCCGTGCAGCGCTCCAGCCTTGTGCCCTCTGGGCGTGGCGGATTGCCCCAGGACGCGGACAGCGCGGTATCCGGGTTTTACATCGCCGACCGTCCGGTTCGCGATCAACGGAATCAGGCATCTGAAGCATCGATCGTGCTGGCGTCCGCGCCGCGCGCTGTTTCAACGGGATGTAGATAGCGGATGCCTCGTCAGACCCGGCGCGCGTCCCGACGTCCGTTTTACCGCGGAGACCCGCGACAACATGCGACCTGGGCGCCGTGCCGGTTGCCGCTGCTTTACCTTTGCGTGACGCTTTGTCTTATCGTTCAGGCAGCCGCGCAATCGGCCATTGAACCTGGCGTCCCCGCCGCACGATCGGACTCGTTACCGAATCCGTTGCCTGATCGCCGCGGCGGTAGCGCACCCGCTCTTGCGCCGATTGAACCGGCATTGCCCTCGCGGCCCGGGAACCCTTCCATCCCTCCCCAACCATCTCCGCCCGGAACAAATCTGCCGAACCAGGCCATCTTCGTACTTAAAGGCGTGAGAATTATCGGCAATACCGTATTCGATCAGGCCGCGATCGATAAAGTGGCCGCGCCGTTCCTCAATCATCCGGTTGGTTTGGGGGATATTGATGAAATCCGCCAACAGGTGACGCTGCTTTATGTCAATCGAGGCTACATCAACTCGGGTGCCGTCGTCCCGGATCAGACCATCGGCGACGGCGTGCTCACATTACGGGTCGTCGAGGGGCGGCTCACCGAGATCGATCTGACCGGGAACCGGCATTATCGCACCTCCTATCTGACCGACCGTCTCTCGCGCGGCATTTCCGTTCCGTTCAACGTCGAAGATCTGGGCCGTCAGCAGCAGATCCTGCTGCAGGAGCCATTCCTCAGCCGGCTCAATCTGAACATTTCGCCCGGCCTCGCCCCCGGAGAGGCACGGCTGACCGGTGACGTCACCGAGTTGCCGCCATATTCGTTGACCATGCAGATCGCCAACAGCCAGTCCCCGACGGTCGGCGAGGTGCGTGGCCAAATGCAGGCAGTCGCGGGCAATCTTCTGGGCATTGGCGACCTGCTCGCGGTGCAATACGGTCGTAGCCAGGCGCTGAACGATGGCGCGATCAGTTACTCCTTTCCGATCGCCAGTGACGACACCAGGGTGAATCTTCGTTACGACATCAACGATTCTCTGGTGATCTCGGAACCGTTACAACCGCTGAACATAACGAGTCATTACCAGAGCATCAGCATCGGCCTCAGCCGCCCATTCTATCGCACCCCCGAGCAAAACCTCACTCTGGGCTTGTCCCTGGAATGGCGGGAGAGCCAAACGTTCTTGCTGAACGAGCCGTTTTCATTCGTGGCCGGCGCGGACAATGGCCGCACCAATGTCACCGCGTTGCGCTTCTATCAAAGTTGGCTCGACCAGAACGCGGAGCGGGTTCTGGCGTTGCGCTCGACGTTCAGCCTGGGTATCGACGCTCTGGACGCGACCGTTACCAGTACAAAACCAACCGGACAATTCTTCACTTGGCTGGGCCAGGCGCAATACGTCCGCCGCATATATCGGGACTGGGAGATATTGGCGCGCGGAAGCCTGCAGCTCAGCAGCGCGCCGTTGTTCCCGATCGAGCAGTTCGTCCTCGGCGGGTTGTCGACCGTGCGTGGGTATCGAGAATATCTCACGGCGTCCGACAATGCATTCGCGGGCACACTTGAGTTGCGCGTGCCGATCGGCAGGGTGCCGTTGCCCAGGCTTACCAAAGACGAGACGGAGGGAACCGTCCAGTTGGTGCCATTCTACGACCACGGCACCGGCTGGAACACGGGTCGGGTATCACCGCCATTCGCGAATCTTTCCAGCATCGGGCTTGGTCTTCGCTGGCTGATTGGGTCGGGCGTTGTCGCGGAGATTTATTACGGACAAGGGTTTCGCCGTGTCGACGTCGGAAATTCGCTGGAGGACAAAGGCGTGCATTTCCGAATTACAGCGGGACTGTTTTGACACGGGCTGATTTTCCGCCATGTCAGGCATGACCCCACGGGCTTGCGTGGTTGAAATCTCCCCGGGCGTCATGCTGTTGCCCCACTGAAATCGGCTCGAATTGATACGATACGTGCGTGCAAGGATCCTCGGGTCGAGCCTGAGGATGACGATAAGGGCGCATTGTGCGCTGATCTCGACGCTTATGCGGCGCAACCGGGATTCGCGGCGATCGCCGTACATGCTATGTTCAGCGGATCACAGAGACCACGGAAACACATGGATCTGGTCCTTCCCCCCAACGTGCCGCGGAGCGTCTTCGATCGCGCCTTGCGCGATTTCGAGCGCGTCGTCGGTCCCGAATGGGTTCTCGCGACGGACGAGGACCGTACGACCTACATGGATGCCTACGCGGTCGGCGACGGCACCGACCACGTCCCATCGGCCGCGGTGGCACCCAAATCGGTCGAGGAAGTTCAGGCCGTCCTCCGCATCGCGAACGAGCACAAGATCCCACTCTGGCCTGTCTCACGCGGCAAAAATCTCGGGTATGGAGAGGCAGCGCCGCTGCTTTCCGGCAGTGTGGTGCTCGACCTCGGCCGCATGAAGCGCATTCTTGAGGTCAACGAAAAGACTGGCTACGCCGTGGTCGAGCCGGGGGTCGGCTTCTTCGATCTGTTCGACTATCTGCGTGACAATAAAATTCCGCTGTGGATGTCGGTGCCCGGCAACGCCTGGGGAAGCCTCATCGGCAACGCGCTCGACCGTGGTCTGGGTTACACGCCCTATGGCGAGAACACTGCCAAACTTTGCGGGCTGGAGGTCGTGCTGCCCAGTGGCGAGGTGGTGCGTACCGGGATGGGCGCCATGGCCAACAGCAAAACCTGGCACAACTACCAGTTCGGTTTCGGACCGCATTGGGATCAGCTGTTCGTGCAGTCGAATTTCGGCGTGGTGACACAAGCGGGCATCTGGCTCATGCCCGAGCCGGAAGCAACGATTCACGTGCAGATCGATTTGCCGGAGCCGGACGATATCGGCTGGTTCATCGACGCGATGGCCCGGTTCCGGTTGCGTGGAATCGTGGAGCATCCGTTGGTCGTTGGCAGTTTCCTCCGTTACGCGACGGTATTCTCGCGGCGCGAGGACTGGTACACCGGCCCCGGCGCCATTCCGGACGAGGTCGCGAAGAAGATGATCGCGCACTACAAGACCGGCTGGTGGAGCTCCGCGATAACGCTGTTCGGCCACCCGGACGTGATCAAGGTGCATGCTCGCCTGATCCGTGAAGCGGTCGCGCCGCACCTGAAGCAGCCGCCGCGGTTCGACACATGGCACCGCGGCGAGCCGATCGAAAAATCCGGCGCCGGCGTCCCGGGGCTGTTATCGTTGCAGACCACGAACTGGCGAGGCGGGCGCGGCGGACATGTCGGCTTCTCGCCCGTCATGCCGCCCGACGGTAAGCTGGCGCTCGCGCAATTCCGCCGCAACAAGGCGCGGTTTGAGGCAGCCGGGTTCGATTTCTACACGTCGTTCACGATGGGCCAGCGGCATATCAACAACATCAATCTCATTATCTATGATCGCGACGATAACGCGATGACGGATTCCGCCAAAAAACTGTTTCGCGCGATGGTGGCGGACGCCGCGAAGGACGGTTACGGCGAATACCGCACACATCTCACATTCATGCGGGATGTCGCGGACACGTTCGACTTCAACAATCATTCACTCATGCGCCTCAATGAAACCGTGAAGGATGCCCTCGATCCGAACGGCATTCTGGCGCCTGGCAAAAACGGGATCTGGCCTAAGTCCTATCGGGAGGGCCGGCCTTGATCGCGCGTGTAATCGTCGTACTGAGCTTTCTGCTGACGCCGGTCGCGCGACCGTCAGCCGCCGATACGGCGAGCCCCGTCACGCGGGCATCCGGCGCGGAACTGTTCAATCCGCATTGCGGGATTTGTCATCTTCAGATGGGGCCGGGGACCATCATGCTGGGCCGCCGTCTTGGCCCGGATCACGCGCTGCTGGATGAGCGTCTTGATCTTGACGCCGCTTACATCAAACAAGTCGTGCGCAATGGCATCGGGGGCATGCCACCGCAAACCCGCGTCGACCTGACGGACAATGAGCTCGACAGAATCGCCGGTTACCTCACCCGGCCGGAGTCGGAGCGTAAGCCGCATGGGGGGAACTGACCATTCACCGGCGTGAAATGTTGCGGTCCGCGTCGGCGGGAATTTTGCTGATGGTGCCGCGCTGGTCCCTTGCCGGGGTCGGCGATCAAGGCCGCCTCACGGTGATCTACGATGAGCGATACACCGATGCTCGCGCGTTCGCGGATTACCTGCGGACTCATGGCGCGGCGACGTTGCCGACCCGGGGCGATGCGACCCGGCTGTGGTATGGCGGTGCGCTCCCGCGGGACGGCGGAACGATCGCCGGTCTGACCACCTGGTCCGATCTCGTCATCGCCCGATCCCGCGGGCGGGAGCTTGGGTTGCGGCTCGTGTTCGAGGGAAGGCATGACGGCGGGTTTGACCGTGCCGGATACGAGGATCACGCCGGTCAGGTCGCGCGAGAGCCAAACGGTCCTGCCCGGCTTTTCGCCGAGGCCGTGACCCGGGTTGCCGCCGGCCGCGATTCGATTGAAGCATCGGGGCGTTGGGGCCATCTGGTCACATGGTTGCTGATGCCGCGAGTGTCATGCCCAGGAGGTATGGTTACCTCGATGCATCTTTCACGCGTCAATACAACGATTGATCCGGGCTCGACCTGAGGCGGCGATGCCAATTCATGCCGTGAAGCCGGAACGGACGCCAGGCAGAGCAGCAACGATTGTGGGATCATCGAAAGGTCCAGTGAAGCCACGTGAAATGCCGATAGTCCGCGGCGGTTGGCCCCGGTCCGGTCACGCGAAGAACAGTGGAAGGCGCTCTAACGCGGCAGCATTCTACGATGCCATGGAGGTGAATACTCGTGCACGACGTCCTTCACCGGTTTCGTTGAATTATGGACCTTATCAAAAAACTCAATAAATATGTGCCGCTCAAGCGGCGGTCTCTTGCTCCAGGCGGTCCAGGCGGCAGCATATGTCACTCCCAGAACGTCTGGCTCGGTGCCCAAATACTCATGACGCCGCCATGTCATCCACTCAACGTAGATTTTCTTGTCGATGTATCCTGACTGGAATGCCAGAAATTGATCTCTCTGCAAGCGGAAAAACCGCCGGTAATAGTGATGACCGTCGGCGGCATCGGCCGCGTCGAAACTGACTTTCGAAACCTCCCTCGCGATCGTTCTCTTCACGAGTTCATGGTGGAAATTCCTTATCGTATCGAGCCGCACATCGAAAGCGTGAACCATATCTGTTTTTTTCATGGATCGAGTAAAATAAGAAGCAACAAATACCACGGACAATCCGGTAAAAAATGGCCCGACAATTCGCAGAATCTCCAACATCCGCCGACCGCTCCTTTTTCTTTTTTCGTTCCGCGTCGCTGCCGTCTGTCAGACCAACCAACGGCGGTTGTCCATTATCAGCGTCATACATGACGGTAAAGGTCCCGGAGTACTTTCACCCTGACCTGATCCAACCGTCACGCCGAAGGACGGGGTGACGCGCTCGCGGGGTTTATGCGTAGACATGTTCTCGTTGCCAACGCATCTCCGGTCACGGCCAAAGCATCGGCCCCAGGGTGATCAGCCAGGCCCGGCGAACGCCGTCCGAGCGAAATGCTCACCCGCCCGCCTGAGCCGATCCGGCCGATCGTCGCGCGACCTCCGCCTCCAGACCACGCAGCACCCGAACAATCCGCCCCGCCAGGATCAGCGCACTGCCCGGATGGGCAATCAGGAAAGCGCGAAAATTCTCGAACGGCAACGACAACAACACCGAATCGATGCCAGCACGAACCGTCGCCGTGCGCACTTCGTCCTCGAAGAACGCAAGCTCCCCCAGAAGCGCGCCGCGTTCGAGCGTCCGCACCACGCCGGCACGCCTGGGCTGTGTCACCACAAGGCTGCCCTCGCACAGCACGAACACCCGATCGGCGTGTTCACCAGCCTCGACCACGGTTTCCCCGGCGGCGAAGAATTCCTCCCGCATCGCCGCCGCGAGCACCGCGCGGGCGTCGGCCGCCATGTCCCGGAACTCGGGAACTTCGATCAGCGCCCGCAGGCGTTCTTCAAGCGTCATTCGGCCACTTTCATTTCGGCGATCCAATCCCGGAACGCATCGTTCTCCGCGGCGAGGTGCGCCCAGGACCCCTGGCCCGCCAGCATGCCGTCGTGCATGAACAGGAGTTGATCGCAGCCGCGCGCCATGTCCATGTCGTGGGTAATCACGATCACCGATCGGGACCGCGCCTCGTCTTGCAGCACGCCGATGAGGTCGAGCCGAAGCCGCGGATGGAACGCCGAACTCGGCTCATCGAGGACGAGGACCGGCGCCGGACTAAGCAACGCCCGGCTCAGCGCCACGAGTTGTTGCTGCCCGCCGGACATGCGCCCGCCTTGCCGCCCGACCGGAAAGTCCAGGCCCGCTTCGATCACCGCCGCATCCAGCGGCACGCCGGCGAGATGCTCAAGCAGCACCCGGTCGAGTTGCTCGGACCGGCGGGTGTTGGCCGGATCGGGCGCCGCGAACAGCAGGTTTTCGCGCCAGCTAAGCAACGGATTGAGCCGGTCCGCCCGCAGCGGACACGAGATGCCGGCGGCCAGGATGGTCAACTGTACGCGCGCCGCCGCGTCCACCACCGGCATCGCGGTATTCTCCAGTTCCTCAAGGCGCGCCGACAGCGCGACCGCGATGAGCAGCGGGTGCGGCTGGCCACCAGGCGGCGCGTCGGGGGCGCCCATGACCATATCGAGCGCGGCGGAGCGAAGCTGCCAGATCCCCGGGTCAAGCTTCACCGCCGCGATCCGATTATAGTCATCCGGATTGCTCGCCTGGGCCAGCAACGGTGCGGTTTGCCGGATCAGTGCGATGGCGTGAGGCGCCATCTCCCGCCCGTAGTCCATCGCCGACAGCGCCCGGACAGGTTCCCGGCCCGGCTGCGAGATGAGGCGATCCGCCAGCGCCGCCTGATCCACGGCACAGCCGAGCTGGTTCTCGATCGCCATCTGACGCGGCGCGGCATGGCCCTCGCCAAGCGGCTGCAACGGCCCCCCCAAGGCGGTCGAAGCCGCCTCGCGGAAGGCGCGACGAATCGCGGGCAGGTCCGGGCTGCTTTCCGTCCCCTCGGCGGGCGATGCGTCAAGGCCTTTCTGACGGATCAGGTCGAGCACACCAAGCCGGCCAAGCCGCCTGGCGATCGGCTCGAGCGCCGCGGCACTGGCATCCGGTTGGCCCAGAAACAGGTTGTCGCGCAGCCGCGCATCGAACAGCACCGGGCGCTGCGGCAGATAGACGAAAGGCGATCCTTCGGGGCCGGGTTCAGGACAGGCGATCGTGCCATCCAGCAGGCGCTGACGGCCGAGGATCAGGCGGATCAGTGTCGACTTGCCGGAACCCGCCGGTCCGACCACGCCGGTCAGACCGTGTGCCGGGATGGCGCAGGAAATGCCGAGTGCTCCGCCGCGCACCGTCTGGCTGCCGCTGAACTGGTAGCGCACGCCGGACAGCACGATCGCGCCTTCAGCCTCCGCGGCTGCCCGTCTTGGCGGGGGCGGCGGTGCCTCGTACTGCTTCAGGCGAATCGCCGAGACGTCGGCGATCTGGAACTGGGTCAATAGTTGCGTGAGTTCACCGAACCGGAAATAAAGTTGCGGAAGCGTCGCGATCAGCACGACGATCAGCCCAGCGGTGGCGGCTCCGGTATCGGCGTCCGCCCCGCTCGCCCGGAACAGGCTGGTGAAGACGAACGCCGCCAGAACGGCGATGAACGCGACGGCGAAGGTCAACCGCTGAAGCACGGTGTTCTGATTGTTGAGGTCGGCGTTCATCAGCGCCACGCGGTCGCGAACTCGTTGCCGTTGCGCGAAGTTCTCCAGCACGCGGCCAAGCAGTCCGGAGACCTGGATTTCGGCGACGCCTTGCAGCGTGTCCTCGAACGCGGCCTTCACCTGCTCGTCGGCGGTGATCGCCTCATGGTCGAGGTCGCGCAGCTTGCGAATGGTCGGTTGCGAGACCAGCACGCCCACCACCGACATGGCGAGGCCGATGGTGGCGGCGACCCAGCTCTGGAGAATGAGCACGGCCGCGACGGCGATGGTGGCCAGTGCCGTTGAGAACGCCTGCGTGACAATCTGCCGCCGTCCGCCGACACGATGAAGGTCGCCACCAAGCCGGCTGATGATCTCCGACGGCGACCGGCGCACGTAAAACGCGTCGTCCTGTTGCAACAGATTCCGCAACAATTCGCGTTCGACGTCGTGGCGGGCGCGCTGGGTCAGCCGGCTGCTGACGGCGAACGCCGCCAGGTCCACGCCGGATTGCGCCAGCACCGATATGAAATACGCGCACAGGAGAAAAACCGGCAGACTTGCCCCGCATGGCGCTGGGGCGAGCGAGAAGCCCGACCGGATCCAATCGTCCACGTTGCAACTGAGGTCCGCCGGCGACGGCACGCGGCTGAGCACGACCGTCAGTGCGCGCAGAAGTTGCAACTCGACGAACACCGTGACGGCGGACAGGACATTGAGCGCGATCAGCCCCGCCATTCGGCCGCGGTACGCGGGCGCGAAGACGCCCAGCCATACGCTGAGCGGTGGCACGGGGTTATTCCCGGCGATGCGCTCCGGCGCGGGTCGGGCGGCGCGCTTCGGAGCGGCCTCAGCCGGCATTTGGTCCGGTGGTGACAAGGTCGGCGACCCCCATGCGCGTCATGCGGCAGTAGCTTGTCACGTCGCTCACGAACGTGCCGTTCTCGGCCATTTTATTCACCGGTTCACCACCGCCGCAGACGTGGAAATATCCGCATCGCGCGCGGCACATTTCGACGCCCGCCTCGATATCGGCGGACATTTTGGCGAGCACGCCGCTGTGCGGAAGGGCAGCGAAAGCATCCGTGTTAACGTTTCCGATGATGTAATCGTTGTAGTCGGCGTTCACCTGGCCCAGCAACTCCGGCGAGAAGGTCGCGATATTGCCGCGGTGATCGACATTCAGAACGGCGAAGGGCTCGACGAGCATATTGCCACGGCGCGGCGCCGCGTCTATCCGGCGGACCGGCTGCTGGTAGACGGCACGAACCATGTAATCGATTTCGCGGATCGATTTAACCAGCCCCTCCCGCGCCGCGATGCTCCAGAATTCCGCGAGAAAATCCTTGTAGGCCCGCCAGGAAGCGGGACCCGGTTCCAGCCCCGAGACATGTTCGCCCTCGGATTCGTCGACGTTGAACCCGACATGCTCAATGCCCTCGGCAGCGTAAAAGTCGTGCAACGCGCGCGCGGAGCGCATGCTTTCGCCGGTCAGCACAGTGATGACGTGGAACGGCACGCGTTCTTCGCGCAACAGCCGGATCCCGGCGAGCACCCGGGGGAACGTGCTTTGACCGGAACGGCTCACCCGGCTCAGGTCGTTGATGTGTTTCGGGCCGTCAACGCTCACGCCCACGCGAATGCCTGCGTCGCGAAAGAAGCCGCACCAGGCCTTCGTCAGCAAGGTCGCGTTGGTCTGAAAGCTGTGACACACGTCGAGGTTGCCGGGACGGTGACGCTCCATGATGGCGAAAGCGTGCTGATAGAAGGCGACCGGGAGCACCGTGGGCTCCCCCGCGTGCCAGGCAAGGTCGAGGCGGCGGCGAACCCAGCCCGACGCGAACAGTTTCGCGAACAGATTTTCCAGTGTCCGGTCATCGATCGTTGCCCGTGAGGACCGGCTGGACAGATAGCAATAGGAGCAGTTAATATTGCAGAAGGGCGTCGGCTGGACGATAAGGAGGCGTACTGTTGGTTGGAACGGTTTCGGAATTGCGCTGTCACGCTGGTGCGCGGACGATCTCCGTGCGTTGTCCATTGCTTAGTTCCCGCGGCCGTTACAGCGATTCCGTAAACCAAGTGTCACCGTCAAATCCTTGCGCGACCCCAACACGGAGGCGTCAGTCACGCCTCGCTCACCCGGGCGTTGGTACCACAACGGTACAGCGGCGAACAGTGCCGTTTGGCCAAATAACAAGCAGGAGCGGAAAATGGCGATATTGCGAGCGATGGACGGCAAATTTTACGATGTGCCCGACGACCAGGCAGCGAAGTTCGAGGTGCCGCGCGACAAAGTAAAGGAACTGCTTGAGAAGTCCGGCGGGCCGGGACCGCAGGGCGGCCCAGGTGGCGGCCCGGGACCGGGCGGTGGGCACGGCGGCCCACCCGCGCCGGGCGGACAGGTCGTGGTGCAAATCTTCGCGGGTGGTTCCGGTGCATCCGGCGGCCCCTCTGCATCCGGCGGCCCCACGGGTGGGCCACCTCCGCAGGGTGGTGAGGGTGACGTCGACCCATACTGGTGGTGGCGGAACTTCGTGCCGTCGTGGGGCAATTATTGGCCGAACTACTAAGCCGGCCCCGCTTGTCTCAGGCTCGCGCCAATGGTCGCGCATAGCACCTGGCCTGGGCAAAGCGCCTGTGCGGAAGGGGTGGGGCTCTCGTACCACCCCTTCCTGCACGCGGTGATGATCGCGCGTCTCGACGCTTACGACTTCATCGAACTGCCGCTCGATCTTTATATCGATCCCGCGCAATCCGCATTGCTCGATCCGATGGACGCCCGGTTGCGCGACATCGCGGCGGCGCGCCCCTGCATCTGGCGCGGCAGCGCGCTTTCGCTCGGCTCTGTCGAACGACCCGATGATCCGGCTCCTGACCCGCGAGTGATCGACCGGATCCGGCTGTTGATGGAGCGAGCGGGAACGACGCTCTACAGCGACGTGATCGGCTTTCGCGGTCTGGAGGGACGTGACCTCGGCGTGCCGCAAAGCCTGCCCAGTACGGACTCAGCCGCGCGCTGGATGGCGGCTCGTTACAGCGCCGCGCGTAATGCTCTGGGCCATCCGTTCCTGTTGCAGCCCGCCGGCTGTGCCATCGCCGCGCCGCGCTCTGGTTGTGACCATGCCGCCTTTTTGCGCCGCATTGTTTCGCTCGCCGATTGCGAGTTGCTGCTCAGCGTGGTCGATCTGGAACGCGTCGCGACGGAGACGGGCGTTGATCCGGCCGATATGATGAACCGCCTGCCGCACGAGAGTATCGCCATGCTGGCGACCTCCGGGAAGCACGAGGCGGAATGGGCGCTGCTGTCGCAACTCGTCGAGGTTACCGCCGCACGGGCCATCGTCATCCGTCGTACCGACGACCTGTTTCCGCTCGATGCGATCGTGAACGCCGCGCACCGGGCGCGGAGCGTCCTGACCCGGGAACGCCGCCCCATGGCACGCCGCCCGGAGACGGAGCCGCCCCGGACCGCCGAACCGCTGGACGACGATCCTGGCGGGCTCGCAAGTTTGCGGTGCCATGAAAGCGATTTGATCGACTTCTGCCTAAGCCCGGCATCCGCGCCGCCGCCACTTTCTCTTGGGGACATCGCACCGGCCGTGGTGACCAGGCTGGCCAGTCATCTGCGACCGTGGCAGGTTTGGCGCGAACGTATCGCCGACACTCACAAAGCCCGGCAGATTGCGCAATTCCTCGCCGAGGACCCGGGTCACGATGCCCGGCAGAGAGGCTGAATGGACGAATCACTGACGGAACGCCTGATGACGGCGACGCGGCAGGAACTGGCGCGGACGCTGTCGGCTTTGTGCGCCGAGGTTGGTGCGGCCGAATCATCGATCCTGCTGCCGGCGAACGACACCGACCTTTTGTTCTTCGCCTCCAGCAACCCCGCGCTGATGCGGCCCGACGTGCCGTTGGTGCCGATCAACGCGAGTTTTTCCGGCATCGCGTTTCGCACCGGGCAAACCATCGCGGTCGCCGACGCGGCGAGCCAAACGCAGCACTACAAGGCCATCGACGAGCGGGTGGCATCGCGAACGCGCGAGTTCGCCGCCATCCCGTGTGCCGAGCGTAGCGTTCTTGGCGTGCTGACACTGGTGAACCGCGCGGCGCGTGACGCGGACGCCCCGGCGCCGTTCAGCATGGCGGAACTGCGACGGGCCGAAACATTCGCGACCGAAATGGCTCATGCCATTGGGCTGATCCCCGGGCTGGTCGGGACGGGCGCGCGGGACACTGATCACATGGGGGCGCTCGACGCGGACTTCGTGGACGATCTCGCGTCGCTAACCCAGGCTGAGCGGCGTGTCGTGCAAGCCCTCGTCAGCGCGCTGATCGAGAACCGGGGCGAGTGAGATGACAATAGCCCAGATTCCGTCAGGCCGGTCGTCGTCGGCGCTGCGGGCGATCGTCGATTTGGAACAGCTACGGCATGCATTCCATGCCGGCACCGGCAAGGGGGTCAAGATCGCCGTGCTGGATAGCGGCGTGGACGGCACGCACCCGGCCTTCGCCGGCCGCGTGCGAGCCCAGTTCGATGTCGTTACGGATCGGATGGGGGTGCGGTGCGTACCGGCAAAACTGACCGACAGTATCGGCCACGGAACCGCCTGCGCCGGCATCATCCTGCAGCTCGCCCCGGAGGCCGAACTCTACAGCGTGAAGGTTATCGGCAACGAGGCTCGCGGCACGGCCGACCAGTTGATCGCCGCCCTCTCCTTCGCGCTCGACCAGGGCTACGACGTCATCAACATGAGCCTCGGCACGACGGATGAGCGCATCACGCGCCGCCTCGGGGCGTTGACCGATCGGGCATTCTACGAGGGCCGGATTATCGTGGCCGCCGCCAACAACCTCGGTCAGGTTGCTTTCCCGGCGCACTTTTCCGCTGTCCTCGCGGTCGGCATGGAAGGCTTCGATAACCCCGAATCCCTGCGCTACGACCTCGGCAGCCCAATCGAACTCGCCGCGCGCGGCGTCTATGTCGAGGCGCCGGCGATGGGTGGCGGCACGCAACTTTTTACCGGCACGAGCTTCGCCTGCCCGCATGTGAGCGGGATGGTGGCGCGGCTCCGGTCGCTTTATCCGGACCTGACGGCGTTCGAGGCAAGGTCGCTGCTGCGTCTGCTGGCGTCCGCCAAAGACCCGGAATGACCAAAAGTAGAAGCCAGCGCAAACGGCGCGCCATGACGGCCGGCGCGACCGACAGCAGGCTGGTCACGGAATGGACCGCCACCGTGTCCGCCGCGAGGGCGATGGCCAGGAGGCCGCCGAACCGCTGACGCCAAATACCATTTCAGGGAAACGGCGCGAGACGACTCCGCGCCGCCTACTACCCCACGTCCTTGATTCCGCAGTCAATCTCTGACTCGATGGTTCCGCCCCAAACAATGGAGCGGATTCGTGGCCAGGAAAGAGATCGTCGTCTAAAAATACGTTGTCACGCTCAGCGACGAGGAACGTGATCAGTTGAACGCGATGATGAAGAAGGGAAAGCACCCCGCGCGGCAGCAACAGAAAGCACGCATCCTGCTGAAAGCCGACGTCTCGGACGCCGGCGAGGGATGGAGCGACAGTCAGATCGCCGCCGCCCTGAGCACCAGCACAGTCGCCCGCACGCGCCAACGACTGGTTGAAGAAGGCATGGACGGTGCCCTGACGCGCCATCATTCCCCGAACTCCGCCCGCCGGCGTATCTTTGACGGCGAGGCGGAGGCGAAACTGATCGCCCTGACCCGTTCCCCGCCGCCCAAAGGCCGGGCACGCGGGACGTTGGTACTGCTGGAAGACCAGGTCGTGGAGCGCGGCATCGTCGCGCGCGCCAGCGACAACACGATCGGGCGGATGCTAAAAAAACATTCTCAGAGCGCCAGGCGAAGCTGGCGCTTTCCAGCCGGTGAAAGTCCGGCCGGGGTAAGGCAGTAGCGTGCCGCCCTGTAGCGAGTGTTGCG